>CALXFK010000042.1 GCA_944387575.1 uncultured Clostridia bacterium
TCGGCTCTGTTCTCGGCGAGAGCTCGAACAACTTCGACCGGAAAATCGGTGACTCCATAAAGAACAAGTGGGATGAAAACACTCTGAACGGTCACCTCAACGACGCATTCGGCGACCGCAAGGATGAGATGGTGGAGCTCTTCAAGAAGGCGTACCCCGACCGCAACCTCGCCGACGTACTGTTCATCGACACCAGGCTGCGCCGCGGCTGCCTCAACTTCTCGAAGGAGCGCGCAAAAGCCGGCGGGAACACCTGGAACTGGATGTTCAATCTCGAGGCTCCGTTCAACTACGGCACAATGCCCTGGCACAACGCGGAGGAGTGCTATGTTTTCCACAATGCAGCGTATATAGAGGCGCAGTACATCCCCGGCGTCTCGGAGCGGCTTGAGGACCAGATGGCGGGCGCCTGGGTGCAGTTTGCAACCACCGGTGACCCCAACTTCGAGCTTATCCCTGAGTGGCCGAGGGTCACCGCCGATTCGGTCCCGACGATGTGCTTCGACGAGGTCACCGACCTGCGCGTGGACTACGACAGGGAACTGATGGCAAAATACCCCGACTTCCCGAGCAAGGGCTTTCCCGGTTCCGGAAAGATGTACGCCATATTCGGCGTAGAGTGATAGCCAATCCGGGCACGGCAGGTCAGTACACATACTGAAAACCAGAGGTCTGCTCCCTTTTTCTGCGGGGAGCAGACCCCTTCGTTTCTCACGCGCACTGGAAACACGCCGCGCAGTCTGCTATAATCAATTGTAATCACCACTGGAAAGGGAGGGAAGAGCTGCATGAAACAGGACACGCGAGACCGTTTCCGTGGCTACACCGAGAGCCTTTCGGAGGAGGATTCCGATTTGCTCCGCACCTTTTTTGCGGAGTTCGACGCACACTGCCTGATAGCGGACGCTGAAAAGCGCAAACTGCGCTCCGACTTCGAGCGTGCAATAATCTATTTCTCGGACGCGGGGCTGCCGCTGCGCCGCGCGCTCGAGCGGCTCGACCCGGCAAACCTCGGCGGGTTCTACGCGCGCCCGCCGGTTCTGTGGTTCCCGCTCGACGACGCCGCAAAGGTGTACCCGCTGTCGATGGAGCAGGGAAGAATGTCGGTCTTTCGT
The DNA here is from genome assembly GCA_944387575.1 of uncultured Clostridia bacterium. Lineage (GTDB taxonomy): Bacteria > Bacillota > Clostridia > Oscillospirales > JAAYOS01 > CALXFK01. Next base: position 1,116 of record CALXFK010000042.1, read on the forward strand.
CTCTCGGTGTACCTGCGCCGGGACGTCGTCCCCGAACTGCTCCAAATGGCGCTGAATTTTACGATAAAGCGATTCCCGAGCTTTGCCACGACCCTGAAAAAGGGCTTCTTCTGGCACTACCTCGACACAACAAAGCGCCGCTTCTGCGTCGAGCGAGAGAGCAGCGTCCCCTGCGAACCCCTCAGGGTCGCGCGAAGCGGTTCGCAGTCCTTCCGCGTTGTCTACTTTGCAAACCGCATAAGCGTCGAATTTTTCCACGTTCTAACCGATGGGACCGGTGGGATGATCTTCCTGAAGTCGCTTGCCGCCGAGTACCTGCGTCTCACCGGCGTCAGCATCCCAGCCGGCGAAACGGTTTGGGACCCGAACACAGAACCGGACGCGGAGGAGTTTGAAAATGCGTTCGCGCGCGTCCCGCTAAGCCAGGGCGCATCCGGGTTTGTTGAGAGAGCGGCTGTTCAGATGAGCGGAGAGCTCTGCAAGACCAAGCCCTGTCGCATCATTCACCTGAAAATGAGCGCCTCCGCACTGAAGTCGGCGGCATCGAAGTACCACTCTACCGTCACGTCATTCCTTCTCGCGCTCATGTTTATCGCGGGGCGAACCGCGACCGATGAGCTTCACGGCGAGGCGAGCATCCAGGTCCCGGTAAATATGCGGAAGTTCTACCCCTCCCGCACCGTCCGCAATTTCTCCATGTACTGCGGCATACGCCTGCCCCTCGACACAAAGACCGACGTCGCCTCGCTTGCGTCAGACATCGACCGGCAGCTCCGACAGAAGGCATCCCGCGAGGCTATGAGCGAAATGCTCACCGCCACCGAACGGCTCGTAGCCGCGCTGAAATATTTCCCGCTCGCGCTTAAACAGCCGGCGGCGCGGCTGGTCTACGGTTTTCTCGGGGACAGGATATTCTCGAACACGCTCTCAAACCTGGGCGTGGTCCCGCTTCCCGCCGAAATGGCTGAACACATCGAGAGCATGGACTTCGTCCTCGGCACCGCGATAACCAACCGCGCCTGCTGCGCCCTCGTGACCGTCGGGGACACCGCGACCTTCTCCATCACGAAGATGACCGCCGACCCGACCTTCGAGGAAAAGATGCACCGGTTACTTTCGGAAAACGGGGTACCCGTGACCGCAGAGGGGAGCGAACTGTATGAAACTTAAAATTACGTACCCGCAGCCCGAGCGGCGCAGGCTCAGGCGGCGCAGGCTGCTCGAGATCCTCCGCTGGCCGTTCCTCTTCGCGGCGCTCGTCTGCCCTGCACTGAACCTTGTCACCGGCGGCAGTGCGTGGAGCATTGTCGTACTCATATCGCTCTACACGGTCTGGACGCTGGTGCTGTCCCCCGACCTCGTTGAGTACAACCGCATAAGTCAGTTCATAAAGCTTATCGTATGTTGCTGCGCGCTGCTCATCTCGGTCGACCTGTTTCTCGCGCCCGGATGGGCGGTGGAGGTCGTTCCGATAGTCTGCTTCGGCGCGCTTGCGGTGTCCGCCGTGCTGTTCTTTACCGACCTCGAGCGGCAGAAACAGAACATGCTCCCGCTGCTGATGCTCATATTTTTCGCCATTGCAGGCTCGGCTGCCGGACTTGCGCTGTGGCGCGAGGAAAGCCGGTGGGCGCTCGCCGTTATGGGCGTGACCGCCGTGACGCTGCTCGCCGCATGCGCCGTGACCCTCGGAAGCGAATTCCTGCGCGAGCTTCGGCGGCGCTTTCACACGCGATAGGCTCAGGCGCTCAAGCCGCATCATATCGTCATTATCCCGAGCGCGTCGAGCAGCGACGACACCAGTATCAGCACTATAAACACCGGCGCGATATATTTTATGACCACCTCAAACATCCTGCGCCGCCTGAACGCCGAGGAGATTAACACCTCATCCTCCACAAGCTTCGGTTTGATGAAATATCCCACGAAGATACAGGTCACGAACGCCACCACCGGCATTATGACGTTGTTGCTGATAAAGTCGAAAAACTCCCGGAAGTTCATCCCAAATATCGTCACTCCGCTCCACACTCCGTGCCCAAGCGAGGAGGGCAGCGCAAGCAGCAGGCACCCCGCAGTGACAAGCAGGCAGGTGCCCTTGCGCCCCCACCCGAACTTGTCCCGGAATATCGAGACCACCGTCTCCATGAGCGACACCGACGAGGTGAGCGCCGCAAACAGCACAAGCAGGAAAAACACCCCGCCCGCAATATAACCGAGCGTACCGGCGTCGGCAAACACTTTTGGAAGCGTTATGAACATCAGGCTCGCGCCCGCGTTGAGCGCGCTCTCGTCCCCATTCGAAAAGGCAAACACCGCGGGCACAATCATAAGCCCCGCTACAAAAGCCATCCCGGTGTCAAACAGCTCTATCTGCGACACCGACTTCTCAAGGTCGGTGTCCTTTTTCATGTATGAACCGTATGTCACCATTATCCCCATCGCAAGCGACATCGAGTAAAACATCTGCCCCATCGCCGCAAGCACCGTGACCGGCGAAAAACGGCTGAAATCAGGTATGAGGTAGTACTTTATCCCTGCAAGCGCCCCCGGTCTCGTCACCGAGTATACCGACACCGCGACCGACAGCACCACAAGCACCGGCATCATGAACCTGCTCGCCTTCTCAATGCCGCTCTCCACCCCCAAAAACACTATAAGTGCCGTCGCCCCCACAAACAGGCAGAGCCACAGCACCGGCTCGACCGGCTGCGCAATAAAATTGTTGAAAAACGAGTCCTGAACCATCTGCGCGCCCTGCCCCGCGGCATACGAAAACAGAAACTTCGTGACCCATCCTCCTATGACGCAGTAGTACGGAAGCACTATTATCGGCACAAGCGACGTCAAATACCCCAAAAATGAAAAACGCTTGTCAAGCGCCCTGTACGCCCCCACCGCGCTCAGTCCGGTCCTGCGCCCTATCGCCACCTCAGCTACCATCAGCGCAAAACCAAAGGTAATAACGAGCACTATATATACAAGCAGGAATACTCCTCCGCCGTATTTTGCCGCGAGATACGGAAACCGCCATATGTTCCCGAGCCCCACCGCAGACCCCGCCGCGGCGAGAACAAACCCCACCTTCCCCGTAAAACTGTTGCGCGTCTGCTGCATGATCCATCCTCCATTATCCGAACTTTTACAATTCCTCTCTATTATGTCACACTATATCACTAAATTCAACATCCCGCAATCTTTCCTCCGGCGCCCCGCTAATTTATCCCGGACCGGTTGACACGGTTGCTCTAATGTGGTAGAGTAAAATCAGCTCTAACGCATTAGAGAGGAGAGACAGGAATGGCGACACCGAGAATATTTGAAAGCGAGTACCGGTTCTGCCTGATTCTGTGGGAGCACGAACCGGTGAAAAGCAGCGAACTTGTCAGGCTGTGCTCCGAGCAGCTTGGCTGGAAACCGACCACTACATACACGGTTATAAAGCGTCTTTCGGAGCGGGGCGTTCTTGTCAACGAAAACACCATCGTTCGCTCGCTTGTCAGCCGCGACGAGGTGCAGGCGTCCGCCATCGACGAATTTGTCGAGCGCAGGTTTGACGGGTCGCTGCCCGCGTTTATTGCGGCCTTCGCGCGCCGCAGCAAGATAAGCGATGAGGAGATAGACGAAGTTCAGCGGATGATAGACGAATTCAGAAAGGGGGGCGAACGGTGACCGGCTTGTTTTCCCGCGTGTTGAATATGAGCCTCTCCGCAGGGCTGCTCATCTGCGCGGTGGTCGTCGCCCGGCTGATTTTAAAGGGAGCGCCGAAGTGGTCGCGCGCGCTGCTCTGGGGCATCGTCGCGGTGCGGCTGATCTGTCCGTTCTCGATAGAGAGCGCGCTGAGTCTCGTTCCTAGCGCCGAACTCCTCCCCGCTGAAGCGACGGCTTCGGACATACCCTCGGCTGACTCCGCGCCGCCGCCCGTCGAGGTTCCCGAAGAGACGTCCCCCGAAACTTCACCGCCAACCACCACCTCCCTCGGTGACAGCGCAAAACCGGTCCGGACACTGATGCCCGCGTTTTCGGCAATCTGGATGTCCGGAGCCATCCTGATGCTCGCATACTCGGTTTTTGGCTATGCGCGGCTAAAACTGCGGGTACGCACGGCAGTTCTCCTCCGCGGCAACATCTTTCAGAGCGAGCGGGTGACCTCGCCGTTCACCCTCGGACTTGTGTATCCGAAAATATATGTTCCGTTCGGTCTCGAGCCGCGAAACCTCGAGCAGGTCGTAGCGCACGAGCGAGCGCACATACGCCGCCTCGACAACTGGTGGAAGCCGTTCGGATTCCTGCTGCTCTCGGTGTACTGGTTCAACCCGCTCGTCTGGCTTGCGTACACGCTTTTCTGCCGTGACATAGAACTCGCGTGCGACGAACGCGTGCTCCGCGGGCTCGACCGGGAGGGGAGAGCGGACTACTCGCAGGCGCTGCTGTCGTTCGGCACCGGGCGGCGTGGCTTTCCATCGCGCCCGATGTACCCGCCCGCATTCGGCGAAGTCGGGGTAAAGGCTCGCGTGAAGGCGGCGCTGAACTACCGAAAACCCCCGTTCTGGCTCGCGGTCGCGGCGGCGGTGGTCTGCGCGGCGCTCGCGGTGTTCTTCCTCACCGACCCGCTCGCGCAGCACGACTACCTCCGGCTCGCTGAGCGGGAGAGCACCGGCTCGCGCTGCATCGTGCGCTATGAAACCGACCTCACGCACCAGCGTCTCGGCGGCGAGGTGTGGGTCGAACAGTGGAGCGGCGG
>CALXFK010000043.1 GCA_944387575.1 uncultured Clostridia bacterium
CTCCATGCGCAGAATATCCCCTCGCGCTCCGCCTCGTCAAGAAATGCGTGCCCGTCTAGTCCCCTGAGCTTGCAGGGGGTGTTTATATCGAACACCAGGCACCCGCCCGGCTCGATGAACAGCGCGAGCCGGCGCAGTACCTCATCAAATCCGTCCTCATCAAGAATGTGGTTCAGCCCATCGAGCGTACATACCGCTCCCGCGACCGTCCCATACAGGTCAAGCGAGCGCATATCCTGCATTATGAATACCGGTCGCGGCTGTGTATCGCTAACATCGTATGCCTTCGACTGCGCTACCGAAAGCATGTCCGGCGATGAGTCCACACCGATAACCTCGTACCCGCGCTCCGCAAGCGCGCACGCAAGCGAACCTGTCCCACATGCCAGGTCGAGCAGCAGACCGCCCTCCGGAACCCCGCGCCCACCGAGCCTCCCCGCAAGATAGCCCGCAAGCTCCTCGTAGTTGACGTCACGTGTCAGCGGGTCATACCCGGCTGCGAGCACACTGTATGACATATCAGTCCTTCGCCTCCCGTTTGAATACAAGGCTGTACCCGCCGAGCTCTCCACCGAGAGAACGGTTCACCCGGCTTATCGTTGCACTAGACGCCCCAGTCTCCTGCACTATATCGCTGTACACGCGACCGTCCCAGAGCATCCGCGCAACCTGAAGGCGCTGTGCCATCGCGCGGAGCTCCCCCACCGTACACAGGTCGAGAAAGAACCTCCTGCACTCATCCGCGGTGCGCAGTTTTAAAATCTCTTCAAAAAGCTCATTAAGCTGCCCATCATGAAGTTTTCCGTTCATATGTCAGCGTCCTTTCCTATTATGACCCAATCATAACAGAATGCCGCCAGCTTTACAAGTGCGTCCTTCTTAGCGGGAGCTATATATTTCTTAACACATCTTTGCACCGTTACAGCTTATACTATCACCGCTGGACAATACAATATTTCAAGGACTTCAGGAGTAGATATATGCGCAAGACGAAGATAGTCTGTACGATAGGACCCGCGTGTTCGACGCCGGAGATAGTTGCCGAAATGATAAAAGCCGGCATGAACGTGGCACGGCTGAACTTTTCGCACGGCACGCACGAAAGTCACGCCGAGGCGATAGCGATGCTCAAGGAGGTGCGGCGGAAGCTCGAGGTGCCGCTCGCGATAATGCTGGATACAAAGGGTCCGGAGATACGACTCGGTGAGTTTGAGGGCGGCGAGGCGGTAATCGAGTCGGGCTCCGAGTTCATACTTACTTCGGAGCAGCTTGTCGGAAACTCCTCCATTGCGTCGGTCAGTTATCGTGAACTCCCTTCCGAGCTGCATGATGGCGACACCATTCTTATCGACGACGGCAAGGTGAGGCTGCGCGCCGAACGCATAGAAAAGGATCGCATACACTGCACCGTAATCCACGGCGGCAGGCTCACAAACCGGAAGTCAATAGGTATTCCCGGCTCGCGCCTCTCGGTGCCGTTCCTCAGTGAGCAGGACAAGAGCGACCTGCTCTTCGGCATCGAGCAGGGAGTTGACATTGTAGCGGCGTCCTTTGTCCGCCGCGCCGCCGACGTTGACCAGCTCCGCAAGTTTCTCGACTACAACGGCGGTCGTGACATCCTCATAATATCAAAAATCGAAAACATAGAGGGCATTGAGAACTTCGACGAGATACTCGCGCTCTCAAACGGGATTATGGTCGCGCGCGGCGACCTCGGCGTCGAGATCGACTTCGAGCGGCTGCCCGGCTTGCAGAAGCGGTTCATACGCAAGTGCTACCGCTCGGGCAAGATGGTCATAACCGCGACCCAGATGCTCGAGTCGATGATATCGAGCCCGAGCCCGACCCGCGCCGAGATAACCGACGTCGCAAACGCGGTGTTCGACGGCACCTCCGCGGTCATGCTCTCCGGCGAGACCGCGTCCGGGATGTTCCCGGTCCGCGCGATAGAGGTCATGGCAAAGATTGCGGTGCAGGCGGAAAGCGACTCGTTCGAGCTCGACGAGTACCGCTACCCCACCCACGAGCTCGGCACGGTGGACAGCAACATAGCTATTTGCGACGCGGCGTGCAGCGCCGCCCACGACCTCAAAGCGGGCGCGATAATCGCCCTCTCGAAGTACGGCGGCACCGCGCGCGCAATGTCCCGCTTTCGTCCGCATGAGCCGATAGTCGCGGCAACCCCGGTCGAAAAGACCTTCCACCAGCTCTCGCTCTCATGGGGCGTCTACCCGGTGCTTGCGCGCCGCCAGAGCGACTCGGAGGAGCTTCTCATGCACGCGGTCGACTGCGCAAAGCAGACAAACCTCGTAAAGAACGGCGACACCGTCGTCATTGCCGCAGGCGTCCCGCTCGACACCCCCGGCAACACCAACCTCCTGAAGGTCGAGATAGTCGGTACCCGACGCTGAAAACCCGCTTCACGCCAATATACCAAACAGCCAGCCGCCATCCGCGGTTGGCTGTTTTGCTGGTATGCAGCGCCGTTTCGGGACATTTGTTTAGGACCATTGCACAATTACGACCCCCAAAATTTATATATTAAGGAAATTGATGTTTGGTTTCAAAATCAGTATACTAATAGCAAAGGTATAATTCAATCCAATACTTTGAAAGGAGGATGATTCCAATGGTATAGAAAATTAGGCGCAAACTTACTATTTAAAGCTACACGCAGAATATAAGAATATATTATTATGACGAAAGGAATGACTAAAATGAATAAGAAGATTTTTGCAATTATTCTCGCCATAATGATTTCGACCTCTTTTGCTTATGCTGCACAACCTCCCGTGGAAGATTCTGTGTTAGCGGAATCTTCTCAAGTTGTGGTTATAGACCATGATACCATGGTAAGTTATGCAACCGCAGCTGGCGTAGAAGTATCAGCAAACAGCGAAGTATCGCAAATAGAATATCTATCAGCGGACGGTATTAGCCAACAAGCAATTATGGTAACAACAGAATCCACCGTAAATGAAGAGAAAATCTTCGACTTTGTAATACCGTATAGCTATGACGAAGACACAAATAAAATGGTTAATTCACTTTCAGTAACTCCTACTGCCGAAGGGTACTTAGAAGGTATAGCTTCTCTACCTGATATATACATAAATGCAAGATGCAGAGTGTATGAGTATATTGACGGAACTGAATGGGTGCAGTATCTGAGACCAACTGAATTCTCGGCGAAATACACATTGACGAATTCTTCTTTTGAAATTTACTCAATGACTGGTCGCTGCGAAATTTTAGGAAGCGCTTATGATGAAAATTTGAATTTGATAGGGCACAATTATCCTTGGGTTATGGACTTTTATCAGGCGCATCCCGTTGCGGGCGTGTATTATTCTTCACCGAGTTCGCAGGCACTTACTTCAGTTTGGCTTAGTTTTGGAGGTAGTCCAGGCGGAGATGGTATTGGGTTTAGCATAAATTATTCAGGTTACAGAAATGGGGAATTTGTCTCAGTAGCTGACGGATTCTTCTATCCACTCACAAATTCTTAAGCATATATAAAGTTCTAATAGCCGATAAGGAGGCGTTTTTATGAGGAAACTTTCCATCTGTCTTGTCGCGGTTCTCGCGCTCGCCCTCTTTTGCTCGTGCGCCACGAAGGAGCTCCAGCAGCTCGACTACACCTGCGAGGGGCTGTATATGGATGAGGCAAAGAGGTTCCAGATTGCCGAGATCCCGTTCGGCGAGGATTATAAGACGGCTGTTTCAAAAAGCGTCTCCTACGAGCTCCACCCCGATTCCCCCGAACCCGACGCGAGCGATTCCAACAGCTCGGAGGTGTATGCGGTGAAGAACCCGGTGACCTTCATGGGAAAGCCGGTCACCATGCAGTTCACCGTCAGTGCCGAGACCGGTATTCCGCGTGTCGTTGTGATGCTGTATCAAGACGATGACGCGGACGCCCTTCTCGAGTTCTATAACCAGATAGTGGACGAGATGCTCGAGCTGTACGGTCTCCCGCGCCTGGTGCCTGTTGGCGGCGTTGAGCAGCGGGACGGAAGCACTATGCAGTGGGTCGCATGGGAGAACTACGGCGTTGCCCCGTCCGACGCAGATGCGGGGATGTCGCTGGATGAAGTTGGAAACCAGACGAATGCAGCCGTACGCATAATGGAGTACCAGGACGCCGGCGACTGCGTAGTCGTAATGATTTCGGACTGACGAGGTAGGCGCCGCATGAATAAACACTAAACGCGCGCGAGGAGGGGTTCATCCCCTCCTCGCGTTTTCAGCACAATTACAAAGCGGCGGCGCTTTCCGCAGTCCATCCGGACAGCGTTTTCGGAAAATAGAAAATCGCTGCGGACACTATGTATCCGCAGCGACGTGGCGCGCTTGAAGGGACTCGAACCCCTGACCTACTGGTTCGTAGCCAGTCACTCTATCCAGCTGAGCTACAAGCGCATTGTGCTTCCCGCAAGCGTTTCCGCTTTCCGAACCGCTTTGTTATATTAGCACAGTGCGCTGGTAAATGCAAGCCTTTTTTCAAAAAATTTTTTAAAACCACGAGTGCCGTTCCTTAGGCGGTCTCGGCTTGAAATTGAAGTCTACGAGGATTATGTCGTCGCCTATGCGGCATATCGCGTCCCACGGTATCACATAGTCGTTGGCGCTGCTTCCGAAAAGCGAGATCCCTGCCTTTCCGGGTACGGTTATCGCGACCACCCTGCCCGACTCGGTCTCGATTGCCACGTCGGACACAAAGCCGAGCCGCGCGCCGTCCTTTACGTTTATGACCTCCTTGCAGCGAAGCTCAGCTATGCGGCATTCCATCTTACCACCTCGCAAGATAATATGCGCAGCGCGCGCCGTCTATTCCTGTTTCTTCACATATGGCGTACTGCGCAGGTCCTCCCCCGCCCGCCGGAGCGCGGCATTCGGATACCCGAGCGCATAGAGGTCGCACGCGAGGCTCTCCGTCTCCGCGAGCCGAGCCGCAGCGGGACCGAGCTTCAGCGCGGCTGACGGCTTTGTCACGACCGGCAGCGACGCCGTTTTCCGCATACCGGCGAGAAGCCCGCGCCCCACCCGGTTCATCGCGAGCACGCGGATGTACTGCACGCCCGCCGCCGCGACCCGCTCCTCAATGCCGAGATACGCCGACATAACTATCCGCCGTATCCGCGCCATGCTGTACCGCCTTGTTTTGGCGGCGGCGCACACGTCCTCCACGCAGCCGGCTGAGCGCGCCGCCGCATACAGCCGCGCCTCCAGACCCTCGCTTATGTCGGGGAGTTTTGCGAAGTCGTCCGCCCGCATCCGCCGGAGCTGGGACATAATCGCCTGTTCAAGCGAGCCGGCGCTCACCGCGCCCGCGCCGCGCCCGGTCTCCGCCGTGTACACCTCCCATGCGCCGCGCGGGACGAACCTCGCCGCGTCCCCGCCCTCCGCAAGCATCTTTCTCACCGCCGATGCGGACGCATCGCCGCCGCAAACCCCACCGTCGTGCCGCGCACCGGTTCGGAGCACGGTGAACGGCTGAATCGCGCAGTTCTGCTCACGCAGCGCGCGGATATACTCAAGCGCAAGAATATTGTTTGGCTGCGCGAGAAGCTCGGCGCACTCGCCGCCCGCGCTCCGCTTCGCCGCCTGAGTGCGCGCCGCCGCGTAGCCCATGCCGCATGAAAGCGCATCCCTCACCGCCTCGTCGAATCCGGGCGCGAGGAGCGCGTCTGCGGCGGCGCACAGCCTTTCGACGTCTCCGCACTCGCTTCCGAAGCTCAGCGCGTCCACCACACCGGTCGCCGCGAGAAGCCGCACGCTCTCGTCCGCAAACCGCTGCGCCCGGCTCATTGAAAACGGGGTTTGCAGCTCTATGACGAGATCCGCCCCGCCCTCGGCACGCACCGCAGCCTCCGCCCGCGCGAGCTTCGAAAACGCGGCGGGCTCTCCCCGCTGCACAAAATCCCCCGACATGCACACAACCACCGCGCAGTCGCCGAACGCCGCGCGGGTCGCCGCTATGTGGCGCAGGTGACCCAGGTGCAGCGGATTGTATTCGGCAACTATTCCAACGGCTCTCACTTGCGGTTCCTCGCTTCCTGTCGATGCAGATAAAAAATGTGATATTAACGGATAAAATGTTGTATTTTGGGTTGCACTAACGACCGACTTGTAGTAATATAATTAGATGTTGCTATTATATATGTAACTTCCGGAGATTGCAAGTCTGCGGACGAAAGGATGGTTATTTTGAAAATACTGGTCATAAACGCCGGGAGCTCCTCGCTCAAGTATCAGCTCTTCGACACCGAACAGCACCTTGTGCTCGCAAAGGGTGTTTGTGAGCGCATCGGCATCGATGGCGGTCACATCAAGCACACCCCGACCGGAAAGCCCGCAATGGAGGAGGACAACGCGATGGCTACCCACGCGGACGCCATCCGCCGGGTAATCGAACTTCTCACCTCCACCGTCATAAGCTCGATGCACGAGATAGACGCAGTCGGTCACCGGGTGCTGCACGGCGGCGCCGAGTTCTCCGGTTCGGTTCTTGTCAACGACGACGTCAAGGCTGCCATACGCCGCTGCTTCCCGCTCGGACCGCTTCACAACCCCGCGAACCTCACCGGCATCCTCGCGTGCGAAGAGGCGATGGGCAACATCCCGCAGGTCGCGGTGTTCGACACTGCGTTCCACCAGACCATGCCGGACTACGCATACATGTACGCTATCCCGTACGAGTACTATGAGAAGTACAAGATCCGCCGCTACGGCTTCCACGGCACCTCTCACCGCTATGTCTCCGCAAAGGCGGCTGAGTTCCTCGGAAAAGACCCCTCCGAGCTCAAGATAATCACCTGCCACCTCGGCAACGGATCGTCAATATGCGCGGTCGACGGCGGAAAGTGCGTCGACACCTCGATGGGACTTACGCCTCTTGAGGGGCTTCCGATGGGCACCCGCTCCGGTGTTCTCGACCCCGCCATTCTCGAGACGGTCATGAAAAACGAGAATATAACCGACATTTCCGACATGCTCAACATCCTCAACAAGAAGTCGGGCGTGCTCGGCATCAGCGGCATCTCGAGCGACTTCCGAGACCTCATTGCCGCAAAGCAGGATGGCAACGAGCGCGCTGCGCTCGCGCTCAAGTGCTTCACCTATTCGATAAAGAAGTACATAGGCGCATACGCCGCCGCCATGGGCGGAGTTGACGCGGTCGTATTCACCGCCGGCGTTGGCGAGAACAATGCAACCCTCCGCGCCGAAGCGGTCGAGGGGCTCGAGTTCATGGGAATCGCCATAGACGAGGCGAAGAACAACACTCGCGGCACCGTCGACGTCACAGCTAACGGCGCAAAGGTGCGCACCCTTGTCATCCCGACCGACGAGGAGTTTGTCATCGCTTCGGACACCGAGGAGATAGTCCGCGCACTGTAAGCAATCACGTTACAACGCAAAACCCGGCGAGCTTTGCTCGCCGGGTTTTGCGTTGCTCGCCGGATTTTTACACAGCCACAACTTCAGAACTGACGTTTTCGGACCAGCTCAACTGCTCAACGCAGCACCGTCCCCTGCCGTTCTCCTTTGCTCGGTACAGTATCCGGTCCGTTTCGGAATACAACTGATGATATGTACATTTTGGCATATCACATATAGTGACACCGACGCTGCAGCCAACATTCACCGGTCTGTCCTCCCATGTGATCTCATCCATATACTTGACGAGATCCTGGCGAAGTGCGTACGCCCGCTCCTCCGTTATAGCGTGGTTATAAATGACGGCAAATTCGTCGCCACCGACCCTACCCAGCATATCAGCATCCGAAAACGCTCTTCGGATGGCTTCACTGGTCTCGGTCAGCACGTGGTCGCCACAGGGGTGACCATAGCTGTCATTGATCTTTTTGAACTCATCCATGTCCAGCAAAAAAAGAGTGATCCCGTTCGATTTCCCTGTTTGTATAACGCCTTCGAGTATCTGCTCAACGCGGTACTCCACCGCAGTCTTATTGAGCAGACCTGTCAGCGGATCCAATTGTACCAGCTCATGCAATCTTGCGTTCATTTGGAGTATCTGCTTCTGCTGTTTGAGCGTTATTGACGTGTGATGCGCATACGTCATCGACACTGAAAATGCCACCACAAATGTGATAGTCATGTTCAGACGGTCTCCCCCGCTAAGCCTCGGCGCCATTATCAGCCAAAACAGCACATACCCGACTACAGACTGTAGCACACAGTACCAGGGCGGCTGCTGGATAAACAGTGCCAGTGCAAGCAATGCGGTAGTAATCACGGCGACCCCTGCGTTCGGGTCACGATAAAGATCATACGAGTTGAGACCCATATGCCACAAAAGCATCAAATCTGTAGCAGTATACTGTACTATCACCCGGATTTTCGGCGTTGCCCGTTTCAGCCAGACCTGCAATACCAGCCACAGCACCGCGACGGCTATAAGAGCGCAGTACATCGAAAAATAAATTCGGTTATTGAGCGTGGAAAGACCAGATGCCGACATGAACAGCACTCGGAAAATATTGAAAAGTTCTATCACAAAGATAATTATACAAATTATCCGCATCGAGAAATCATTCTTCTGTGCCGCTTCTTCCATAAACTCTTGACGTATGTATTCGGGGATCTTAAGCCAATTCAAAACTTTACTTTCGAATAAATTTGTATTTTTAGTCATAGCCGCCAATTCCTTTTCTGTATTGTAGACGTATACAAATTCTAAAAATGTCATATTTCAGCCAAAACCAACACAGATCCCGGACTAAAGTTTAATGGGACCCGTCAGGTAAATGATATATCCATTTTAGCACACATTTTTATCGAAAACTGACGTTGCGCTAAATTCGTATGACTTTGCACAGATTTTGCGTAGACGACTTCCTCGCCACGTGGTTACGTCGGTCGTGTCCACGCAACCACATGGCGCGTACTCCGGACCTAGCATACAGTGTGAGGTCCGGCGAGCAAAGCCTGCCGGACCTCTTTATCACATCAGAAATGCACGCGCAAGGCTGAAATAAATCAGCAGCGTGACTCCGTCCACTATAGTTGTTATCATCGGACCTGCCATAAGCGCCGGGTCGAGGTGTACCACCCTCGCGAATATCGGAAGCGTGCATCCGATAGCCTTTGCGAATATCACCGCGCACAGCATCGATACGCTCACGATAAGGAATGTTTCGTACCCTCCCTCCGACACAAGCATCATACGTAAGAAGTTGACCGCCGCAAGTAGGGTTCCGCAGAGAAGCGCCACCCGAAGTTCCTTGAACAGCACCCGAAAATAGTCCCTGACACGTATCTCGCCCAGTGCAAGACCACGTATTATCAGCGTCGAAGTCTGGTTACCGGCGTTCCCTCCGGTGTCCATCAGCATAGGTATGCACGCCGTAAGACCCGCCACCGCCGCAAGCATATTTTCAAACCCGGTTATTATCTTTCCGGTGAATGTGGCAGAGACCATAAGTATCATCAACCACACTATCCTGTTTCTCGCAAGCGTGAACACGCCGGTCTTGAGGTATGTGTCCTCTGCCGGCTGAAGCAGCGCCATCTTTTCGAAGTCCTCGGTGTTCTCGTCCTCGATTATGTCAACTATATCGTCTATCGTGATTATTCCGACGAGCCGATTTTCCCTGTCCACGACCGGGACCGCAAGCAGGTCGTATTTACGCGCGATGTCGGCGACCGCCTCCTGATCCTCGAGCGTCCCGACGCTTATAACTTGCCGGTCATCGTCCATCAGGTCGCGCACCGGGCTTGAATCCTGCGCAAGCAGAAGTCTCCGCAGCGGAAGAACACCCTCGAGGTGGCGTTGGCTGTCGATGACGTAGCAGTTATAAATAGTCTCCTTGTCCACGCCGTGATGCCGTATAAATGAGATTGCGTCCCCCGCAGTGACGGTGTCGTGCAGCTCGACCATTTCGTTTGTCATGACGCTTCCCGCAGAGTTTTCGGGGTATTCAAGAAAACGGTTTATGTCCGCGCGCGTCTCCGGGCTTGCAACCGAGAGCACGCGGCGCACGATATTCGCCGGGACTTCCTCGAGGAAATCGACCGCGTCGTCGGTGTACATCTCCTCTACCAGATAGTGCAGCTCGCTTTCGCTTATCGCCTGGACTATCTGCGTCTGCGACTCGGTGTCGAGATACGCAAACACCTCCGCCGCAATGTCCTTGGGCAGAATGCGGAATACCAGCAACACATGCCGGTCCTCTATTTCGGAGATGAACTCCGCAATATCAACAATGTTCAGCTCCACGAGCTCATCTTTCAGCTCTTTGAGCTTTCCCGCCTCTATCAGCTCTTCATACCGCTCAAAAGCAAGCTTCTTTTCCATGCCGCACCTCCTGAAATTTCCGGGGACATGAAAAAAGGCGCACGCAGACGCCGCGCACCCGTTGCCTCACAGGAGCGCCGCGCTTTGCGCTGCACCCGATGTTATCGCCGCAGGAGCGGACCTCCACCAGCACGAACCGCCGGCTTACAATCCGATTGCAGCCAGCTTATCCGCACAGTGAACCCTCTTCAGTTGTCCCGCCAATAGTATGACAGCGTGTCCCTGATTCGTATGCTTTCCAACGCTCGATCTACTGTCGCCCGATTCCAAAGAAGATTCACCACCCGTCAAACTGATTTGCGCTTTGCTGCGCATATTCTGAACCGTTTACAGCATACTCCCCCCACGCCTCATAGTCAAGTCGGCAAGCTAACCAATTTATCCGGAAATCATGCCTGCCAAACGGCATTTTCCACGCTGGACATGAAGTTCCGAATTTGTTATACTGTAATTTATAATTGGTTTTGTGAGGAAAAGTTTGGGAGGGGTAGTATATGACGTCGCGCATAGGGTTTGATAATGCTAAATATTTGAAATTGCAGTCCGAACACATAAAGGAACGAATACAGCATTTCGGAGGAAAGCTGTACCTCGAATTCGGAGGAAAACTGTTTGACGATTTTCATGCCTCCCGTGTGCTTCCGGGATTCATCCCGGACAGCAAGATACGCATGCTTCTCCAGCTTCGTGAGCAGGCGGAGATAGTCGTTGCAGTAAATGCAGATGACATCGAGAAGAGCAAGGTCCGCGGTGACCTCGGAATTACATACGACGCGGACACGCTCCGGCTTATCGATGCATTCCGGAATTTCGACCTGTATGTCGGAAGCGTGGTTCTCACACAGTTTGCCGGGCAGACTGCCGCCGCCGCATTCCAGCGCCGGCTCGAGGCTCTCGGTATCAAGGTCTACCGCCACTATGTAATAGAAGGGTATCCGTATGATGTTGCGCACATAGTGAGCGACGAGGGGTATGGGCTCAACGAGTATATAGAGACGACCCGTCCGCTCATCGTGGTCACCGCACCCGGACCGGGCAGCGGAAAGATGGCAACCTGCCTCTCGCAGCTCTATCACGAGCATCTGCGTGGGATTTCGGCGGGATATGCGAAATACGAGACCTTCCCCATCTGGAACATCCCGCTGCGGCATCCGGTCAACCTCGCATACGAGGCAGCGACTGCCGACCTCAATGACATAAATATGATCGACCCGTTCCATCTCGAGGCATATGGAAAGACTGCGGTCAATTACAACAGAGACGTTGAGATATTCCCAGTCCTCAAAACGATATTCGAGCGGATACTCGGCGAATGTCCTTACAAATCGCCGACCGACATGGGTGTAAACATGGCGGGATATGCGATAGTTGACGACGAGGTGTGCAGCCAAGCCGCCAAAGGTGAGATAATCCGCCGCTACTACAAGGAAATGTGCCGCCAGCGCCGTGGTCTTTCTAACGGCAGCGAGGTGGACAAGATAGAGATACTCATGAAGGAGCTGAACCTCTCAGCGGCTGACCGCCCGGTGGTCGGTGCGGCGCTCGCGGTCGCGGAACGGACAGGTCAGCCCGCAGCCGCAATCGAGCTCACCGATGGCAGAGTGCTTACCGGAAAGACGTCGACGCTGCTCGGTGCGTCCTCTGCAATGCTTCTTAACGCGCTCAAGGAGCTCGCCGGTATTCCTGACGAGGTCAACCTTATTACCCCGGAAATAATCGGACCGGTCCAGGAACTGAAGGTGAGCTATCTCGGCGGTCACAATCCCCGCCTCCACACCGACGAGGTGCTGGTGGCACTCTCCATAACCGCCGCCACCGAGACGTATGCCCGCCGCGCGATGGCACAGCTCAAAAACCTGCGCGACTGCGAAGTACACTCCACCGTCATACTTTCCGAGGTCGACGAGAACACATTCCGCAAACTCGGCGTGAACCTCACCTGCGAGCCGCGCTACCAGACAAAAAAACTGTACCACAAGTAAACGAACTAAAGCGCCACCGGTTTCCCGGTGGCGCTTGAATTTACAATTTAAAACTGTGCAGTCTCGGAACTGCGAACGGCGGCAAGAAACTCTGGCGGCGCTTCCGTAAATTTTATTCTTGCGTACGCCTCGGGCTCCATCTTCTCGCGCAAATATGACAGTGCACGCCGCAGGTCGTTGCTTCTGTACCCGACCGCTTCGTCGGTGAGAAACTTGAATCCGAAATCACTGTACAGCTTTATGGCACGGTAACTCCCCGGCTGGGTGTGCAGATACACCGGGTAATCCCCCTCCGAAATCAAACCCATTACGTAGGACAGGAGCGCGCGTCCAAGCCCCCGCCCCTCCAGTTCCTTTCGCACCTTAAACCAGTGTATCGTGGTCACGCTGTCATATGCTCTCCACGCAAAGCAGGTTCCGACCGGTCGGTCCTCCCGGTCACAGATAAACAGGCACCTATCCCAGAACTCGGCTTCCCTCTCCCGATAGACGTTCTCGAAATACAGCTCCATGTATGAGCGGTACTTCCGCCTGTCCTCCTCGTTGTCAAACGGGAAACGGTACCACAGCTCAAGCTCGTCCGGTCGACAATTGCGTATTGCGTAACCGTCCGGTATACCAGCCAGCGCAGCTCGCTCGAGCCGCGCACACATCATAAACAGGTTACAGTCCTCCACCCTGTCCACCATTCCCATATTCTCCTCACCCCCAAAATCAACTTCGCCGCCCCCGCTATACGTAGGGGCGGCGTTTTTTCACTAGTCAAGTGCCAGATCTACCGGGATATATTTCTCCTCGCCTCCGTATATGTACCGGTCTCCGCACATAAGGTCGTACTCAATGAGCCGCATGACCTCAGAATAGTCCTCATCGTCCGAAAGACGCTGATGGACCTTGGTCATTACGCCATTTGCAAATCCCGCATGCTCAAGCACTACCGCCGAGAGCTGATACGAATTCAGATCCCTGCCCTGCTCCGGCTCGGCGTAGTTGGTCCAGATAACATACTCGGTCGTAAACTCGTTGCCCTTAGTTAGATCCTCCGCCGTAAGCGACAAATCCGGCATGTGATCCCCAAACATGACCAGCATCACCGGCTCGTCATAGCTTTCAAGATACTCCACAAGTTCACCAAGGAACATATCCGTCTCGTAAAGCTGGTTTACATAATATTCAACGCTTGCCAATTGTTCAGGGTCCTCGATACCGCTTACCGTTACATGGCGTTCGTATTCTATCGGTTCGGTTGGATATTTTCCGTGTTCCTGGACGCTTATGCCGTAGACGAAGTCACGCCCGTCGCTCTCGCTCAGCACCCGTTTGATCTCGTCGAGCAGAGCGATGTCGCGTGCCCAGCCAAGTTCGTTGTATTCAACGTTTTCCATCTGTTCAAGCGCGGTAAACTCCTCAAATCCCAGGTTTCCGAACACCGTCTCACGCGCGTAGAAATCGCGCTCGAAATTGTGGATGACCGACGCGCGGTATCCGCGCTCACGGAGGTTGTACGCGATGCTCTCGCAGGTGTCTGAGCGGAGGTATGTGTTGTACGGGTATTCGCCCGGAGCGAAGTAGTCGAGGCTCATTCCGGTGAGAACCTCGAACTCGGTGCTTATTGTGCCTCCGTCCGCCGTCGGCACCGTCAGCATACCGCTTTCATACTCCTCCCGAAGCTTTGAGAACACCGGGACGGGGTCGGTCGAATATTCGGCGCCCTTGATATTCTTGGCGTCAAAAAAGCTTTCGAGCTGTAGCATAATTATGTTTGGGGAATCGACCGCGCACGGTGTCGCCGCGTCGTCGTTCTCTATGTCGATGCGCTCCGCAAATGCGGCTATGCCCTCCTCCGAATAGTCCTCCGGGCGACGTATGCCCTTGTTGAAGAGGCTCATCGAGAAGCTGTACGGGAATCCGTATTTGTCGTAACCCTCAACGAGGTTCGGAGAAATGTTGACGTCGCGCAATCCCGTAAACAGCGTAACCGCGATTATCACGGCGCTCACACCTATCCCGAGAGCCGCCGAAAGGTAATCCGGCTCGGATTTGGGCAGGCGTTTGAACATGAATATGCTTCCGACCACTACTGCGACCGCAAGCAGAACAATGCCCATTATTTGCCACACCGAGAAATAGAGCGGCATTATTACGATGGTTTCAGGCACAAGTAGAATGTCCGACGCCGCAAACGGAAGCGTTCGCGAGGTGAGAATAACACAGTTTACCACCCCGAGTGCCACCCATATAAACCCCGTGATTATGGCAACGAACAGGCTACGCCTGAAGAATACCGATATACAAAGCGTAGCGAATATGATGAGCGCATTGAACAGGAACATCGCGGGCGAGTTCCACAGGAAGCTGCACGCATCCACAAACGAAAACCGGCTCAGCACCTCTATGAAAAATTCAATTATAACCGAGATGGCAGCAAGCACAGAAAACCGCACCAGAGTTTTCTGAATACCGAATTTTCGACCTGAAGATGTTTCAATCTCGCGCTTATGTAGTTTAATTGTATCCATAGACAAAACACTCTCAAAAACAAAATCTAAGCTATTATACACTCGAACCTTAAAACATTCTATAAACAAATAATAAAAAAACACGTAATTCTAATGCTAATTTTTGTAGGTCATAGCAGCAAAGTCGTGAACCTTCCGGTTCACGGCTCCAACTGATCATAGTTCAGTATGTTTTACGACAGGCATCATTGAGAAAACGCATTTTTAAATGCACTCATGATCATGTCACGGTCAAACGGTTTATATACGAATCCCTTTGCGCCAATATTGTTTGCCTCTTTTATCGCGTCGTCGTACGCAAGAGAGGAAACCATTATTATCTTTGCATCCGGGTTTGCTGACATGATCAGGCGTGCCGTGTCCAGACCATCCATGCCTGGCATTATATTAAAGTACTCGGTTGCTGCGTCCTCAACATCCTGTTGTGTCACCTGCTCGGTGTGCAGCACCTTTCTTGCAAGGCGATTAAACATCGCAGTGTCCGCAAATAATATCAGAGCATCATCATAACTGCCCTCAAAGGTTGTGTGAACAGTACAGATATCATTTGAAAGTGATGAATCCTGCTCATATAGCTGTATCCCAGCGAAACAGCTAGTAATATCCCGCATCGATCTGTTCAATACATTCTCCAACTCACTTTGCACAACCATACTCACAATTCCACCTTCCCTCTACCTCAGATTTGACCGACAAACCCGTCCACAACCCCGATATTACAGTTCTGTTCCACACTAGAAATGCGTAGTGAGTCATGCCCTATCGTCACTGTTGTACCTGGGTATGCCGTGGCACATCGTAAGCGGCAATCGCCATCATATGGAAGCATATTAGCCAAATCCTTGTCAAATATTTCTATTTTCATCTTGGCTACATATTGATTTAGGCGAAGTTTTGATAATTTTGCCTCAACCGATGGGTCATCACCAAGCCGTTGAAGTCCTTCAATTTTGCGCTGTATTTCTTCTATCTCCTTGAGTATCTGCCTGCGCTCCGCCTCTTCACATGGCAGTCCCCCTATAACTATGAGTGTTTGGCGTTCAGCCTTTGATCCAACCGTATTTGCGAAAACCTCGCGAGACGCGCACAAATTACCGCCGATTACCGCGCAATGACGGGACGCCACATGCTATCGTAAACAGACGAAAATATCTCTGTTCGCATTCGGATATTCGCTTGAGCAACTCCCAATCAACACCTGAGGTCACTCCGCGCACTACAAAAAGCTGCTGTAACTGCGTAAGCGTAAGTTCCTTTCCACCGCCAACCGACGGCAGAAAAAACAACCACGCTGCCATCTCGTCCGATGATACAAATATAAAAGCCTCTTCATCCAGCCGTTTTGGTTGAGCGCCTTTATCCCCGGTCAGTATTCCTCCCAATTCGCGCATTCTTCTCCACGCCGCACCGGTGAGCAATATTTGCAACCGCTCTATTTCTGCTGAGAGATTACCAACTGGCGGTGTTACGTGGATACCTACTTCATCGACCGGGTCCAAATCTATCGAGAGTTCGTTACCCTCCTCACCCAGCCAGAGGTTTCGAAGTATACACAATTCATGGGTAGGCGGAAACTGAATACTATGTTTTTTGTATCGCTGTTCTCCTCCCCAGCTTTCCATTTGCCGCAATACGCCGCAATTTCCCATACCTACTTTTTATATCGTCCAAAACACCATTAAATTAACAGTTTAAACAACGAGATATTAAAAATTTTTATTCGCTTTGTAGTTTTTGATTACATGCAGAATATGTAGAAAGTAATTCACACTCAACTCCTTTTTTGAAAAGGCAAAAAAACACCAGCCGTAAGGCTGGTGTTGGAGGCGCCACCCGGAATCGAACCGGGGATCAAGGCTTTGCAGGCCCGCGCCTTACCGCTTGGCTATGGCGCCACATCACACTATATACTATTCAATCAAAGATGGGAATATGCTATCCGGTAAGTTTGGCATGCGCATCAGCGCATGCCAAACCTGATGGTGCCTCCGGGCGGAATCGAACCACCGACACGGGGATTTTCAGTCCCCTGCTCTACCTACTGAGCTACAGAGGCAAATATGGCGACCCGGATGGGGCTCGAACCCACGACCTCTAGCGTGACAGGCTAGCGTTCTAAACCGACTGAACTACCGGGCCATAACCTGGTGGGAACAACAGGGCTCGAACCTGTGACCCCATGCTTGTAAGGCATGTGCTCTCCCAGCTGAGCTATGCTCCCATATCCCATAAGAACACTTTGTCGAAGACGCTGTGCCGTGAGACGTTTGCTATTATATCTAACCCGAGGCGACTTGTCAACACTTATTTTTCAATAATCCAAAATTTTTCCCTCGCCCCCCAAATCCTGCCGCCCACATCTTGCTATCCGAGCAGTATCGCAAGCGCCGCCCCGCCGCAGATGCCGAGCGTAACGTACACCCGTCCCATTGCCCTGTTCTGCTCGTGCGCCGCGCGGTATATCCCCTCCAGGCGCTCTGTGAGCTCGTCAAACGCATCTTTCTGCTCCTGCTGGTCGTACCTGCCTATCACCGGTGCAAGCGCGTACAGAGCCTCCAGAGCCTCACCACGCAGATTCCCGCTGCTGAGCGCCTCCCTCCAGCAGTCAGGCGCGTTCTCATATCCGCGCTCCGCCCCAAGCCGCTCAAACTTAGCAAGAAACGCGCAGGACGGAAATTCCGCACGTACTCGGCTCACCGCCGCAGGCAACGGACTGAGCCTGCCGCAAATTTCCCTACGCAGCGCAGCTGCGACCCCTTTAGCCTCGAGTATTCTCCGCACCGCCGCAGACTTCTCCCACGCCGCAGATACCCCTAAAAACAGACCGGTCGCAGAAACAATCGCTCCCCCGAGTATACTTACCGTCACCATGAACCCTCCTCAAGTAGATAGCGCCGCCGCCCATCCGCGCGCCGCTCTATGACAACACGGCGTTCAAATATGCGCTCTATCCCCTCGTGCCCTCGCCTTCTGCGCAGTTCTCCGGTACACGAGGCGTGGATAGTCGCATACAGCGCGACCCCACAGTATGCGATCTTCTCCGCCGCTGCAATGTCAGCCGGGTCGGTTATCTCGTCCATCGCAATCACCGCCGGGGACATGGTGCGCAGAAGCATCAGCGCCCCCTCCGCCTTTGGTGCGCCGCAGAGTACGTCGGTCTGTCCTCCAAGGTCAAATGACGGCGTGTTTGGGTCGTCCCCCCAACCAGAGATCTCCTTGCGTTCGTCTGCGACTCCCACGCGCAGTCCACCCTCAGATATAAGCCGCACCAGGTCACGAAGAAGCGAAGTCTTGCCAACTCCAGGTGGCGCAATTATCAAAGTCGAACGCAGAAGTCCTCCCGAGACAAATCGTTTGTAAAGCTCTGTCCCTATACCCTTGAGTTCCTTTGAAATTCGCACCGAGACCGATGTAAAGCTCCGCATTCCACATATCTGCCCGTTTTCAACTATCGCGGTTCCACACACCCCTACTCGGTGTCCACCCGGCGCGGTGACAAAACCACGGGCGATGCTGTCGCTCACACTGTGCAGTGAGCCCTGCGCCGCCCGTGCAACCGTATCCAGGATATCGTCCTGTGAAGCTCCACGCTGTAAAGATATTTCCTTTCCGGCGATCACCGCCGACAAACCGAATACCACCCGCAGGCGGAGTTCTTCCACGGCAGATTTCTGTTCAGTTGAAAGTGCGCGTGCTGCCGCCCTGAACTTTGTGGGAAGCAGCATTACAGCCTGTTCAAATCTTGTTTCGAGGTCACACATTGAAAGCACGTCCTTTCAATGTCATGTATACGCGCTTTGCCCACCGGAAATACCTGCTCAGCCTATGAGTTCGCGGAGCTCGTCCTCACTTATTATACTCACGCCGAGCTCCTGCGCTTTTTTGAGTTTGGAACCTGCGTCCTCACCTGCGAGGAGGTAGTCGGTCTTTTTCGAGACGGACGAGGCGACCTTCCCGCCGTGCTTCGCAATGAGCTCGCTTGCCTCGCTGCGCTTCATTGTCGGCAGTGTTCCGGTTATAACAAAGGTCTTTCCCTGGAGACTCGTCCCGGTCGGGCGCTCATTGCATATAAAGTTCACCCCAGCCTGCCGCAGACGCTCCACCATGTGCGCCGCCTGGTTTGTCGCAAACCAGCGCACAACACTCTCTGCCATCGTCTCACCGATGTCGCGCACCGCGGATATTTCCTCAACCGATGCCGCCATGACCGCGTCAAGCGTGCCGAACTCTACCGCAATCAGTTTTGCCGCCTTCTCACCTATGTGACGGATACCAAACGCAAAAAGCAGCTTTGACAGATCGCGAGACTTCGAACGCTCTATCGCCGCAAGCACGTTAGCCGCTGACTTCTCACCCATTCGCTCAAGACCTTCGAGCTGTTCCTGAGTAAGGTAATAGATGTCCGCAGGCGATTTGAGCATTCCCTCGCGCGTGAGCTGCTCGACGAGCTTTATACCCATTCCCTCTATGTCCATCGCACTGCGGGACACAAAGTGCGCGATATTCCGCGTAAGCTGCGCTGGGCACTCCGCTCCGGTACAACGCACCGCAGCCTCGCCGTTTTCCCGGACCGCCGGCGCTCCACAGACCGGACACACATCAGGAAACACATACGGCTGAGAATCAATCGGGCGCTTTGATATATCCACCGACAGAAGCTCCGGGATAATGTCCCCCGCCTTTCTCACTACCACCGTGTCCCCAATGCGTATATCCTTGCCACTTATGAAATCCATATTGTGAAGCGTTACACTTGTCACAGTCGTCCCTGCGAGGCGCACCGGATCTATCTCACCCTTCGGGGTGAGCACCCCGGTGCGTCCCACCTGTATGGTTATCGCGCGCAGCACCGACGGTTTCTCCTCCGGCGGATACTTGAATGCCACCGCCCATCTCGGTGCCTTTGCGGTACTTCCAATGCTCTCTCGCTGTGTAAGACCGTTCACCTTTACTACCGCGCCATCGATTTCGTACGGATAACTGTCACGGTTTTCCCCTATCCGTACAATTTCGGTGATCACCTCATCCGCAGTGTGGCAGACTTTACAGGGCACTGTTTGAAATCCACACTGTGCAAGAAACTTCAACGTGTCCGAGTGCAGTGTAAAGCTATCTCCATTTACGTACTCGAGATTGAATGCAGCGAAGTCTAGACGTCGGGAGGCGGCTATTCGCGGATCGAGCTGGCGCATAGAACCGGCGGCTGCGTTCCGCGGGTTTGCGAGCAGCGGCTGCTCATTGCGCTCTCGCTCCTCGTTGAGCTGCACAAACACCTTTTTTGGCATGTAGACCTCACCACGAACGATAAGCTCCTGCGGCAGATTTATGGCGTCCAATTCGAGGCGGAGCGGTATGCTGTGGACGGTGCGTAGGTTTGAGGTGACATCCTCACCGGTAACACCGTCCCCTCGCGTGGCGCCGCGTTCAAAGATACCGTTGCGGTATTCAAGTGCCATCGACAGACCGTCCACCTTAGGCTCGACGGTATATTCAATTTCGCCGAGCAGTTCGCGCATACGCTGGTCGAAGTCGCGCACCTCGTCGACGCTGAACACATCGTTGAGGCTCTGGAGCGGAAAACGATGCACTACCGGCTCGAACCCCTCAGCCACAATACCGCCGACGCGCTGGGACGGCGAATCGGGCGTGATGAGCTCCGGGTGCTGCTCCTCAAGCTCGATGAGCCGTCTCATAAGCATGTCGTACTCGTGGTCGGTGATGACCGGGGCGTCCTCAACGTAGTACCTACGCCCGTGTTCGCGCAGCTCGGCGCGCAGTTGTTCTATTTCTTCTCTGTAATCCATCTTTCAACTTCTCCGATTTTCTGACCGGGACATCGCGCATCACTGCGGTTCGGTGTACTCACCGCTGCCGTCCAGGTCGAAGTTTCCGTATATGTCCATTCCTGACTGACCAGTGTCCTCGAGGTAGGTGTACGATCCCGGGACCTTACCCACGATTATCGTCTCCGCAACCCCCACCGAGGTACTGACCTCGGTATCAGCCGAGAATCCGGGCAACAGCGCCCCGATGTTCACCGTGACTTTGAGCATCAGGCGGTGTTTTGTCTGATTTATTCCCGAGGTCAGCATTACGCTCTCGAACTCGGTGTCCACCGTCCCTACCGGGACGAGGATGACCGGTATATCGGGACCGCGTCCGCTGAACAGTTCGCTTGGAAACAGGTTTCCTAGCGGTATCGAGAGCTCGGAGCTGTCAAGCGAGTTTATCCGCTCTATTACAAGACCAGAAACCTCGGCTTTCAGCCGGTTTATTGCGACCATGTTGGTTCGGAGGGCGGAGACATTTCCGGTCGCGTCGGTGTCGAGCGACACGAGGTCATCGTACTCGGTCCCTTCTCCCGCCACCACTTCGTCTATTACATCGTTTATGATAGTTCCCGCGAGATAATTTATCCGTGCGACCGCGAGACTTTCTGTGACCTCCTTTAGGTTGTTTGCGGCTATGTAAACGAGCACACCGGCTGCCGCTGCCACGAGCGCCAGTTTGAACAGCAGTGCGTGTCTTCTGCCGGACGACGGTCGGGACGCGCGGGGATTTACCCGCTTTCTCCGCCTTCCAAGCACCATCCTGCGTCTTATCCACACCCGCAGACTGACCATTGGCACGCCTCCAAACGGGAGTTTAGCACTAATAATATGCCCGAGTGCATGAGTATATTCCATGCATATCGTGCCAATATAATAAAAATTCTGTATGGAGGAGCCACGAAATGCAGACGGCATTTTTCCGTTCGATAATATTGTATATCGTTGTTGTGATAGTGATGCGGCTTATGGGCAAGCGCCAGCTAGGTGAACTTGAACCGAGCGAGTTTGCAGTCACGGTGATGATAAGCGAGCTTGCCACTATCCCGATGCAGGACTCGGACATTCCCCTGCTTCACGGAATCATCCCGATACTTGCAATAATAAGTCTTGAATTTATAATGACGTTTTTGTCGCTTAAAAGCATCCGTTTCCGCACCTTTTCCTGTGGAAAACCGAGCATACTCATACGCGAGGGAACCATCGACCAGAAGGAACTCAAACGTGTACGCATATCGATAGATGAGCTTATGAGCGCACTTAGAAATAAGAACGCGACCGATATCTCAAAGATAAGGTACGCAATACTTGAGCCAGGCGGGCAGCTCAGCGTCATAAACTACGAGGACTCGAGCCCTGTCACCCCCAAAATGCTCGACCTGTACCCCAACGAAGCAGGTATTCCATTTACGTTGATAAGCGACGGGAATTTTATTGAGAGCAACCTCGAGCGGCGCGGTGTCGACCGAGATTGGGTCAAGCACTGGTTGAGGCGCCATGGCAAACCCGAGCCGGGCAAAATTTTTCTTCTCACGCTCGACGATGCCGGAAACGTCTTTTGTGTGGAAAGGAACACCAAATGAAGTACTTTATAGCGGGAATAATCATTCTCTGTCTTGTCCTCGTACTTTGTACGCTGAATCAGCGACTCGAAACAAACTGGCTCACCGAAATACAGTTGCTTCTGGAGGAGACACGACGCAGCATCGTCATCGATGACCGGGATGCGGCACTCTCGCTCGTCGAAACCGCAAACGACCTCTGGCAGAAACGGAGTGAGTACTTCTCTACCGTGCTCGTCTGCGACCACGTAAACGAGCTGAACCATACACTTTCGCTCGCGCTCGACTCGCTTTACAGAGGAAGCGACAGCGCTGCGGACTCGGTCACGCAGGCACTGTCGCTCGTTGAAACGATTATTTCAGGCGAACAGCTCTCGCTGAAGAACATCCTCGCTATTTCGTGCCGTCGCTAAGCAGCTCCTTGACCGAGGTGGCAAGCCCGGCTATTCCCTGGATCTCTGACGGAATGATTATCTTGGTAGCCTTACCGTCCGCAATAGTCGTGAACGCCTCGAGCGCCTTGAGCTTTATCACCTGCTCACCGGGAGCGGACTCGTTGAGCAGTTTGAGCGAGTCGGCGAGCGCCTGGTTGACCTTGAGTATTGCCTGTGCCTCGCCCTCCGCCTCGAGGATCTGCTGTTCCTTTTTAGCTTCGGCGCGCAGTATCGCGGACTCCTTCTCGCCCTCGGCGACAAGTATCGCGGACTTCTTCTCGCCCTCGGCACGCAGTATCGACTCGCGGCGCTCGCGCTCCGCCTTCATCTGTTTCTCCATCGCGTCTTGTATCTCGCGCGGAGGCATAATATTCTTCAGCTCGACACGGTTGACGCGGATACCCCATGGGTCGGTCGCGACGTCGAGGATAGTGCGCATTTTGGTGTTGATGATGTCACGCGAAGTGAGCGTCTGGTCGAGCTCGAGCTCGCCGATAATATTACGCAGAGTAGTAGCGGTAAGGTTCTCGATGGCGCTCATCGGCTGCTCGACACCATACGTATACAGCTTCGGGTCGGTGATCTCGAAGTAGACGACCGTGTCTATCTGCATGGTGACGTTGTCCTTGGTTATGACCGGCTGGGGCGGGAAATCGACTATCTGCTCCTTGAGCGAGACCCGCTTCGCAATCCTTTCAAAGAACGGCACCTTGACATGGAAGCCGACCCCCCACACCGCGTGGAAAGCACCGAGTCGCTCCATTACATACGCCTGCGACTGCTTGACTATTACGATATTTGACGCAAGGATTATTATAACGATAAGAACTATTGCGGCGACCGCGATTGCACCCCCGGTCAACGACGCTACTAACGGTATAAACATATTCATCTCCCTTTCTGCCTTATCATACTCGGAACGGCGGGACTTAGCCCCCGATCTCCTCCACGACAGCCTTGACCCCTTCGATATTCACAACACGCACCTTCGCACCCGCCTGCGCAGGCTCGTTTGTCGCGGTGCGCGCACTCCAAACGTTTCCCCCGACCAGTACCTGACCGCGGTTCTTGAGGTTGTCTATCTCTTCTGTCACAACTCCTGTCTGCCCGATCATCCGGTCTGCGTTCGTCGCCTGTTTTTTCTGGTTGATACTGCGGATCGCTATCGGACGGGTCGCGATGAGCAGTGCGAGGCTGACCACAAGGCAAAGCGCTATCTGCAACCACAGCGGCGCCCCGAAGAGAGCACTCACAAGAGCCACTAGTGAACCGCCGGCGAACCATATCGAAACGAGGACTCCCGGCGTCATTGCTTCACCTATCATGAACAGCACCATTAGACCTATCCATATCCATATCATTGGCACGACCCCCTTTCAAGGTAAGTATATCATCCGCCCTTCCTCTTGTAAAGCGTTTTATCGGTGCAAAACACACTTGAAACCTCTGCGGAGCGGTGATATACTTTATAAACATATGTGTATGTTTTATGTTTATATGTTGTGTGCCATGCGTCCCATGCAGTGCACACCGGCATTTTATTGGAGGAAATACAATGGTCACCCTGCTCGCGCGGCTCTTCATCCGAAACTGGAACAATACCGCAGACCCGGCTGTACGACGTGCATACGGCACTCTTTGCAGCGTATTCGGAATATTTCTAAACATCCTGCTCTCCGCCGGGAAATTTGTCGTCGGTGCGGCGAGCGGCTCGGTCGCCATCACGGCGGACGCCGCAAACAACCTCTCCGACGCAGGCTCTTCACTCATCACTCTTGCCGGGTTCTTCTTCGCGGGAAGGCAGGCAGACGATGAGCACCCGTTCGGTCACGGTCGGGCGGAGTACATATCCGGGCTTGCTGTGTCGGCAGTGATACTTATTATGGGCTTTGACCTTGCAAAGACGTCTTTTTCAAAGATCCTTCATCCGTCACCGGTGGACACCGGATGGGCGTCTTTCGTGGTGCTCGGCGCATCCATCCTCGTAAAGCTGTACATGTTTTTCTACAACCGGAAGATAGGTCGAAAGATAGACTCTGGCGCAATGCGTGCCACCGCACTCGACAGTTTCAGCGACGTGGCTGCAACCTCGGTCGTACTGCTATCCGCCGCCGTATCCGCTATCTTTAAACTGAATATAGACGGCTGGTGCGGTGCGGCGGTCTCACTTTTCATCTGCTACTCCGGCATAAACGCCGCACGGGACACGCTGAGCCCACTGCTCGGCAGCGCTCCCGACCCGGAGTTCGTGCGCCAGGTGGAGGAGATAGTGCTCGCACACCCCGAGATAAGTGGGATACACGACCTCATCGTCCACGACTATGGTCCGGGTCGCCGTATAATCTCGCTGCACGGTGAGGTGGACGGCAGGGGCGATATCTATGTGCTGCACGGTGTGATAGACGCAATAGAGATCGAGCTCGCCCGAAAGTTACACTGCGAGGCGGTCATACACATGGACCCGGTCGCGGTGGAGGACGAGCGTACCGTGAAACTGCGCAGCATGTGCCTTGAACTTGCGCAGCAGATAGACCCAAGGATAGCCATCCACGACTTCCGTATAGTGCCGAGCGGCGAAGTGACCAATCTCGTCTTTGACGCGGTCGTGCCGAAGGGATTCAAGCTCCGCGACGACGAGACGCGGCGGCGCATCGTTGATGCGGTACAACATGAGCTCGAGGGATGCCGCGCTGTGGTGAAGATCGACCGGTCATACATATAGTTTAAAGCCGGCATGTGCGCCGAAGAAATACGGCAGGACACAGAACGCCCCGCGAACCAGAGTTCGCGGGGCGCACCATTTTGAGAATTTTAAGCTTAGATGTCCTCTTTGACCTTTGCGCGCTTACCAACGCGACCACGCAGGTAGTAGAGCTTGGCACGGCGCACTTTGCCCTTCCGGACAAGAGTGATGTCCGCGATATTCGGGGAATGGACCGGGAAAACCTTCTCCACGCCGACACCGTACGAAAGACGGCGGACGGTGATGGTCTCGGATATACCGCCATGCTTACGGGCGATGATCGTACCCTCGAACACCTGGATCCTCTCACGATTGCCTTCCTTTATCTTGACATGAACGCGAACGGTGTCGCCGATGTTCATGACCGGAAGCTCGCTCTTCATGTACTGCTTGCTGAGAGCGTTTACGAGATCCATAGTCGAAATCCTCCTCTCTTTTCAGACGTTCGTGCCGCAAGAGTAAATAGGGGCGGCAGAGGACCGTCCATTGTCACGCCAGAAGATTATATCATCTCCTGGTGAAAAATGCAAGTCCTTTTTTAATTATTTTCCCGAGATCGTCACTCCGTCGAACGCCGCCCAGGGCAGGACGCTCTGTCCGTCGCACGCGGTCTCGCGCGAGACCGCAGCAAGGCTCTGCATGAGCTCAACAAGGTTGCCGCTTATCATCGTCTCGCTCACCGCGTCGGTTATCTTTCCGTTCTCAATGAGGAAGCTGTTCTTCGCAACGCCGCTGAAATCGCCGTTCTGCGCCGGATCCCCGCCGCTGAAACGGTCGATTATAAGCCCGCGTCCGATGCCTGAAACAATCTCCTCGAGGCTCTTCTCGCCCGGCTTCACCCAGAGGTTCATGCTCTGGTTCGCCGCGCGTGCAAAGCCGGTCTTGAGCGAGGCGTAGTCCCCGATGGCGAAACCCTTCAGCACGCCGTCCTTGATATAGTCCATGTTCTCGCTTACAAAACCGCCGCTGAACCGCTCGCCGCAGACTATACGCGGGTCGAGCGGAATAGTGGACACGCAGAGACCCTCCGAAGCCACCTGCTCTCCTATGCGGTTCTTCCACGGACTCGTGCCGTCGATTATGACGCTGTCCGACATAAAGTTTCCAATGATAGAGCTGAGAAAACCGGCAAGGCAGCCGGGCGTGAATATGACGCGCCCCACCATCTTATCCCCGAACGACCGGGTAGCCAGCGACTTGACCGCTCCCTCCAGCGTGTTGCGATGAAGGTCCATATCTATGATGCGGCGGTCAAGGTCATACATACTCGCACCGAACCCGCAGAACGACGACGAACGTTCCCCATCGTGTGCTGAGAACATCGCCTCTATGCCGTACTCCCCGCCAATCGAATTGAACACCGTCCCGTTCGTGTTCATGTACAGGCTCTCCTCGTGGTCGAACTGAGCGATGACCTGCTCGAGCATGATGAGCGGATAATCTTTTCGCACATCCTCGATATACTCGCGCATACGGTCGTAGAGAAGCGCGGTATCCGGCTGCTGCGGACCGTCCTCGAAACTGTGCTCGCCGACGCCGGGCGCGATACGCTCCGCCGAATCCGGCTTTCCGCTCTTCGCGGCAGCAATGCAGTTCTCTATGGCGGCGTCTATCGACTCGCGGTCGAGACGGTTTATCGCGGCATTGCCCTTGCGCCCGCCGACGATTGCCTTCATCGACAGACCGCTGTTGAACAGAGTGCGCATGAGGCTGAACTCGCCGCCGTCTATGTTGAGCTCGTCGGTCGAACCCTGCGAAACCCCGACCGAGGCGCCCTCCGCACCGCTCTTCATCAGTTTGTCAAGTGTATATTCGGCTATTTCACGCTTATTCATCAAAACAGACCCCTTTCTGATAAAGATAACGCGGGCATCAGCGTCCGCCTATATTCACACGGCACTTGATAGCCGGACCGCCCATACCAACCGGCATCGGCTGCTTCTTGCCGCAGAAACCGGAGGAAAGCCAGACATTGTCGTCCGAGAGCATGTCCACCGTCTTGAGCATGTCGAACGCGACGCCGGATATAGTCGTATCGCGTATAGCGCGACCTATCTTGCCGTGTTTTATCTCGTAGCCGAGGTTTATTCCGAACATGAACTCGCCGGTCGTGTCCGCCTGACCGTTGCCGGTCTCGACGAGGTAGTACCCGTCGTCTATCGCGGCTATCATGTCCTCGAGCTTCGACTTTCCGGGGATTATTCCTGTGTTGCGCATACGTATCAGAGGTTCGTCACTGAACAGGTAGGCGCGCGCGTTACCGTGCGGGGTCATGCCGAACCGCTCCGCGCTCTCGCGGTTGTTCATGTACCCGGTGAGTATTCCATCCTTTATCAACACCTCATCGGACGCGGGGGTCCCCTCGTCGTCCACGTACACCGGCAGTGGCGCGGGAGACCCGTCGTGCAGGGTGTTCGCGAAGTCCACCATCGTCACAAGCTCGCTTGCGACCTGCCGCCCGAGCATCGGTCCCGCGACCGAGCCGCCGAGCACGAGGTCGGCTTCCACCGTGTGACCGACAGCCTCATGTGCGAGCATACCTGCGAGGTTCGGGTGCATGACCACGTCCTTCACCCCCGCGTCGGCGTACACGCCGTCTGCCTTCTGCATTAGGCGGGTGTAAAGAGCGTCGACCTTCTCGTCTAACGCTGCGGGATCCTTGAAAATGTCGGTAAACCAGCCCCTGCCCCCCATGACCTCGTACAGCTCGACCGTCCCGCCGAGCTTATCCGGCACGGTCAGTGTAACATATATATAGCTGCGCGGCATGAGCGAATAGCTGTCAAACCCGTCCGCCACCACGAGGAGCTTTTCCATCGAGTCGGAGCTTGCGACCACGCGCCGCGACACAAGCCCGGGATACCGCTCGGCTATCCTCGCGTCGAGCGCGCGCACAAATTCCACATAGTGACGCTGCTCCACATCATTGACGTCCAGCTTCATACGGTACTCGCCGCGCTCGACCGACGGAAACGCCTTCTCGCCCTTACCGACGCGGCTATCCATAAAGACCGCGTTCCGTTCTGCTGCCTCAAGGACGTTGCGCACATTTTCGTCGGTGTAGTCGGCGCCGGACGCGAACCCGTACACGCCATTCTTGTACACGCGGGCAGAAACTCCGCCGACGTCGGTGCGCGAGTTGGCTACTATCTCCCCGGCAAGGACGGCAACCCTGCGCGAGGTGTTCTGCTGCGCGCGAAGCTCTGTATGAAGGCTGAATCCACCCCTGTACTGCGATATAATGTCTTTTAACATTCTACCATGTCCTTTCTGTTTTATCTGTTGTCCGCGCTTTTGAACCCGCGCCCGACAACTTCCCTTGCATTTGTGAGGATCATGAACGAGTCCGGGTCCGCCGCTGCGACGACCCTCTTCAGAGCGAGCGACTCATGGCTGCGCACCGCGCAGAGCAGCGTCGTGCGCTCCTTTCCGGAGAACATGCCCTGCGAGTCCATCGCAGTCACCCCGCGACCTAGCCCATCGAATATCGCCTCCGCGACTACCTCCGGCTTGTTTGTGACTATGAACGCAGCCGACGAGCTATCCATACCACCGAGTATCGCGTCGAGCGCATAGCTCGCTATCGCCTGACGCACCACCGAATAGAGCACTATCTCAAGGACATCCGACACCGTCCCGTTCGAATAGAAATAGCTCGCCGCGAGTATGACCACCGCGTTGCACGCAAGCTGCGCGCCGCCCACGCTCCGCCCGGTGCGGAAGTTTATGAGCTTGGACACGATGTCGGTGCCGCCGGTGGTGCCGCCGCGTGAGAATATCAGTCCCATCGAGATACCGATGACCGCGCCACCAAACATCGCCGAGAGCAGCTTGTCCCCCTCGTACACCGGCACGAACAACATGAATACATCGGTCAGCACCGAGCTCAGCAGCATACAGTACGCACTGCGCACCACGAATCGCCGCCCGAGCGTCCGCCAGCTAAGAAGAAACAGCGGGACGTTGAGCACGATGGTCATGACGCCTATCGGCAGCCCGAACAGATGGTTGAGCACCATCGCGATACCCGATATACCACCTACCGGCACCCCGGACGGGATGAGAAACATCACCATGCTCAGTGCGTACAGCGCCGACCCTCCGGTCATTACCGCCAAGTCGCGCGCGACCGCCCCCATCGTCTCTGGTATCAAACCGCTCGGACGGCGGGCGGGCGCATTGTTGTCGTTCCTATTTTCGCTCACTTCGCACCCTCCTGACACGCTATTTCAAAGAGCTCCTCCAGCCGCTCGCGCCTGCCGAGCAGCCACAGCGCCCCGAACAACGCCTCAAGCCCGGTCGCGGCGTGGTAGTCGGCGTGACTTGCGTGGCGCGGAACGGTACCGGTATGCGCATTTCTGCCCCGCATGAAGAATTCACGCTCCTCCTCGTCGAGGAATGGCAGCACCCTCGCCGCAGAGACCGCCTGAGCCTCTGCGCTGACGTAGCCGAGGACCCGGCGGTGCTGAACGGCATTCGTAAGCGTGCCCGATGCGCAGATCTTCGTGCGCACCATCAGCTCAAACACGCCGTCGCCCACATGTGCAAGCGCAAGCGCATTCTTCGCCAACACCTCCCGCCGCTCAAACGACGGTGAAAGCAGTTCCATCACTCCACCCCTCTCATAACTCACCGTCTCGTCATAAATTGCGATGCGGTGTTCAACATCATATGCTTGCGCCCTGCGCTTTCGAACTCTATCTCAAGCAGCGCATCTCCGCTGGTCTCCTTGACCGAAATGACCTCTCCGAGACCGAATGTCTTGTGCTCGACGACATCCCCCTCGTGCAGCGAGAGCCGGTTTGTCTTTTTCGCGCCCTGCGAGTACGCCTGCGGACGATAGCGGTACCGCTGCTGCTGGGGGCGACCTCCGCCGTCACGGCTCCCACGGCTGCCTCCGCCGCTCTCCGCAAACTCCCAGGTGCGCGCAGCGCGCCGCTGCGCGGCGAGCTGCTCGCTTTCCACCCGCTCCACGCAGTCCTCCGGGAGCTCGGCGAGAAACCGACTCGGCGAGTTGTAGCTTGTGCGTCCGTATAACATGCGGCTGCGCGCATGTGTGAGCCACAGCCGCTTCCTTGCGCGTGTGATTCCGACATAGCACAGCCGCCGCTCCTCCTCGAGCTCCTCCTTGAAGCCAAGCGAGCGGTTGCCTGGAAACAGCTCGTCCTCCATGCCGCAGATGAACACGTTCGGGAACTCAAGACCCTTTGCACTGTGCAGCGTCATCATTACGACGCGGTCGTCCTGCTCGTCGTACCTCTCAAGGTCGGTAAACAGCGACACCTCCTCGAGAAATCCGCCGAGCGTCGGCTCGTCGGTCTGCTCGCAGTACCGCACGATGTTCGACTTCAGCTCAAGCACGTTGTCTATGCGGTCCTGCGCCTTCGGGTCGCTTTCGAGCTTCGCCTCGTACATGCGCAGGTAGCCGGTTCTGTCGAGAAACTCGTCGTAGAACTCGTCGAGCGGGCGTTCCTCCGCTATCTGCGCAAGCTGTTCGATAAGCGCGGCGAACGCGCGCAGCCTCGCCGCCGCCCGGCTGAGTTCCGGGAACTCCGCCGCCCGCCTTATGACCTCAAAACAGGTTGTCCCGTTTGCCCGCGCAATATCCTCGACGGCGGCGGTCGTAGTCCCGCCGATGCCGCGCGCGGGCACATTTATTATACGCATGAGACGCAGGTCGTCCGCGTGGTTGTGCACCGCCCATAGATACGCGGTGACGTCCTTTATCTCCTGAGTGCCGAAGAACGGAGTGCCCCCGACAATGTGGTACGGGATCCCGCTGCGTATGAACACATCCTCGATCCGGTTCGACTGCGCGTTCATCCGGTAGAGCACCGCGAAGTCGCGCAAGTTCCCGCCTGCGCGCACCCCGTCGAGAACTTTCTGCGCGATATACGCCGCCTCGTCCGAGTCATCGTACGCCGCATAGACCGTGACCGGGTCCCCGTCCCCGTTCGCAGTCCAGAGTTCCTTGCCTTTACGACCCGAGTTGTGCTCGATTACATGGTTTGCGGCGCGGAGGATGTTTCCGGTCGAGCGGTAGTTCTGCTCAAGCTTTATGACCCGCGCCTGCGGGTGCCTTGCCGCCTGGTCGAAGGTGAGAATGTTCTCCACCGTCGCCCCGCGGAAGCGGTATATCGACTGGTCATCGTCCCCCACCACGCATATATTCTCGTATCCGCCCGCAATGAGTCGCGCAAACTTGTCCTGAATGCCGTTCGTGTCCTGATACTCGTCGATGAGCACATACCTGAACTTGCGCTGGTAGTACTCAAGTATGTCCGGATTTGACTCGAGCAGCACGACCGCAAGCAGTATGAGGTCGTCGAAGTCGAGCGCGTTTGCACCGCGCATCCTCCGCTCGTACTCCGCATATGCGCGCGCTATCGTCGCGGCGCGCCCGGCATCCGGCTCGAGACCGGAGCTGATGTACCCCGACGCGAATACCTCCGAGCTCTTCGCCTCGCTTATCTTGTGCAGCAGCGAGCGCGCGGAAAAAAGCCTCTCGTCCAGCCGAAGCGACGAGATTATGTCCTTCATCACCCGCTCGCAGTCGCTCGTGTCGTATATCGCAAAGCCGCGCTGGTAGCCGAGCCGCTCGATGTCCCTTCGCAGAATGCGCACGCACGCCGAGTGGAAGGTGGATGCCCAGATGTCGTCCGCAGCGCCGCCGAGCATCCGCGAAAGGCGCTCTTTCAGCTCCCCCGCCGCCTTATTTGTAAAGGTTATCGCGATGACGCTCCACGGTGGAGCCGGGTCGAGCGCACACAGCTTCTCCGCAGCTTCCCGCTCGTCCTCGTTCGGGCACGAGCAGAACCGCTCGAGAAACTCCACCTCGCTTTCGCCGACAAACGGCGGAATCTCGTCGGAGTCGCTTGCGCGACCGTATTTGACTATATTCGCGACCCGGTTGACAAGAACGGTCGTCTTTCCGCTGCCCGCGCCCGCGAGCACCAGCAGCGGACCCTCGGTGGCAAACACCGCCTCGAGCTGCATCCCGTTCAGCCCTCGAAAGTCGGACGCTATTATCTCCCTTCGTGCGATGAGAAACCTCTTCTCAAGCGAACTCATGTTCCCTCCGATAACCAGATATCATACTTCAAGTGCCGCGCATCCCGCGCGTAGTCACACACTGCCATTATACAATAACACCCGGCGCACTTCAATCTCTCACGCCCAGATATTTTCGCTTGACAAAATCCGCCGCGTGTGATATAAGGTATCTTTAGTAGAAGAATGATAAAGGCTCTGACGGGGAGGAGTACGCTCTCGCGCCGCATTTTCAGAGACAGGACGGGTGGTGCAAGTCCTGAGCGGCGGTTGCGGAAGGTCGCCCCCGAGCCGGCGCGCTGAACTCCGGCTTCCTCGCGTAGGCGCGCACGGGTTCTCCCGTTACAGGGATGTGGCATGCGTATTTGCGCGCGTCATGATGAGAGCGTGGGGAGGAAAGCCCCACGAATTGCAGGTGGTACCGCGGATAAGCCGTCCGTCCTGGAAAACCGTGCCGATGGCACGTGTTTCAGGGCGGATTTATTTTTTTGCAGCAATTGTGCAGAACTATGAGGAGGTTATTTCAATGTCAACAGAGTTGTCCAAAACTTACGAGCCGCAGAGCGTCGAAAAACGCATTTACGGAATGTGGAAGGACAGCGGCTGCTTCACCGCGAAGCGCGACCCTGATAAAAAACCGTTCACCATCGTCATCCCCCCGCCGAACGTCACCGGTCAGCTCCACATGGGGCATGCGCTCGACGAGACCTGGCAGGATGCGCTGATACGTTACAAGCGTATGCGCGGTTTCTCCGCGCTCTGGGTCCCCGGCACCGACCATGCGGGCATTGCAACCCAGATCAAGGTTGAGGAGCATCTCCGCAACACCGAGGGCAAGACCCGCTACGACTACGGGCGCGAGGCGTTCACCGAGATAGTGTGGGACTGGAAGCGCCGCTACGAGGGGCGCATTTTGGAGCAGCTCCAGAGCCTCGGTTCGAGCTGCGACTGGACCCGTCTCCGCTTTACCATGGACGAGGGGCTTTCTCGCGCGGTGCGCGAGGTGTTCGTCAACCTCTATGAGAAGGGTCTCATATATAAAGGAAACCGTATAATCAACTGGTGCCCGCACTGCCGCACCGCGCTGAGCGACGCGGAGGTCGAATATTCCGACCAGGCGGGTCACTTCTGGCACATCCGCTACCCGGTCGACGGTTCGGACGAATATGTGATAATCGCGACCACCCGCCCCGAGACGATGCTCGGCGACACTGCGGTCGCGGTCAACCCGGACGACGAGCGGTACGCCCACCTTGTCGGCAAGACGCTTATCCTGCCGCTCGTCGGGCGCCGCATACCGGTCATTGCCGACGAGTACGTCGAGAAGGACTTCGGTACCGGCTGCGTCAAGATAACCCCCTGCCACGACCCCAACGACTTTGAGGTCGGCAAGCGTCACGGACTCGAGGAGATACTCGTGCTCGACGAGGACGCGAAGATAAACGCTAACGGCGGCATATACGAGGGTCTCGACCGCTATGAGGCGCGCCGCCGCATAGTCGAGGACCTCGAAAAGGGCGGCTACCTCGTCAAGGTCGAGGACTACAACCACAGCGTCGGCGAGTGCTACCGCTGCGGCTGCACGGTCGAGCCGATAACCTCGGCGCAGTGGTTTGTGAAAATGGCTCCGCTCGCCGAGCCGGCTGTTGAGGCTGTCAAAAACGGTTCGATAAAGTACGTTCCTGAGCGCTTCACCCGCACCTACCTCAACTGGATGGACGGTATGCGCGACTGGTGCATCTCCCGCCAACTCTGGTGGGGTCACCGCATCCCCGCGTTCTACTGCGACGACTGCGGCGAGATGACGGTGAGCCGCGAGGATGTCCACGTCTGCCCGAAGTGCGGCTCGACGAACATCAGGCACGAGGAGGACGTGCTCGACACCTGGTTCAGCTCGGCGCTCTGGCCGTTCAGCACGCTCGGATGGCCGGACGACACCGAGGACCTGCGCTACTTCTTCCCTACCGACGTCCTTGTCACCGGATATGACATAATCGGCTTCTGGGTGAGCCGCATGATATTCTCGAGCCTTGAGCAGATGAAGAAGCCCCCGTTCCACACCGTGGTCATACACGGGCTTGTGCGCGACTCGCAGGGGCGGAAGATGTCGAAGTCACTCGGCAATGGCGTAGACCCTATGGAGGTCATAGCAGAGTTCGGCGCAGACGCACTGCGAACTGCTCTACTCATGGGCAACAGCCCCGGAGCAGACATGCGCTTCACCGACGAAAAGGTGAGCTCGATGCGCAATTTCGCAAACAAACTCTGGAACGCGAGCCGCTTCGTGCTCATGAACCTCAACGTCACCGACGACACCCTGCCCGCTTCGCTCACCGCGGAGGACAAGTGGGTTCTCTCCAAGTTCAATTCGCTTGTTGCCGAGACCACCGCAAACATCGAGAAGTACGAGCTCGGTCTCGCGCTTCAGAAGATATACGACTTCACCTGGGACGTGTACTGCGACTGGTACATCGAACTCACAAAGCCGCGTCTCAACGCCGGCGGGCAAGCCGGAGAGGGTGCGCAGCGCGTGCTGATGTACGTGCTCGGCGGGATACTCCGCCTGCTCCACCCGTTCATGCCGTTCATCACAGAGGAGATCTGGCAGCACCTCCCCTCCCGCAGCTCGATGCTCATAACGAGCGAGTGGCCGCAGTACGAGGATGCGCTCAGCTTCCCGGGCGAGGAATCCGAGGTTGAGATAGTCATGGACGCGATACGCGCAGTGCGTGCGCGCCGCGCCGAGATGAACGTGCCCCCCTCACGCAAGGCGCACCTCACGGTGCTCACCGACCACCGCGGGATATTCGAGGAGATGAATGAGCTCATAAAGAAGCTTGCCTATGCAAGCGAACTCGAACTCGTCTCCGCCGCCCCCGCCGAGCTCTCGGCGTACACCGCAGCCACCACCCCGGCGGTTCAGGTGTTCATGCCGACCGGCGACCTTGTGGACATCGCGCGCGAGCGCGAGCGTCTCAACCGCGAGCTCGCAAAGGCTCGCAAGGAACTCGAGAGCCTTGAAAAGAAGCTCTCGAATCCCGGATTTGTCAACAAAGCACCCGCAAATGTCGTCGCCGCCGAACGCGAGCGCGCGACCTCCCTCTCGGCTCTGACCGAGAAACTTACGAGCAATCTTGCGGCGCTCGGATGAGCTCCGCAGAATGGGGATGTAAAAATGAACTACGAACAGGCACTCGACTATATTCACGGCATCAAGCGTTTTTCCACTAAGCCGGGGCTTCAGCGCATACTGAACCTCCTGCACGACATGGGCGACCCGCAGCGCAGCATGAACTATGTCCACGTCGCGGGCACCAATGGCAAGGGCAGTACCGTAGCCATGTGCGCATCGGTCATGCGTCACGCCGGTTACCGCACCGGCGAGTTCATCTCGCCGTTCCTCGAGCGGTTCAACGAGCGTATGCAGATAAACGGTGAACCTATCCCGGACGACAAGCTCGTCGAGCTCACCGAGTACACAAAAAAGCTCGCGGACGGCATGCTCGAGCGCGGTCTTGCGCATCCTACCGAGTTCGAGATAGTCACCGCAATGGCGTTCAAGTACTGGGAGCAGAGCGGTTGCGACCTCGTTTCGCTCGAGGTCGGCATGGGTGGACGCTTGGACGCGACAAACGTCATCGACCCGCCGGCTGCCGCGATAATCGCCACCATCGCCTATGACCACTGCCACTACCTCGGCGATACGCTGACCGAAATAGCCTATGAGAAGTGCGGCATTGTCAAGCCCGGAAGCCCGGTCATATGCTACGCCGAGCAGCCGGAGGAGGCGCGCATAGTCATAGAGCGCATCTGCCGTGAACGGGGCGCGGAGTTCATCATCCCCGACATGTCCGCCCTCGAAATACTCGATTCCGGTCTCTATGGCACCCATTTCCGCTACTCTGGTCTGGAGACCACCGTGCCGCTCATGGGCAGGCACCAGGTCATCAACGCGCTAAGCGTCATCGAAGCCATGCGGGCGATGGCGCGCCGCGGGTACCATATAACCGACGAGGACATCGCTCTCGGCATCCGGAATACCGAGTGGGTCGGGCGGCTCGAGCAGATACACAGCGACCCGGACTGCATAATAGACGCCGCGCACAACCCGGAGGCGGTGCGTGCTCTCTCTGCCGCCATCGAGACTCTGCTTTCCGATCGGAAGATAATAACCGTCATGGGCATGCTCGCCGACAAGGATTATGAGTTCTGCATCCCCGAGATTGCCAAGCGCAGTAGCATGGTCATCACCACCACCCCAACCTCAGGCAGAGCCCTCCCCGCTTCCGAGAGCGCCGAGGTCGCACGCGCATCCTGCGCGGCGGTCGAGGCGGTAGACGACATATGCGAGGCGGTAGACCGCGCCTTCGAGCTTGCGAAAAAGGGCGGCGAGACAGTGCTAATCTGCGGCTCGCTCTACGTCATCGGAGTAGCCAAGACGTACATACGTGAACGGTACGGCAGGTAACGTCTACGCCTACGTTCGACAATTTGCGCCGTCGGCGCATGGTAAAATATGACCGATACCCGGACAGGGTGTCGGTCATATTTTTTTGCGAAAGCCGGTATATTTTGTCGTTTACCGGGAAGGATAAGAAAATGAACATTGATATTCAGAGAACAGACGACTCCCTCGTCATCAAGCTCTCCGGCGACCTCGACCACCACGCCGCCGGAAAAGTTTTTGAGAGCTTTACCGCGCTTCCCGAGGCACTCCCCCGCCGCTGCACCCTCGACCTTGGCGGTGTGACATTTATGGACAGTTCAGGTATCGCTGTCGTGCTCGGACTGAGGCGCAGGCTCTCGTACATAGGCGCAGAGCTCTCAGTGGTAAACGCCCCGGCACAGGCTATGCGCGTATTCCGCGCGGCAGGAATGAAAGAAATATAACAGGAGGCTACATAAGAACATGCGACCGACAAACGAATTGACGCTGCTGCTGCCTAGCAGGTCGGCAAACGAGAGCATTGCGCGGGTCTGCGTCGCCGGATTCGCCGCCCAGCTCGACCCCACCCTCGAGGAACTCGGCGACATAAAG
Source organism: uncultured Clostridia bacterium (assembly GCA_944387575.1). Classification (GTDB taxonomy): domain Bacteria; phylum Bacillota; class Clostridia; order Oscillospirales; family JAAYOS01; genus CALXFK01. The sequence goes on from CALXFK010000043.1 coordinate 37,478, forward strand.
ACGGTGGTGAGCGAAGCGGTCACGAACTGTATCGTCCACGCCTATCCCGATACAATAGGCGAAATAAAGATACGCTGCCGCACCTTTGCAAACGGCGTTCTCGAAATCGTCATAAGCGACCGCGGAATCGGTATCCCCGACATCGAAAAGGCGCGTGAACCGATGTTCACGACCGGAGGCGAGGAACGAAGCGGCATGGGCTTTACCATTATGGAGAGCTTTTCGGACAGTTGTATCGTCCGCCACCGCGCCGGGGGCGGTACGGTCGTCAAGCTCTCGAAGCGGATAGAACCGCGCACCTGATGGGCGCCGGTTATGCACATGAACTGCTCCGCGCTGCTCGCGACGGGGACAGCGAGGCTCAGGCGCGGCTCATCGAGGAGAACTCCGGGCTGATATGGGGCATCGCCCGGCGCTTCTTCGGGCGCGGCGTCGAGGCGGACGACCTCTATCAGCTGGGATGTATCGGTTTTCTGAAGGCGATCGCGGGGTACGACGAAAGCTTCGGAACGCAGTTTTCCACCTATGCCGTGCCTAAAATTGCGGGCGAGATCCGCCGCTTTCTCCGTGACGACGGACCGGTCAAGGTGAGCCGCACCCTCAAGGAGCGCGCCTACGCCGTCCACCGCTCGCGTGAACGTCTCCTAAAAGAGCTCGACCGCGAACCCCGCCTGAGCGAAATATCCGCCGACACCGGACTTTCCCCCGAGGAGATTGCAGAGTGCGAACGCGCCGTCGAACAGCCCGACTCTCTCCAGCGCAGCGGAGAGACCGGTCTCGCACTCGAAGGAACCGTCGGAGTGGACGGGTTTGAGGACGCGGTCATCGACTCGGTCGCACTTCGCCAGGCAATCTCGGGTCTCGAGCAGCGGGAGCAGCAGTTAGTCCGGCTCCGCTATTTCCACAACCTCACCCAGCAGGCGACCGCGCAGCTCCTAGGTATCTCGCAGGTGCAGGTCTCAAGGATAGAAAAACGAATACTCACGCGGCTCCGCGAGGTCATTCTGTAAAGCCGGTGCAAGAAAATTTTTCCGAAACTACTTTTTTCGCGCTTTTTCGACATTCCACCCGTGCTAATATCTTCTCATCCGAACAGCTAAACTACACATTTTTCCCTTGTGCCGCAAAGCCACTACACAGCTCTGCGGCACACTTTTTTTGTACGTTCAGTGGGTCAAAGCTCTGGACAAGATGCATAATATCTGATATAATAGTCTGACTTCACGAAGGGAATGAGAGGGGCGTTTTGATGGCTGAAAAGAATAAAACTATCGCGACCAACCGCAAAGCGTTCCACGACTATTTCATCGAGGAGCGTTTCGAGGCAGGCATCGAACTGTACGGCACCGAAGTGAAGTCACTCCGACTCGGCGCAGTCAACCTCAAGGATTCGTACTGTATCGTAAAGAAAGGTGAACTTTTCCTCTGCGGAGCGCATATAAGCCCGTACGAAAAGGGTAACATTTTTAATCGCGACCCGGTTCGTACCCGCCGCCTGCTCATGCACCGCCGCGAGATAATGCGGCTCGATGCCCGCGTCCAGCGCGACGGATTCACGCTCGTCCCACTCTCCCTCTATTTCAAGGGTCCGCGGGTCAAGGTCGAGCTTGCGCTCGCAAAGGGTAAAAAACTGCACGACAAGCGCGATTCCGCAAAAGAAAAAGAGGCTGCGCGCGAAATTGACCGAGCTTTAAAGGAGAGATTGAAATAAAAAAGACAGTACTCTTTTTGATCACCATGCTGCTGTTCACGGCGGCATTCGGCTGCTCGAGCGGCAGCCCGCAAAGCTCCCCCTCCGGCGACGAGTCGGCAACAAATTCAGATAAGGAGAACAGTGAAATGAGCAATCCGATAGTCACCATCGAAATGGAAAACGGCGGCATCATCACCATCGAGCTCTACCCCGACATAGCACCGAACACCGTAAACAACTTCATATCCCTCGTTGAAGACGGGTTCTACGACGGGCTCATCTTCCACCGTGTCATTCCCGGCTTCATGATCCAGGGTGGATGCCCGAAGGGTACCGGTACCGGCAACCCCGGTTACTCCATTAAGGGCGAGTTCTCCTCCAACGGATTTGAAAACAGCCTTGAGCACACTCGCGGTGTCATCTCGATGGCGCGTTCGATGGATAAGGACTCCGCCGGAAGCCAGTTCTTTATAATGGTGGACACCGCCGAGCACCTCGACGGAGAGTACGCCGCTTTCGGTAAGGTCACCGACGGTATGGACGTCGTCGACGAAATTGTAAACACCAAGCGCAACATGAACGACAAGCCGATAACTGACCAGCGCATGAAGACGGTCACGGTCGACACTTTCGGCGTCGATTATCCCGACCCTGAAACTATCGGGCGTTAATTACGTCTAATGTAACTGGAGACCCTCCTGGCGGCTTTTTGCCGCCAAATATGGGGGCGTACCGGTTTCGACGGGGATGCAGAGGCTGGATAAGCGGGTCGTGGCGTCCTCCACGTAAAAAGGGCAACCTTATAAATTAAGCAACGATACTGAACTTGCTTACGCAGCCTAATTAGGCTGCCGTCCGCCCCGAAGGACCACGAGCGGGATACGGGCGTCGTTTAGTGGTGAACGTGCGTGCGCAAAGCTTTGAGCGCACACATGAATTATGAAGCTACCTCTCTTTTAAGCCAGCCGTCAGGCGTCTGAGAGAGGGAATTTAAACCGACGGCTGCACCCGGAGAAAGTCCTGTCGAAGCGTTTTCGGACAGGGGTTCGACTCCCCTCGCCTCCACCATAACGGAGCAAGCGTTTGTCGCTTGCTCCGTTTTATTTTTGTAATTGTATAGCGAAGACCCCGATGCAGGCTGCCTGCATCGGGGCACATTATTTACTTCTCTCGGCGAAGCTTCATCCTCCGTCTCCCGGCACTACATATGTGTATCCGAAAATCCGAAAAAACTGCACCTTACACACCCTGTTCGAAGTTCATGTATTTGCGGCTGAACTCCGCAGCGGCAATAGGCCTGTCATAGAAATAGCCCTGTACAAAATCGAAGTTCAGTCTCTTGACAAAATCTCTGTCCTCCTGCGTCTCAACGCCCTCTGCAACCGTTGCAATGCCGAACTTTTTGGCAAAAACCACGACCTGTTCCACTATTGCCTGCCGTTTGACGAGTTCTTCCTCTGAAACCTTGCGCAGAAAACCACGATCCAGTTTCAGCTCGTCGATGTCAAGCTGGTAGAACATATTCAGCGAGGAGTATCCACTGCCGAAGTCGTCCATAGAAATGCGGAACCCTTTTTCATGAAGCGCCTCTATCTGTTTGTTTATCTGCTCAAAATTTTCGGTGGCAACGCTCTCCAGTATCTCGAGCGTGATAAGAGATGGGGGCACATGATACTTTGCAAGTATCTGAGAGACATTCTCCGGGTAATTGAGGTCGGAGAACAGCAGTTTGGACTGATTTATAGATATTGGAGCTGGAGTTATTCCAACATCCATCCACATCCTTATCTGCTTGCAGACCCTCTCCACCATATACATGTCGAGTTTCAGACAGAATCCGTTTTTCTCAAAGAGCGGTATGAACTCACCCGGCATACGGAAAGAACCGTCCGGATTCTGCCATCTCACAAGAGCTTCCGCGCCTACGAGCGCATCCGTCTTTAAATTGAACTTAGGCTGAAGGAACAGCTTGAACTCTTTGTTTTGCAGCGCCGCATACATATGACTCTCTATACTATTTTTACGGCGCACTTCGTCGTGAAGCACATGGTTGTAAAACGCGATACTCTTCTGGTGAGAGTTCTGGATACTCTGCATTGCAAGCAGTGCCCGTTCCCTGTCCCCGCAAATCGCTATACCGCAATAGGTAGACAGTTCATAGCTGTACTCCCCATAATCCAGGCTCACCCGGCTGATATGGTCTATTATCTTCTGCATACGCTTTTGAACCAGTTGCTCATCGTTGTCAAGCAGCAGTATATAAAACAGGTCCGCCGTATCTCGGCAAAAGAACTCCCCCGTCTTTAGCATTCCCTCGATCATCTCTTTAAGGTAACACAGCACCTTGTCTCCGCGATCTTGCCCAAACAGGTCGTTTATACCCTTGAAATTGTGCACATTCATCGCGACAGTGCTGTAATTCTTATGCTGACTGGATATTTCATTGAAACGCTGATTGAATCGGATAGTGTTTTCCGCACCTGTCACCTGGTCCTGATACGCTATTCGAATGAGTGCTCTCACCGCTTTGCGGAACTGCCTGTACCCCGCATAAAGCAGCCCGTTGACCACGAGCAGCACAAGCAGCACCACCACTCCGGTTATCACCAGGACGCCGCCAAGCGCCAAATGTGCCCCCCACACAGTGTTGGCACAGAACAAATACCAACCGTTCATCCCAAGCGGCTCCAGATAATAGTGGCACCTCGTTCCCTCGTACCTGAATTCTCCGAGCACACTCTCCTGCTTGCTCAGCGCTAACCGGGTCTGCTCCTTAGTCTTTTCAGTCAGGTATGAACCGTCATATATTGTGTTCACGTCCTCCTTTATAAGGGTGTTCTGCGAGCGCACCAAGATCCTGCCCTCGCTGTTTATCAGGTTTATATAACCCGCCCCACCCATTACCGCTTTTCCGTTTGCAATGTCGGTAAATATCTCAAGGGTATCGCTCGCCGCCAGTGCACCGACCACCTTGCCATTCTGATAGACCGGGACGGCATAAACGAACAGTTTTTCTCCATAAACGTCGCTACCAAACATTTTAGAGATGCCGTTATTTCCCTCGAAAGCCATTTCGATCACATCTATGGCGTAAGGATCGCAGTCCTCCAGCGTGATCTCGGACCTGTTTCCATATGTCGCCGTACTCATGACTCCGTGACCGTCTTTCCAGATATAGAGCATACTGATAAAATCGTTTGCCGAATTGGTAGCCGTGAGGCTCTGCTCCAACTGATCTTTGTCATTTGCGATGGAACTCACCTCGTATGCCTTTGCGAAGGTAGTCAGTATTTGTATGTTCTTGTCTATCTGTTTGAGTATACGTTCTTTATACTCCTGCGTCTCTATACGCATCTGTTCGTGCGCTGACTCATGAACCGCCTGCATCACATACTGCAAAAGGAACACGCCGACCAGGCACAGCACCAAACAACTGACAACAGTTATAACAGTTATGCGTATCAGTTGTTTTCTTAATTTTTTCTCGTCCATCCCTAAATCCACATTCCTCTCTGCTGCCTTCCGACCATCCTCCTAGGTCGTGATGGGATAACCGCAACTACCCATCCGCCCCCTCCCATATCACCCAGCATACTTACCAAGTTTCAATATACAGCATTACACCAGCAAAATACAACAGTGAAATCTTAAAAATTTTGTATTTTTAGCTGTTAAACTACGAAATTCTGCACGATCAAGCGACCAATCAGGTATTGCCGCTGGCAGACGCTCCCGCAGCCTCGTGCTGTGACAGTATCTTACGCTTGACCTCCCAGCGCGGCATTGGATGGTAAAACCGAAAACCCTGTATTACATCACAGTTTATCTTCTGCAATGCCTCTACCTGGCTGTCCTCCTCAACACCCTCTGCAAGGATTGTCATGTTGAGCTCATGACCAACCTGTATCATCCCCTTAAGCACCGACATGCCGCTCGGGGTCATCATATGGTCGATGAGACTTTTCCCCAGTTTAATGCCGTTGATGGAGTATTTCTGCAAATCGTAAAAGGAAGTAAACCCCTCTCCGAAGTCGTCAAGGACCACCTGGACACCGTATTCTTGCAGCAAAGTGACGTTCTTCTGTATCTGCAGAACGTTTTCCACGTCCACACTTTCGGTGATCTCCATTATGAGCAACTCTCTCGGAAAGGTATATCTGTTGATTATATTCTTTACATTTTTTACAAATTCGGGAGCAACAAATGTCTCCCGCGAGAAATTGCACGAGATAAAGAAGGTGTCCACATTCTCATGCAGCAGTTCTTCCAAGAACCCGCACACCTCCTCCAGACAGTAGTAGTCGAGGCGGCTTATAGACTTTTCCCTCTCCATCAACGGAACGAACTCGCCCGATAGCAGCACGCCCCTCTGCGGATGGTTCCACCGCGACAGTGCCTCTCCCCCGACAACATCAAACGTATGGGCATCTACATAGAACTGGAGATACAACTGGAACTCATGCTTCGAAAACGCATCGTCTATACTCGCCTGCAACAATTTTTCCTGCTGGATCCGCTCCATCATTTCATTAGAGCACAGCACGTAGTCCTTCGCAGTCCGCTGAGCTTCATATGCACCTTGCAAGGCGTAGAACAGCATCTCGTTAAGATCCCAGTCCTGCTTTTTCAGCGGGTACACGCCCACATATATATCCACTTCAAGCAATTTCCAGCACTGCTCCGCATATTGGCGCACCCGCTCAAGGACAGGTTTAAGCCACTCCTCCGTTCCGAGCGTACCGCTGGTAAACCGGAGCATCGCAAACCCTCGTTCGGAAACCCGGGCGAGGATATCGGTATCAGCCGCGTTCTCACGCAGGAACGATGCACATTTCGAAACGAATTCGTCGGTCTCCTTTCCCCCGATAATCCGCCTGAGGTGATCGGTGTCCACATAGAAATAGAGAAGCTGATACAGCACCTTGTTCTTATCGTTTACATACTGCCTGTAATACCGCTGAAACTGTTCCCCGTTTCCAAGTCCGGTGACCTCGTCTGTGTGTGCCTCGAGCCACAAGTTCCGCAGCCGTTTCCTGAAAGCGCGGACGAGCAGCGCTATCGTGCAGCCGAGCAGTACGACGACAAGCGCGAGCGATGCAATGACAAGGTGCAGGCTGTGCTCGTTATTTGGCGCGTCTCCGGCAGAGAGCAGCGCCCCGGTTATTTTCCCGGCGGGCAGAGAGGACAGAAAACCGGTCAGTTCCGCTCTGAATGTATCCGGGGTGGCGTCGGTAAAGTACAGGTAATATACCTGCTCCTCCCCTCCCATCGACGCGGTGAACAGAACGACCGAGCCGTCGTTTTCCGGAATCCTGTCGCCCTGCGCGTACCCGGACAGGAGGTCCACCTGATTGTTTACCGCGTAATCGGCACGATGGTCATCGCCGTCGGTTCCGTAATAAACGATGTCGTACCCGCTCTGCTCGGAAAATTCGCGCAGCAGCTGTGGGATGACCCCCTCGAACGTCTGCGTATCCCGGTCAAAATACTCCAGCGGGTACCCGTCCGGGTTTCCGGCGACATATATCAGAGTTTTCTGATTCACGGTCTATTCCTCAGCCTCGTCTTTCCGTTCAAAAAGACCCATATTGCGGCGCGGACCGGTTGCCTCCACCGTTTCCACCTGACGCGCAAAATCCTGCACCTGCCTGTTCATCCCGGAAACCATCTCTTCAAACACGTCATGCAGCGCTTTTATCTTGCCGCTGTACTGCTCGAGTTCCATGTATTTCGCGGATAGCTCCGCCTCCCACTCCTCTCTCTCCTTCTTCGCCTTAGCCTGCGCCTCCTGACGCACTGCTTCGGCGGAGCGGGTCGCTTCCATCATTGTGGAAGCAATGGTCATCTGCGCCGCTTTGTGCTTTTCAAGCTGCTCCTGTGCGCTCTGCAACTTAGCCTCCAGGTCGGCTATCCGCGCGCGGTACTGCTCCTCCGCCCTTTGATTTTCCGACACTTTCTCCGCCATCTTAGTAGCAAACTCATTTTCGATATAGCTGATATATTCGTAAACGCTCGTCTTTTTATATCCGAATAGCCCCTTTTTTATCTGATCCAACTGCATATACAAACCTCCATTTTGAACTGTTGACCGTTATTTGAACTGTATTTGTTTTCGCTCGATGCGACCCCAGGAGTGTTTCTTTTTCTTGTATCCGAATAGTGCCGTGGTCCGTATCCACGCAAGTATCATTCTCAGACAGGATACCTCGACCAAACATAGCACAATCGCTTTGACAAAGTCGGAAAATGTTAGCTTCATATCAATCGTATGTACCCGGGCAAAGAAAGCTGTGAGCGACAGTATCGCGGAATATACAACGTATGTCACGTAAAACAGGATCATGAACGGCACGTTGATGAGGTCGACCCAGAACGCGAGCGCCACCGTCAGGATGCCAAACACCTCAATGTACGGCGACAGCAGCTCATATATCAGGAAATACAGGTAGGACACCATCCCGACAAGTCCGTACTTGTGGTTTATGAACATGCGCCTGTGCATCACCATGCTCTGGAACAGCCCTATGTGCCAACGTCTGCGCTGCTTGCAGAGGTCTTTCATCTTCTCCGGCACCTGTGTCCAGCAGACCGCATCGGTGGCGTATCGTATGCGGTACGGTATCCCGTTTTCACGGCAGTAGGCATGCATCTTGACAACAAGTTCCATGTCCTCCCCCATCGTCGAGGCGTCGTACCCACCGGCGTCTATTACCACATTCTTCTTGAAGAGTCCAAATGCGCCCGAAATTATAATGCTTCCGTTGAACCGGTCGAACAGTATGCGCGCGGCAAGAAACGACCGATCATATTCCAGGACCTGCATGCTCGGTATTATCTTTTTCGGCATGTGGTACGAGACCACCCTGCCGTTCTTTATCTCGGCTCCGTTGCATGGGCGGACTACACCTCCAACCGCCACCACGCGACTATCCTCTAGCACTGGTCGCACTATCTTTTCAAGCGAGTCGTACTGCAACACCGAGTCCGCGTCCATACAGATGAAGTACGGGTATTTGGATGCGTTTATCCCCATGTTCAGCGCGTCCGCCTTTCCGCCGTTCTTCTTGCGGATGAGCGTTATCGGTACCTTCCACTCGTAGCTCTCGTAGACTGCCTCCTCCGGCTGGCAGGGCACCTTCCTCTGTATTGGACGGCTTATCGCCTTCATGTTGAACGCCTCACACACCACTTTTGAGGTATTGTCCTTCGAACCGTCGTCCACTATCACTATCTCGTACAGCTTGTACTCAAGCGCAAGCAATGACCGGATGCTCGCCTCTATCGTCACTTCCTCGTTATATGCCGGAACCACTATCGTGACCGGAACATAGTACTCGCCCAGGAGTTCGCTTTTCAGTCTGTTTCTTCTCTTCATCTGGTAGAGCATAGACGACCCCACCGTCACCGCAAGAAACAGAAAGCTCGCATACCCTATCATGTACAGTATGAAGAAAACGCCTACATACTCAAAGAACTGCTTATATGCGTCCATCACGGCGCACTACACCTCCGCACTCTGCAGCTTGCGAGACTCAAGCCGATACATCATCATTTCCCGCGCATAGCGGTCATTGCCCGCCGTTATATCTAAAATATCGCTGTAATCCACATTGTGGTGCTCGAGGCTCTGAGATGCAGAGTACCTGACGTACCAGTTCCCACTGTGCAGCGCCTCCTTCAGTGCGTCCACGACCTCCTGACCCGGATACGACGCAAGCGAGGACGCTGCCACCGTCGCATACTCCCACCTGCTCATGTCGCCGTCTAACACAAACCCAATCAGGTCATCCCGCGCCGGTCCATAGTAGTACTTCCCAAGATACCTTATCGCCGATAATCGCAGCTCGATATTCTCCGCGCGGTCGGTCATTATCGCGTACATCTCCTCCTTATAGTCGCCCGAACAGAAACGGATATAGTTCAATATCGCGAGCTTCATATGGTTCGAAAAACCAGAAAACTCTGACCACAACTGCGATATCAACTGCCCGTGATCCCCAGAATACGAGAGCAGACCCTCGGTTATCAGCTTATTGTGCATAAACACGTTTCCGTCGTCCGCAATTTTTATGGCGCGAACGACGTACTCCGGATTTGCCATGTGATAGAGCACCTTCAGCGCATTGAACCGGCAGTATAGATTCTCCTTTCGCACGTATTCGAGCAGGATATCCTGGAGCGAATCGACCGGCATCTGCCTACCCGCAGTATAGTTTGAGAGAAAATATGTAAAGTACCCCGCCTTGTCGTTTGCCTTATCGCGGTACACGAGCGCAAGATAGAGTATCGCCGGGCGTATCTGCCGAAGATATGTCTCCGCCAGCTCCGACTTTCCGGCGTCCCCCTCGTTTATTACCATATGAAACGCCATAAGATCGTTCACATGGCACAGCTTACGGCGCAGTACCGCGGCATGGCGCGGATCTATTTCACCGCTTCTGCGTATCTCGCTCAGCTGGAGCATCACCATCCGCTCAAATTTCTCCCGCCGCCGCTTCATACGCGGGACACTCCATTTTAGCATCATATTGTAGACGAAATTGAACATTATCATGCTCACGCACACTGCGCCATAGACGTATATCATCACCTCTATGTTCATCCACAACGCTCCTTTCAGCAGGCGGCATACTCACTTTTCAGTGTTCCCGCCAGTACTCCTGCAGGATAAAATACGACTCTTTCAGCCGCTCATGATAGCTTACCTGCTTACCCCAGCCGTCAAGACCGAACCCGAACATCTCTATCCGCTCCCCGCTCCCCGCGCGGGCGTCCCCTTCGACCGCTACTCCGACAAACATCTCGTCTATATGTATATACTCAACGCCGTAGTTTTCATAGTAATCGTCGTGTATCATCATCTCGGACGGGTTCGCAAAGTTCAAAAGCTGCCAGGGCAACCTTATCTCGATGAAGTCACCCGAGAAAATGAAGTCGGCAAGCGAATTGAAGTCCTCCGAATCCGGGTTTGCATTTCCGTAGGTGAACAGCCCTGTCTCATAAGTCTCCGCCGACGCAAGCCAGTTTCCGGTTATGAGCGGGGTCGCTGTTTGCAGCATCATGCGTATCTCCTTGAACACCAGGGTATCCGCATCCACGGTATCGAGAAACGGATCCATATCGTGCGTCTCGTGATAGAACATGGCGCGCAGCACCTCATACCGCTCCTGGACAAGAATGCGGCTGTTCTCCTTGCCGTCTATGACTATCAGGAAGTCGCTCGCCCGCTCAAACGAGATGCCGTAGTTCTCGCAGTATGTGCTCCCGGTCTTGGGGGTGGTGTCTATCGGGATGTAAATTACATCCTCGTCCGGCGAAAAGTTCTCCTTCTCCACAAGGAAATATATGAACTTCTCATCGTACTTCATCGAGACGGTCAAGCCTTCCTCCTCGACCACGACATCCTCCGGCTCCCACTCTGAAGTATCTCCGTCCACGTAACAGACGCTCTCCTCGTCGCCCGGGTCAAACGTGAGCAGCCCGAAATACTGCTCGTTTGTCTGGTAGTCGCTCCAGTAGGGAGTGTTGTCCAGGTCAACCGCGTGCATAGTGTTCCAGGTGCGCTTGAACCACTCGTCCTGCCACGTGAAAACGCAGCTTCCCGCACACCCGGCAGCCATGATTTCCTCGTAACACTCGATTATCGCCCGCCCCTGCTCATCCTCGGTCATATGCCCCTGGTTCCGACCGGTGTTGTAGTCGCGCTGAGCCATTCCCCGACCGGTGGACACCCCATACTCGGATATGACCACCGGGACGGTGTGGTAGTTTGTAAGCGCCTTCAGATAGGTGTAGTAGGTATTCACCCTGCCGCTCCCGTCCAGATAGTCCGCGTCCTCCCCGCCCGGCAGATACTGCGTTATCAGGTTCTCGGGCGGCACTATCTCGTAGACGTCGTACGCCTCGCCGACGTCCGCTATGTTGTCCGGCAGGTCGCGGTTCAAATACATATACGTGAGATAGTCCGGGTAATACGGATAGACGTGATACGACGCAAAGTGTCCGGACAGGAAGGCGTCGGTGGTCTTTATATGCTCGACGTCCACCTTTGCGCACTTCATGAAAAAGCGGGTTATATCGCTTTGATAATCGAACGGATCGGTGGTGGGCCAGTTTGAAAACGCCACAAGCCTCTGCTCCTTGTACCGCTCAGTCTCGTACTCTATTATTTTGTCCCCCACCTCGCAAAGCATCGCCTCAAACGGCGACGCATCCTCGGTCGTATACATGTACTCGCCCTGATACGAGTTGCGCTCCGGGTACTTGTTATTCGTGTACGTGACGGTCACATCCTCCCATTCTACCCCGAGGATATAACCTATCACCCAGTCGGACACGTCCTTTCTGTACCTCCCCGAACCGACCCCGTACCCGAGGTTCAGATTTTTCTTGCCGTGAAGAATGTCCACCACCGTCCGGCAGTCGTCGAGCAGGGTCTGTCGAAAGTCGTCGTCATAGGCGTCGCGGTGCGAGTTCTGTACATAGTCGTTCACCCAGACCCCGTGAATTAGCCAGAGCGGCTCCTCCCCCGTGGCTTCCCGCTCGGTATTGTACTCATAAAATGCGTTGTAAAAGTCGTCCTGGAGAATAGTATACACCCGGAGAGTGTTCGCACCGAGCTCCTGTATCCACCCAAACCACCGTAGATAGGTCGCCCGGTCGATAGCATAGTCGGTCGCCCACTCCCCCGGGATCCCAACCCCCATGTTGACTCCGCGTATCTCAAACGGCTTATAGACACCGTCGCGCTCCATGTATATCGTGTCCGCATCGGTATTCATGAAGGTGGTCACCGGCGCGTCCGGGTCGAGGTCAACATAGATGCCAAGACGGTAATACGCAACGTTCCATGCGACAAAGAGCAGCACCAATATGCACACCACTATGATAAACTTTTTCATGGCACTGTTCTCCTTACTTTAGTGGTTGAATTTCTTGTTCTTCGACTCGTGACTGTACTGAAGCAGTATCTCGATATGTTCATCCATCCAGTCGCCCCGGTCATGGATGAAATCCTTCAACTGGTCGACCGCATCATCGAAGTCCTCCGGGTTGCGCTCGGACGGCGACAGCGCCAGAAACTCATCAAACGTATATCCCCAAACCTCAAAATTCCGCTCTATTGCAGGTCCCAGATACTCGATCACCTCGTCTATATATCCGAGCAGGTACTCCTCGCTCAGATAGCTGCGCCTCAGCTCGCGGTACTCGCTTATGATGCGCTTGACAAAGTATTCGTCCTTCATCAGCATGTAGTACCACACCGCCTGCTGCATCTCAAAGTGATGTGGCTCGACGGTCGTCTTTTCATAGTTGTTGCATGCCGAGTTGAAGTCCCATATCACCATGTTGTACTTTCCGCGGATGTCCTTGTACAGATACGTTGAAAGCCACCCGGCGTCGTAGTTCGTAGTAAACTCGTTTATTATGAAGTACTCGACAAACGACCCGACGTCGATATCGAGGTAATAGCCATAGTCGTCGGTGTCGTAATCGTAGGAGTAGAGGCTCTTCTCAAAGTCGGAGAAATCCTGCTCAATCGCGTCCGCCATCTCCGCGGTCAGCGAACCCGAACGCGGATACTGTATGTTAAGTTTCTGGAGGTTTCTAATGGCGTGGTTGGTAAAGGTCATTATGTTCTTTAGCTCCGTACCGCTGCCGCGGTCCAGACGTATAACATACCCCGTACTCACCGTGCCGTCTATCGGCTCGCTTACGTTGACGCGGCAGTCGTCTCCGTTCGTTATCGTCTCGGTCATCACGTAAAGCCCCTGGTACTCGCCATTAAGAATGACCTCGCAGAACCGGACATTCGGCGCATAATCCATTATCTCGCCCGCAATGTTGTACCACATGTAGTTGCGTATGAGCGACTTGTCAAGGTACGGACCGTGCAGCGCCCACTCGTAGTGCGGGTCCATACCCATCATCTCCTCGCTGCGGTACTCACCATTCTTGCCGGTCAGCCGGAGCAGATAGCTCTTTTTGTCGAAAAACCGAGAGGAATTCCCGCGTATACGGATAACGATGTCACTCTCAAGGTCGGGCTCGTCGGACGGATGGTGGTTATGTGCATCGTCGCTCATCACCGACATCTTCGCGCTCACCATCTCCTCGCCGGTTTCGGTCGTGGTATATCCTATCGCATGGTTGTTCTCATCGACGATAGGCTCGCCCGGCATCTCCACTCCGCCGGTGTCTATAACTACGAGCGGAAGATGTGTGCACAGCTCGCTCCGGTCACAGCTGCACCCCTCGTCAGGCTGGCGTGCAACAAGGTGTTGGTGTATACGGTTGGTCGGGTTTTCGCTGTCAATCGCGGTGGCGGTAAATACCCCGGCAAGCATTATCACAGCCAGCACAACGCCCGCTATGCGATACTTCACACACACCGCCTCCTCTCACTTCTCTGTGCGTCAACTGCTTATCTCGTCGTTCTGCATCACAAGATTGCAGTACTCAATGTTCCCTATATCATAGATCGCGTCGGTTATACTCTTCGAACCGACATTCTTTTTTCTGCCACTTCTGTCGAGCACCCGTTTACTTATCTCGTAAATAAACTCTGCACTGTTCTCGGTCGTGTTCTTGACGCGGAGGTTTGCCTTGTGGGAAAAATACTGGAACATCAGCGCCTCCACCCGCTCCTCGTTTACCCGCGAGGTGCGGAGGATGAGCAGCATCCTGTTGTCGTTCTTTATACGCCCGAAAATCAGCAGCAGCGCAAACGTAAACGCGCCGCCTATCCCCGCCGTAAGGTAGTCCCCGGCGCCGCAGCATATTCCGGTCACAATCGCCCAGAAGATATACACGGTGTCCCTCGAATCCTTAATCGCGGTGCGGAAACGGACTATCGAAAGCGCGCCCACCATACCAAGTGAAAGCGCGATATTGTTGCCGATAACTATCATTACGGCGGTAGTGACGACGGTGAGCGTCATCAGCGATACATTGAATTTCTTACTGTATATGCTCCCCTCGTGCGAGAGCATATAGGAAACGTATATAAAAAAGGAGATCCCGGTCGCCACGACCATGCGCATAACAATAGTGCTGAGACTGAGCTGCCCCGTACTCTCCAGCAGTTCCAGCAGTATCTCTCTCATACAAAGCCTCCTCCTTATAGTGCAAACTTCATACTGGCGCTCCGCGCAAGGCAATACTTGCTTACCGACAATTCGGAGCGATCGGCTGCGTTCACCAGGTTCTTTATGTAACTGAGCAGGAAACCGTTGTATTTGACCTCCAACACTCCGTTGAACGGGTCGAGCACCGGGTACAGATTCAGGTGCTCTGAAAACAGGTCTGCACAGCACTCGGTCGCACGTATGTCGCCGTCAAAAGTGATCCTTATCCGGTTCTCCCTAGCAATATACGCACGCCTGCGGTACTCGACTATCGTCTTTGGACGGTAACAGTACATCTGCATCATCCCGTAACACTCCGCCGCAAAAGGGTCGTCATACTTCAGAAGGCTGCCATACCTGCCCTCCGCAAGCCCGGCTGCATCCGCCCTCGATATGCGAAGCGAGCGCTTCTTCTGATACGCGCCCTCTTTCTGCTTCATCTCGAGCATCGCGAAATCGTCCGCCGGGTCGTATATCCGCACACGGATCTTCCGCCGCAGTTCGAGCCCGTCAATTTTCTCCTCATAGTCCCTGTCGTACAAACTGTCAAAATACAGTGAACGTATATTGTAGCCCAATATGCCGTTGTGCGGGTCGGGTATCATCACCCGGTCAAGTCGGCAGGACAGCTCCTTCATGCCGGAAATAGTCATGAAATATTTCTTCTCCTGTCGGTACACCTCGTTCAAATCATCACCCCCCGAATACTTCAAAGCAAAAAATAAAGCTGCAAAACACGTCACTTTTTAAATGACAGTGATTTTGCAGCTTGACGGTCATAACAGTTTTCTGCCGTAGACTCAGAGCTTTGCGTCATCGTCTTTCAACGATTTTGCCCAAACTTCGATATTTAATTTACCTCTAATCGACAACGCTGATTACTGTGTTATCATACACCATATGAATCCAAATTTCAATACGGTCATCAAATACTTTTCACGGCAAATCAATTTTTTACCCTCCGAGCACAACCTCTGTAAACCCGGGGCGAGGCGTGTATCACGGACTTTTCTTCACTACACGTGTAGCGTTCCCTTCCAGACTCAGACCTTCGTCGTTCTGCATCTTCTCATCTCACCATTACATATCACATATTAGGCTATTACACCGCCGGTTAAAAAATAACAAAAATCGGCTTTGACCTTCTAAGCCAAGCAAAAAGCGGAAACGCAAGGACACATTTATATATATATCCAAAATACATACCTACGTTTTCTCTGATTATAATATTTTTGACCAATAATTTCAAGCCATTTTTCTACCTTATAAAATTTAATTAAAGCACAAAGGCTGAAAGTGTAGACTAATACGTTTATAATATGATATACTGGATAACGTTATTAAAATAGTTATCATAATCATTCTCAATTCTATTTTACCATGCTGAACATGGGGGCAAAGGAGGCGACGACAATATGATAGGCTCTGCGGTTTTAGGGTCTTTTCCCAAGCGAGCTGCCTTTGCTTTCGTTCTTGTGATGGTCATGTCTCTGATGTTGGCTGCTGTATTTCGCTATGCCACTCCGCTTGACGGTATTCCGGACACGTACCCGAAGTCAATAGACGCCGGCTGGTTCTACGAGGACGACGGCACGCTCTGCCCAATTGGCAAGCTGCCCTGCACGCTCGAGCACAACGGCGAAACGTTGTATATGGTCCGTGAGCTCTCTGATCTACCACACGATTCCGACGATATTCTCGCAGTTGAGACACGCTATCAGTCGATCCGGGTCTGGGCAGATGATGAAGTAATATATGAAGCGGCGCAGGGAAAGGAACACGCGCTTAGCACCATGTGGCATTTCATCGCGTCCGAGCGGTACGATGGCGCCACGGAGATCCGCATCGAGCTCACTAAATACGACGGCGATCTGGAGTGGTCACTCAACCGCATCTTCCAGGACCATCCGGATGCGATAAAGGTGTATCTTCTCGAGGAACACATACCGATCCTGATAGTATGGCTGTGCTGCATGTTGTTTGCGCTTCTGCTGATGTTCGGTATTCTTTTCATGGCAGTAAAGAAGGTCGCAGGGATCACGACAGTTATCTCGCTTGCTTCATTTATATTTCTTTCGGGCAGTTGGATACTTTTCGACTCCAAAATCACCACGATATTTGGGGGGAATTACGCATTTACATACTTTCTCAGCTATGCCGTCTTTTATCTGATGCCTGTTCCACTCCTCTTCTTTTTCCAGCTCATACTCAATTTGCAGAGCAGGTTGCCGCGAATTCTCACATGGGTCACGGCAATAAACGCTGCGTTCTGGATGCTTATGCACCTGCTCGGCATAGTCGATATACGCGATACCGCTGTGTGCGTCCACCTCATCATCATAGCGTTTGTCGTTCTGTTTATAGTCGAATTTTTTAAGAAGAGGACAAAACGGCTGATTTTCACGTTTTGTGGTATATTTTTGCTGTTTGTCCTGGCGCTTGCATCGATAGTACTGTATTATGCCGGGCTCCTTCCACCGTCCAACAGCGCTATACTGTTTGTCTGGAGTCTGCCAGCACTCATACTCTGCATGGTTATGGACACCGTGCTAATGGTCTATAACATATGGAAGGAACAGCAGTTCAATTCGGTCTACCGCCAGCTTGCCATCGAGGACAGTATGACCCGTCTTGCCAACCGCAACGCCTACGAGCTTCGGCTGCGCGAACTTGTAAGCGGCGATCCCTGTGAACTCAGCTTTGTTCTTTTCGACATCGACCGAATGAAATATATAAACGACACATACGGTCACCACATCGGAGACCAGGTCATCGAGCTTGTAGCGCAGTGTATATTTGACACATTCGGGAACTGCGGCGACTGTTATCGCATAGGCGGCGACGAATTCTGCGTTATAGCGACCAACTGCAACGACATCCCGGGCAGGCTCAAACGGTTCGACGAGCTAGTAGCATCGCGCAACGACGCTGAACTTCCTCTGGACGTCTCATACGGATGGGACAAACAGATTTTCAGAAACGGAAAATCGATTTCACTAAAAGCTATTATCGATCTGAAAACCTCCGCCGATAAGCAGCTCTATCTCCACAAGAACTCAAAAAACTGCGACACCCCTCATCCTGGGCAGTCCGCGGAAGAGTCAAGCGGCACCGTGCCTCTTCGATGACTCCGTTTTGTCCGGTGCACAGACCTTCTGCAAATAATTATCTATCGCCTGCCGCAACTGAACGGCAGGCGATATCTAAAAACAAAATATCCGTATCCGTTCATTCCGCAGTTATCCAAAACCATAAAAAGGGGGCTACCCCCCCTTTTTTTATCCCTATCTTTTCAAAACATACCATTCAGGCGCTATACTTTACTACGCTCTGTTACACTTGCTGCAAATACTTCTTTGTGCCGCAATAGTGAACAGAGTGTCTGCAAGTTGTGTTAGGGTCGCACCAAAAAATATCACCTCCACACCTATCGTATGAACGCATGGTTACAGAGTGTATTCCCGCTCCTGCCGCGACTTCGATCCGAACTGCAACGACTCACTTTTTGCCACTTCCATTTTCATAGAGGACCAATTTCAAATTTTTATCACAGACCGCCAAAAATACGTTTTTAGCGGAGCGAATATGGCGCTGCTTTAGCTGCTCGTCCAGCCATTTCAGATCCAGTCCCATACGCTTCAGGTTGTCATCAAGAATTCGACCGTCCATTATCATCTCCGTAAACAACAACTCTTGTTCCGGCGCCAAATCCATGTCATTGGGTGTAGCAGGGCGCTGGCTACTGACAGGGAGGATCGTAGCCATTTCAGCCGCAATTGAGCCAATTGTTATTCCATTGATATAGTCAAAAAAATCCAACTGTGCAATTTGCTTATGCCCAATAAACTTAGCAACCAGAAAAAGCGCTACAAATGATCCCAATGACGTTAGGCAAAGTACCAAAAAGTTCATACGATATTTTCCCCCCTCTTTAGTTCATATTGTGACCAAACCTCAAACAAGCATACACACCACACCGCAGCCTCCACAGGTGCAATTCACAAAAATACTGAATACCGCATATTGTATACCAGCAACTGAAAGGAGTATGCGGTATGAAATTCGAGAATTCCGGTCGGTGCAACTGCGCTAAGCCCAAGACCGATTGCGGTCCCGAGCCGTTTGTTGCAAACATCGCCTGCGCGGCGGGTCAGAATCAAAATTTCAGAACGGCGCTGTGGACCGGGTGCCATTTACAAATGACCCTTATGTGCATTCCTCCCTGCGGCGACATAGGCGTGGAGATACATCCAGACACAGACCAGTTCATACGTGTGGAGGACGGAAAAGCAGTCGTTATGATGGGTGACTGTAAAAACCGTCTGGATGCCAAATGCTGCCTGAACACCGGAGACGCAGTCTTTATTCCGAGCGGCACATGGCACAACATCGTCAACACCGAAAAGTGCCCCCTCAAGCTCTCGTCCATCTACGCGCCGCCCCATCACCCCAGAGGAACCGTTCACCGCACAAAGGCTGACGCCGAAAAGGAGTCGTATTAACACATTACGCGCATTCACCGTCCATATGTCCATATACATGAAACGTCACCGGGTACCGTTATCGGTATCCGGTGACACGATTTCCCGCTATCTCGCAAGCAGCCACGCTATCCCGGCGGCGGTACGCTCCGGAGCATGGGAATAGTGGTTTCCGGGATTCAACTCGAAGGTGGTATCCACCCCCACATCTCTGTAGAACTCCATTATCGCCTCCGTATCGCGGCGGACATTCCTGAGGACTGGGTTTCGCGTTCTGTCCTCCCTGTCGCCGAGCGAGAAATAGATGTGGTCAGGTATCTGCTTCGGCTCGTGCGAATGGATGTACTCCCAAAACCCCGGGTACCACAGCGAGCCGGACATGCTTGCCACCCTTGAAAACATGTCGGTCCGATAGACCGAGTACACGCAAAACAGCCCCGCAAGCGAGTACCCAGCTATCCCCCGCCACCGCGGCGCGGCGCCGAGATACCCCTCAGCAGTCGGGAGTATCTCTCCCGTGAGTATCCGCAGATAGTCGTCCGCTCCACCGCTGAACGGCTCCGCCCCCCTGAACACCGCAGGTGCATCCCACGGCGCCATGTCCCGGTTCCAATCGAGCCCTCCGACCGAGACCAGCGTGAACGGCTCGCACCCCGCGCCCTCAGCCGCCTCGAGAACCCGCATGCCCTCGTCCGGCGCCGCATTGAGATATATCACCGGCGCACCAGCCTCGGCTGATGCAAAGACGGACACGTTTTTCCCGCCTGCGGCAAATGTATAAACCTGCATCGCATGTACGCTCCCCTCCGCTATCTCGGTATCATTTTCATTTTACCTTAACGGCACACCTTTCGCAATGCCGTTATGTGATTTCGTCACGGTAACTCCGCCGCGTATCCACTACAATTGGTTCACCGATTCAAAGAGGTAAGAGAGGTATCATATGGCAAAAATACGGCGCAAAGCGTTTGTCGATCGGAAGCACTGTGTGGCATGCGGCTGCTGCGTGAAAGTATGTCCGATGAACGCGATAGAGATAGTCCGCGGCGTTATTGCTCTGATAAGCGCGGAAAAGTGTGTGGGCTGCGGTAAGTGCGCAAAGGAGTGCCCCGCAAGCGTCATCGAGATACGGGAGGTGGAGGCATGAAAAAGCGGTGGTACGATTACCTCTGGATAGCCTCGTTGCTGTATCTCCTGCTCGGCTTTTTCAATATCCTGTTTGCATGGCTGGGGCTTCTGTGCTTCTTCATACCGCTCATCATCTCGGTCGCCGCCGGGACAAAGAGTTACTGCAACCGCTATTGCGGGCGGGGTCAACTTTTCGGGCTCATCGGCGGGAGATTCGGTCTTTCCCGGAAAAAGGACGTTCCACGCTGGATGAAGAGCAGTTGGTTCAGGTACGGGTTCCTGATATTCTTTTTCGCGATGTTCTTTCTGATGCTCTGGAATACATACCTCGTATTTGCCGGTGCGCGGGAACTTGGGCAGGCGGTCACGCTGCTCTGGACGTTCAAACTACCCTGGAACTGGGCGTACCACGGCACTCTGTTCCACCCCGGTGTGGCGCAGTTCGCGTTTGGGTTTTACGGCGTCATGCTGACCTCCACCGTCCTCGGTCTTATCACGATGGTACTCTTCAAGCCGAGAAGCTGGTGCGTATACTGCCCGATGGGGACCATGACCCAGCTCATATGCAAAGCCAAAAATCCAAAGATAGAAAAATAGATCAAAACACAGAAAAACTCCTGTGAGAACCACATCTCACAGGAGTTTTGATAATACTCAGTTCTGCGGCTGTACACGAGTGAATGCTTCCTGCGTCTCTTGCTCACCTCGCTCACCGCGTGTACCACGCTCCGCGCGGAGTTCATGTGCATATAGCGCAAGGCAGATCATGCAGAGCAGACCCTCTACCACCGGCTGTGCGGCAATGACGCCGGTAAGCCCCCAAAGGCGGTTGAGCACTATGACCGCCGGGATGAACAGCACTGCATTGCGCAGTACGGTTATTATGAGCGAGTGGAGCGCCTTGCCCAGCGCCTGGAAATAGCTCGTCACCATGTTGATGACGCCGAGCGTAGCCGCGGAGAGGCACAGTATCTTCAGGAAATCGTCCGCCTGTTCCATGAGCGCTTCCTCATGCAGGAATACTCCGGCAAGCTGCCTCCCGCAGAGCAGGAACAGGACTGTAAACAGCGTGCCGAGCAGCGTCCCGTACAGCATGGAAAGCCGCATGGTCGCGTTCATTCGCTTCTTCTGCCCCGCCCCATAGCAGTAACCCACAAGCGGCGTGACCCCCTGCGACAGTCCCACAAGCAGCATTATCGGCACCATGTCTATCTTATAGGCGATGCCGTAGGCTGCAACGGCATTCGAGCCGTAGATGGAGATGTAGTTGTTCAGCACTATGTTCGCCACACTCATCAGCACGGTGATGAGTGCACCGGGTATCCCTATGCTGACAACGCCGCCTACCATTCCCCGGTCCGGTCGGAACTCCCTCGGCGACACCCGGAAGAGTTCGCTGCCGCGCCGGTTCTGACGCACCATACAGGCGATATAGTACACACTTGAGCAGGCAAAGCCTAGCGACGTGGCTGCTGCCGCGCCGGCGGCGCCCCAGTTCAGCGGTATAATAAACACATAGTCAAGCACGATATTGACGCAGTTGCCCATTATGAGACCGACCGTGCTCTCACGTATCAGCCCCGCCGAGCGGAACAGGTGCACAAAACCGTTGGAAAGCATGATGAACGGCGCGCCGAGGAAAATATAGAGGAGATAGTCACGGGTGTACCCGATGTTCTCGGCGTCCGCACCGGCTACCTGCGCAATCGGCATCACGAACAGAAGCCCCAGCACCATCGTGACAACTCCCGCAATCACCATCGCATAGGTACAGAAATTCATCGTCTTGCCGGCATACTCCCGCTGTCCACCTCCAAGAAGCCTCGCTATCACGCTGCTGCCGCCCATGCCGAACACGCACGCTATCGACATGATTATCAGCAGTATCGGCGCACACAGCGTCACCGCCGCTATCATGGCAGGCTCCCCGGTCAGCGACACAAAAAAAGTGTCCGCAATGTTGTAAATCAGCGTCGTGAGCTGTCCCAGCATCGCGGGCAGCCCGACCCGTGCGATAGCCTTGGTGAGATTGGATTCCTCAAATACCGATGTCATTCTCGTTTCCTCCCTTGCACTCCTTGCAAACTCCAGGATTATAGCGTAAAATAAAATAAAGAACCCGGACATATGTCCGGGTGGGAGGCATTATGAAAAAAATTTCTGACCCGCAGGTCATATCGCGCTGGGTACAAAGGAGCCGGTACCGGGTAGTGCTCGAACAACTGAAGCCGTACCTGTTCCTCATGAGTTACGAAAAGGGGGAGCTTGTTACCTCGCCGCTGCTCCGGGAGCGGTGGTTCCAGGTGGTGGCGCGTGGGAGTCTCAGCATCTATTTTATCCGGGATGACGGAGGGCGGTATTCACTATCCAGCGGTCGGGCGGACTACATTCTCGGCGATATGGAGCTGTTCCTCTCCGGCACCGGCAGCATATACACCGAGGCGGCGGAGCCTCTGCTCTGCATCGCCCTCTCGATAGACCAACACCGTGACGCGCTGCTCGAAAACAACCTCTTTTTACAGATGATCTGCATGAGCATGACAGCTAAAATAGAGGCTATCACCGCCCTCGACGCGGCGCCGAGTTCACTCGCCGACCGCGTTATCTCATACATGCGCTACAAGTGCCAGGACGGCGTGCTCAAAGGTCTTGAGCGTGAATCCTTCCACCTGCATTGCAGCGCACGGCAGCTCCAGCGGATACTCAATGAATTTGAAAAACAGGGCAAGGTCGTCAAGATTGGAAAGGGAGCCTACCGCCTGGCGGAGGCAACACCTCAGAGCGAGGAATGCTGAACTTCCCGGGCGGCGTCCGCAACACGCTCATGCTCTTCCCTGCCGTATTCACGTCTGTGTCTGCGTACACCGGTTTTCACGACCGCTTCCTCAACATATTTTTCAACGCCATGACCGCGCCGAAGAGAACCGCCATGACCGGCCAGATTATCCATGTCGCGCCCCAGCGCCCGGTCATGAAGCTGAGCGCGAGGTACACGGCGAGCACAAAACACCAGTAAAACGCGACAAACGGTTCGTTTTTCCGGTCCTCCTCCTTCTTCTCGCGCGTGAAGTCGCCCTCTTCCAGCAGTTTCTGGTAGCTTCCCCAGACGAACGCAGCCCGCACTATCATCCCTACTCCGACCGCGACAAACGCGAAAATACAGGCTGTCGCGCAGCCGGTGAGAAACTCATTTTCGGCGGCGGTCGAGAGCATGAGCGGGAGCACGCTTACAATGCAGGCGACAATTCCGATAGTGATAAGCTTTTTATATGCAGGCTCGTACTCCCCACGTTTGCTTTCAACTATACCTGCGACGCCGTATTCGGTGCGTATCGGTTCTTTTTCCAGGTATTCGTACCGGCTGAGCCGCATACCGGTCAGCACGATGAGCGCCAC
Organism: uncultured Clostridia bacterium; assembly: GCA_944387575.1. GTDB lineage: Bacteria > Bacillota > Clostridia > Oscillospirales > JAAYOS01 > CALXFK01. The sequence goes on from CALXFK010000043.1 coordinate 61,303, forward strand.
CCCTGCAGCCACCATCAATATCAGCGCGCATATCCCGAGCGAGTACGCCGCCGACCCGGACATTGCAATCTTTCCGTTTTCCGAGGCAGACGCGAGCATTATCAGAAGTGCGGGAGATAAGATGCAGAGACTCACACCGTTTGCGAATCTCGACGCAGACGAGCGCACCATATCAAGATATCCATTGGCTTCCTCCAGCGTGACGGTGCGGACGCCGTCATCAATATCCTGTTCTTCGTTGACGCACCCGCCTTCCGCCGGAGCGTCATCCTTTAGAAGATAGTCGGTGCTCACGCCGAACAGTTTGCTCATTGCGACTATCCTGTCCAGGTCGGGAAGCGACGACATCGACTCCCACTTCGACACCGATTGCCTTGTCACTCCCAGCCGCATGGCGAGTTCCTCCTGCGACCACCCCTGTTCCTTGCGCAGTCTGATTATCTTCTCTGCAAGAATCATAATACGACCCCCGTTTCATTTTTTCTTTCGCCTGAAAGGTACCACAAATCCCGGTTGCGCGCCACCAACTCTGGTATAAAATCTGTCAACCGGCGGTTGCGGACCCGCATTTTCCGAAAAATCAAAGCGAAATGGGTAGTTTCACTCTCATATCAAAATGCCGTCGCAGTGGTCAATTTCATGCTGGATTATCTGCGCCGTCCAGCCGGAAAACGTCTTTTGCCGCTCCTGGAACTTCTCGTTCTGCCAGCGCACCTTTATCGTTTTCCACCGTCCAGCCGAGCGGACGCCCTCCAGCGAAAGGCAGCCCTCCTCCGCCTGGTACGGTCCTGACTTTTTGACTATCTCGGGGTTGAACATCACCATGTACTCCCCGCCGTTGTCAAACGCTATTATCCGCTTGCACACGCCTATCATATTTGCCGCCATCCCGACGCAGCCGTCCCGGTGGTGCTCGAGCGTCTCGAGCAGGTCACGGGCGGTCTGCAAGTCCTGTTCGGTGGCGCGCTCCGCCTTCATGGCAAGAAACATTTTGTCTTTACATATCTCACGTATCATCCGTACCTCCGCTTCTGTTTGCGCTTGTCGAACTTCGAAATTTAGGTTATACTTGAAAAAGGATACAACTTTGTAAAGGGGTGGGCTGGATGCTTGAAGTAGTTGCGGCGCTCATATGGGACGGTGACAGGTTCATGATCTGCCAGCGCCCGGAAAACAAGCCGCGCGCGCTGCTCTGGGAGTTCGTCGGCGGAAAGGTTGAGCCGGGCGAGACGAAGGAGCAGGCGCTCGTTCGAGAATGCCGTGAGGAGATCGACGTCACGCCTGATGTGGGGTCGGTATTCATGGACGTTATCCACGAGTATCCCGACGTAACCGTACACCTGACCCTGTTCAACGCAACCGTCCGGGAGGGCGCCGTTAAAAAACTTGAACACGCCGACATCCGCTGGATAACCGTCTCCGAAATAGATCGGTACGTGTTCTGTCCGGCGGACGAGGAGATACTGAAGCGCCTGAAAGCTGACGCACCAGGTCGCTTATGAATTTTAATTCAAGTACGAACGGAGAATAACCATGCCACGCACCGACGTAACGCAGATGCCCTTTTCCAGGGTATACCCACTTCTCGTGGCGAAAGCCGGGAAGAAGGGGCGCACCCGCGGGGAGGTGGACGAGGTGACCAGCTGGCTCACCGGATACACCGCGGAGGAACTCGCACAGTTCGAATGCTCCGACATCACATACGGCGCTTTCTTCCAAAACGCGCCGCATCCGAACCCGAATCGCACGCTCATCACCGGAAAGGTGTGCGGAGTTAAGGTCGAAGAGATAGACGACCCGCTTATGCGAGACATCCGCTGCCTCGACAAGCTGGTCGATGAACTCGCAAAGGGAAAACCGATGGAGTGCATACTTCGGAAGTAGACGCCGCGCGCTTCCAGTCCGCAAAATAGTCATGAATACAGCGACCGTCACTGCTTCTGGATACATTCACCCCTGAGCGCGCCGCAAATCGCTATGCTCTTTTATGACCTCAGCAATGGTCTCCGCCGCAAGCCGCGACCCCGCCTCGCTCGGATGGACACCGTCGTCGGCATAGAGCTCCTGCGTGTCCGACAGTTCATAAAAACGCCGCCCGACATCGGCTATAAGAGCGACGTTTTCGAGCGCTGCCCTGTGGTATGCCTCCAACATTCCGCGTACCATCCATTCGTAGTCCCAGCCTTTGACCTTCAGCCTGTCCCCGCCTTTCTTGTAACCCCATGTCGCGTAGAGGATGGGGAGCGCCCCATTCTCCCGTATCTGCTTGCACAGCCGCCGGGCGCTTGAAAAGAAGCGGTCGGGCGCGGTCACAGGTCCATGGCTCATCTCCTGCAAAACCACAAAGTCCCAGCGCTCCTCCCGCAGCGCAGCCTGCGTAAGCGCACCCAGCCGGGCGGCGGGGTTCAGGTGTTCGGAGAGCCGCGCACCGCCGCGTGTGTGCTGAACCACCTCCGCCCCGGTCAGCTCTGCGAGCATCCGGGGCATATCGTTGTAAAAGGTAAGGCTGTTTCCCAGCATAAGTATCCGCATAACAGACGCTCCTTCTTTTCTGGTTGTACCGCAGGTCATCCATCCTTTGAGGTCACTGCAGCGCCGGGTTCACTCTCAACACCTATAAGCACATCTCCAATGATATGCAGAGAAGTGCGGCGGCTTCATGGAAGCGGTCACGACCAAGCCGTAAACGGAGCCGCCTCACCCGCCGGAGGAGAGCCGGTATAAGGTGATATCGTTCGAGAGAGTGGGGTAAAAGCAGCGCTTTAAAATATTGTCAATAGAATCAATAAGTACTAAGGACGGTGGGCCGTGTGTATTTTCAAAGACTTAAAGATTTGCGTGAAGATAAAGCCCTGCGGCAGGAGGATGTGGCGGAAATCCTGGGAATCAGCCAGACCGTTTATTCCCGCTATGAGCGTGGGTGCCAGACCATCCCGGGGCTCCATCTGCTGCAATTGGCGGACTACTACATCGTCCACTTTTGTAAATTAGGTATGGGTTAGGAATCTGGCTGTTTCAGCCGCTCGTACTCCCACCACTTTTTACCCCTTGAACCACCGCAAAAAGCACTGTACAAACTGCAAAGCAGAACAAAAAACACAGAAAACCGCCTGTTCGGGCGGTTTTTCTGTGAAGGTGGTCGGAGTGCGGGGACTCGAACCCCGGGCCTCCTGCTCCCAAAGCAGGCGCGCTACCAACTGCGCAACACCCCGATATCCCCCCGGCGGTCAGCCGGGGCTTATTTTTTACTCTTTTACACTCTCTATTGCGGCGACGACATGCGCGCACGCGCGCTCCACCCGGTCCGCCTCAATACCCTCGACCATCACGCGAACAAGCGCCTCCGTACCGCTCGGGCGGACGAGTATCCGACCCTCGCCGAGCATCGCCTCCGCCTCCTTCGTTGCCGAGACGACCTCCGGGGCACTCGCAAGCCGATGCTTGACGCTCGCCGGAACCGTAACGTTCCGCAGTATCTGCGGGTACTGCCTGATCTCGTTGTCAAGCTCGCTAAGCTTCTTCCCGCTCGCCGCGAGCATCCCGAGGAAAAGTACCGCGGTGAGCTGCCCGTCGCCGGTGGTGGTGTAGTCGAGAAATATCAGATGCCCCGACTGCTCGCCTCCGAGCACGAAACCGCCCTTCCGCATCTCCTCGAGCACGTACCTGTCCCCGACCGGGGCGGCTATTACCTTCATCCCGTTCGCCTGGGCGAACTTGTGGAACCCGAGGTTCGACATCACGGTCGCCACTATCGTGTCCCCCGCGAGCCTGCCCCGCCTCATCAGTTCACGCCCGACTATCGCCATTATATGGTCGCCGTCAACCGGCTCCCCCCGCTCGTTTACCGCGAGACAGCGGTCGGCATCCCCGTCAAACGCGATACCGACATCGTACCCGCCCGCTTTCACCCTCTCTGCGAGCGCCCCAAGATGGGTCGAGCCGCAGTCGAGATTTATATTCACGCCGTTAGGAGCGTCCGATATTATGTCAACCTGTGCCGCAAAACCGCCGAAGATATCACGTGCGGTGCGGGACGCGGAACCATTTGCGCAGTCGATAAGCACGCGCAGACCGCTCATATCGTTCTCGGCGCAGGAGCGGACGTGCTCAGAATAGCTTGCGGCGGCGTTCACTTCATGGTATACCCTGCCGATGTCCGCGCCGGTCTTGCCGGGCACGCCGTCGGTTATCAGCTTTTCGATGCGGTCCTCCATCTCGTCGGGCAGCTTGTAGCCGTTCGCATCAAATATTTTGATTCCATTGTGTTCAAAGGGGTTATGTGAAGCGGAGATCATTATACCGGCGTCAGCGCCGAGGCGGACAGTGAGGAAAGCGACCGCCGGGGTAGGCACGACGCCCACGAGAAGCACATCCCCGCCCACCGATGTGATACCGGCAGCGAGCGCGCTCTCGAGCATATCCGAAGAAATCCTGGTGTCCTTTCCGATGATTATGCGCGGACGGTGTGACGTGGACTCGGTGAGTACTGTCGCGGCGGCAGCTCCTGTGCGCAGCGCAAGCGCCGCGTCGAGAAAGTCGCCTGCGACCCCGCGAATACCATCGGTACCGAACAAACGTGCCATTTTCTCCTCCAAAAGCGAAAGTACATTGATACTTTACTGCATAGCGGCAGTAAAGTCAAGAGCAACCTGGTACTTTACTACTCAGATGTCAATTTTCTGCTGCTCGGGCGGCATCTGTGACTGCCCGGGCTGCACCGCCGTGTACGGCACGCCGAGGTGTTCATACGCCTGCCGTGTTGCCATTCTTCCGCGCGGAGTGCGGTTTATAAAGCCGAGCTGAAGCAGATACGGCTCATATACGTCCTCTAGCGTGACCGACTCCTCGCCTATCGTGGCGGCGAGCGTCTCAAGCCCGACCGGACCGCCGCCGAAGTTGAATATTATACTCTCAAGCATCCGACGGTCGGTTGCATCCAGACCTATTTCGTCCACCTCGAGCATCCCGAGCGCGGCGTCCGCGACCGTCTTTGTTATGACCCCGTCCGAGCGCACCTGCGCATAGTCGCGCACCCGCCTGAGCAGGCGGTTTGCAATGCGCGGGGTACCGCGCGAACGGCGGGCTATCTCGAGCGCACCCTCCCGCTCTATCTTGATACCGAGTATCGCCGCCGAGCGCAGCACTATCTGCATGAGCTCCTGCGCCTCATAGAGGTCGAGCCGCAGCAGTACCCCAAACCGGTCGCGCAGCGGCGCGGAAATCTGACCGGCGCGGGTGGTCGCCCCGATAAGCGTGAAACGCGGCAGGTCGAGCCGTATCGAACGCGCCGACGGTCCCTTGCCTATTATTATATCGAGCGCGTAATCCTCGAGCGCCGGATAGAGTATCTCCTCGACCGAGCGGTTGAGACGGTGTATCTCGTCGATAAATAGCACGTCGTACTGGTTCAGGTTAGTGAGAAGCGCCGCGAGGTCGCCCGCCTTCTCTATCGCCGGACCTGACGTTATGCGTATCTCCGCGCCCATCTCGTTTGCTATGACCCCGGCAAGCGTGGTCTTTCCGAGACCGGGCGGACCGTACAGGAGGACGTGATCCATCGCGTCCCCTCTCTGCTTTGCCGCCTCTATCGCGATAGAGAGTTTCTCGCGTGTCTTGTCCTGCCCAATATAGTCTGAAAGCTGCTTTGGGCGCAGCGACTGCTCAAATCCGTCCTCCAGCATCCGCCCCGCCGAGACGACCCGCTGTTCAGTATCGTCAAACTCAATACTCATCTACACACCTGCAAACACTAAATCCGTACCAGTTTCTTTAGAGCGAGACGCACGACCTCCTCGGTGGTGAGGACGCTTGCGTCGATACCGCTGAGCGCAGCAGCTATCTCGCGGCGGTCGTACCCGAGCACCGCAAGCGCGGTCTCCGCCTCCGCCGCAGATGCCGGCTGCGCCGAAAGCTGCGCCGCCGCGTCATACGACGCGCCCTCAAGCTCGGACTTTGTCATCTTGTCCTTCAGTTCAAGGATTATCCGCTGCGCTATCTTCTTGCCTATCCCGGGCGCGGAGGTGAGCAGCTTCTCGTCGCCGGTTATCACCGCCATTGCGAGCTGCGACGGGCTCGACCCGGACAGTATCGAGAGCGCCGCCTTCGGACCGACCCCCGAAATCCCGATGAGCATCCGAAAGCAGTTCAGCTCCTCCTGTGTGAAAAATCCGTAAATATCAAATGCGTCCTCACGTATCACGACATGCGTGTACAGCCGTGCGCGCGAACCGACATCCAGCTCGCGCAGCGTCATCTGGGAGGTGGCACAGGAGAACCCGACCCCGCCCACGTCTATCACCGCGAGCGACTGCTCGATGTGCGCCACTGTGCCGTCAAGATAGTAAAACATTCAGAAATCCCCCGCTAAATCGCGTTTTCCGCCGCGCCGCGCGAGTGCGCGTGACAGATGGCGAGCGCAAGCGCATCCGCCGCGTCATCCGGGCGGGCGACCTTCTCAAGGGCGAGTATCCGTCGGGTCATCTCCATGACCTGCTTCTTCTCGGCAAGCCCGTAACCGGTGACCGCCTGCTTTACCTGCATCGGCGTATATTCGTACACCGGCACGCCGTACCTGCTGCACTCGAGCAGGATTACCCCCCTCGCGTGCGCGACCGAGATACCGGTGGTGACATTCTTCGTAAAAAACAGTTCCTCGACGCTCACCGCGTCCGGCTTGAGCATGTCGAGCAGGACCTTCAGATCGTCCGAGATCTCGGTGAGGCGCCGTGTGAGCGGAAGCCCCGCCTTTGTGCGTATTACTCCATGGCGCAGGTGCTCAAAGCGCGTGCCCGCATACCCGACTGCGCCGTAACCGACTATCGCGACGCCGGGATCAATACCGAGAATGGTCATGCCTTCAAAACGCCGTCGAGCGCGAGCAGCACCGCCGCCTTCCCGCTCTCATACGTGAGCCCGCCCTGCATATAGGCGCGGTACGGCTCGCGCATCGGAGCGTCGCAGCTCAGCTCTATCGACGACCCCTGCACAAACGCCCCCGCAGCCATTATGACGTCGCAGTTGTAACCGGGCATCGGCCAGGGCTCGGGCGTGACGAAACTGTCCACCGGCGACCCCGCCTGGATACCCCGGCAGAACGCCTCAAGCCTCTCCGGCGAACCAAGCTCGACCGTCTGTATTATGTCGTGCCGCTCCTCGAACGGACCGGGCGCGACCGCGCACCCCGCGTCCTCGAGCACCTTCGCAGCAAACATCATCGTCTTTTTCGCCTGAGCGACGGTATGCGGCGCGAGGAACAATCCCTCAAACAGCAACCGCGACTGACCAAGCGTCGCCCCGACCTCCCCGCCGAGACCCGGCGCGGTGAGCCGGAACGCCGCCCGCTCCACAAGCTCGCTCCTGCCAACTATATACCCGCCGCAGGGCGCGATTCCCCCGCCCGGGTTCTTTATGAGCGAACCGCACACGAGGTCGCCGTGCGGCTCGTGCGTGTCCGCAAACTCCCCGTAACAGTTGTCCACCACTACAACGGCGCGCGGATTGACCCGGTGAACCTCGTCCACTATCCGATCTATCTCATCCGCCGACAGGCTCGCGCGCGACGAGTACCCGCGCGAACGCTGCACCAGCACCGCGCCGACATCAGCCGCAGCCGCCGCCCGCGATATTGCCTCAAGGTCCGGCTTCCCGTCCGCGGTAACCGCCACCTCGCGGTACCCGACCCCGTAGTGCCTGAGCGAACCGTGGTACCCGCCCTCTATGCCTATGACGCCGTGCAGCGTGTCATACGGCGCGCCGACGGCGGACAGCAGGACGCTTCCCGGCTCGCACGCCGCGAAAAGCGCACATGTTATCGCATGTGTGCCGTTTGCAATCGATATTCTTACAAGCGCGCTCT
>CALXFK010000044.1 GCA_944387575.1 uncultured Clostridia bacterium
TGCAAGCCCGGCAAAAGTGTGCTATACTATCCGGGCAAACGCGGGTGTAGTTCAATGGCAGAACATCAGCTTCCCAAGCTGAATACGTGGGTTCGATTCCCATCACCCGCTCCACGTCGCTTACGACGTCATATCGTTCAAGGCTCCCCTTCGGTGAAGGGGAGCCTTTCACAAACTCCGCCGCCCGCTCCACGTCGCTTACGACGTCATATCGTTCGGGACGCCCCTTCGGTGAAAGGATGTCCCTCACAAATTCCGTCGCCCGCTCCGCGTCGCTTACGACGTCGTACCGTTCGAGACGCCCCTTCGGTGAAGGGACGTCTCTCACAAACTCCGTCGACGCTCCTTTCCGCGAAAAGGCACGCTCGGCTCGCCTGTTCGGTTGTAAACGCCCTCACAACGGCTCGCAGTCGCTACCACCTTTTCGCGGCTGAAGCTGGGTCGTGTTGCGGTTTTGTGGGGGCGGTTTCACGACGGCTCGCGGTCGCTACCACCTTTTCGCGGTTTGGGGGGCGTGTTGCGGTTTTTGTGTAGAGACGGCAAAGTCCGCTTTGCTGCGGTTTTTTGTGCGGGCTGGTATTGTCAAATGTTTGACAAAACGCACAAAAGAATTTAAAAATTACTTGCAAATTTGTCTAAAAAACTGTATAATGGAGATGGCAAAGTGTGGATGTAATTTATACGAAATAGAGAAGGGGTGACACGTATGACACACACAAGGAAAATTCTTGCGTTCCTGCTCTGCGCGGCGATTGTGATTGCTGTGCTCGCGGGGTGCTCGGAGAAGCAGGGTCTCTCGACCGAGTTCGACATGGGCTCGCTCTATTCGGCGGACGGGCAGCGGTTCTGTATAGATAAGCTCACCGTGCCGCTCGGGGCTGACGAGCTTGCGGAAACGCTGAAGGAGTACCGACTCAAGTACACCGAGGAGGTGTACAACGACGAGGTCACGCAGTGGGTGGTGACGGCTCCGGCGAGCATTGAGGGGTACGCGGCGTCGCTGGTTTTTAACATTGGCGGCGACCCGGAGACCGTCACGCAGATAACGCTGCTGATTGAGGACGGTGACCTCGGGCAGATTTTCGAGGAAATCACCGCCGCTGCGACCGAGCTGTTCGGCGAGGACAGCTTTGAAGCGGTCGGCGGGGAGAAGCTGCTGTTTCGCTGGAACGCCTACACCGAGCACGGCATTGTGAAGCCCGGAGAGGAAGTTCCTTCGGCGGACTCTGTTCAGGCGGAGTGGGGGGACAGCTCCACCCTGACGATTAGCCTTGCGGAGTCGATACCGGCAGTCGTGGTGGCGGTGTCGTGAGTGCAGGCCGGCGGGCGGTATAGGTATATATTTAATGTGGGCGCATGAGCTGAACTTGCAGGCAGTTCGTGCGCCCTGCGCAAAATACGCGTCGAGCGATGTTGCAAAAGAACGAAAGGGAAGATACAATATAGTTTAAAAAACACTGGCGCGAGGTGGGTTTATGGGAGAAAAGCTGAGGCGCAGAGCGGCAGCCCGCCGCACGCCCGCTGCCGGGAGCGTGCCGCTGTGTTGTCAACTGTTTGACAAAACCTTACAATTATTTTGCGGAGATGCTGGACTTTTTGTGAAAAATATAATATAATGGTGGTGCCAACATAAGAATACACGATATAATTGATGAGCCGCGAAATGCGGTGACGCGTATGACGCGTACAAAGAAACTTCTTCTGTTCTGCGCGGTGCTTCTGCTCGCCGTGCTCGCGGGGTGCTCGGAGAAGCAGGGTCTCTCCACCGATTTCGACATGGGTTCGCTCTATTCGGCGGACGAGCAGCGGTTCTGTATAGATAAGCTCGCCGTGCCGCTCGGGGCTGACGAGCTTGCGGACACGCTGAAGGAGTACGGACTCAAATACACCGAGGAGGCGTACACTGATTCGGTCACGCAGTGGGTGGCGGACGCACCGGCGAGCATTGAGGGGTACGAGGCGTCGCTGATGTTCCGGGTGCGCACCGATGGCGCATCGCAGACCTGCGACCAGATAACGCTGTGCATAACCGAGGGAGACATCAGGGAGATTTATGAGGACCTTGTGGCTGCGGCGACCGGGAAGTTCGGTAAATGTATCTCGTCGGCGAACGCCGGAGGGGAACCGGGAAATGAAGTCGTGATGCAGCAGGCGTGGAGCGCATACACCGGCTATGGGATATACGGCGGCGGTCAGTCCATGCCGGAGGGCGGGGACGCATCGAGCCTGAATATCGTGCTCGACCAGAGCTATGCGCAGGTTTATGTATTTATATGTGAGTGAACGTTATTTAGGCAGGGGAGCCGCGAGGCTCCCCTGTTTTGACCCATAAAGCCGTGCGGCGCGCGGGTGCGGTGATTTTGTTATCGTGACAGGAAGGAGTGGATAAAATGAGACGTATTCTTGCAATAATTATTATATTGCTGTTCCTTGCCGCGTGCGGGAAGGCGGACACCCATGCGGGGGGCGAGGAGGAGCCGTCCGCTGTCGTCACCCCGGAGACGGAGTCGACCCCGACCCCGACCCAGACTCCGACCTCGACGGCGTCCGCCATCCCCGCCTCGCCGCCGGTTATGAGCGTGCCGATGTATGCGGTGCCGGACGACGCCCCGGAGGTGACCGACCGGGTGCGGGGGTATAAATTTCCGCCCGCCTACATGAAAAACTCCGCCGCCGCCGGACTGTTTGACGACTTTAGAGACCTGTACGACAGGGACTTCGGTCCGGACTGGTACCCGGACGGGTACGGCGGGGCGTACATTTCGGAAAACAACGACCTCGTGATAAAAATTGTGGAGGGGTCGGAGGAACTGGAGGAGTTCGTGTGCGAAAACATGTCCGACGTCGTTTCGGAGAGCGAAAGCGCAAAGGACGAGCCGCCGGTCGTCCTGTTCGAGTATACCGACATATCGCTTATCGAGTTACAGGAGCTTGCCGCGACGGTGGGCGAGCTTATGGACGAATATGACATCGTGATGACCGTGAGTATCTCCCAGACGTACAGTGCGGTCAAGGTCGGCATACTCGACCTCGAGTTGAACCGGGAGATAGTGGAGGAGCGGCTGACCGACAGTCATTTCATATTTGAGGACAGCGGACCGATGGAGCTGTTAAACGGGAGCGCGGGGGAGTGAAGCTGACGCGGGTTCGGGAATTTGAGGGGTGAACGCCGGACAAATTGTCGAATTGTGTTGCAATATGTCATATGTCACGTTAGAATAGTGAAAAAACACTTACGTGAGGTGAATGACATGCGAGAGAGGCTGCGCGCCACATTGGCGGCGATACTTCCGCGGAGCCTGATGTTCTCGGCGGCGATACTCTGGATGGAGTGCGCGGTGAGGATATGGAGTTTCGGGAGCGTTTTTGGCAGGGGACTTGTGTACACGCTGCTGTTCAGCGTGGCGGCGGGGCTCCTGTGCGCCTGCGTGTGCTCGCTCTGGGCAGAGCGTGGAAACCGCCGTGCCGCCGTTGTCATAGTTTCGTTTCTTACGCTGTGGTACATGGTTCAGGCGGTTTATTTCAAGATTTTCCGGACGTTTCTGGTGTTGGACAGCTTGTCGATGGCGGGGGACGCGGTAGGGAATTACTGGCGAGAGATGTTCACCGGGATATGGAAGTCGCTGCCGGTGCTGCTGCCGATGCTCGTTCCGCTTATAGCCACATGCGTGTGCTCGTCGCGGCTGAGGGAACGGTTTGTAAAGCGTGCCGGTCGGAGAGAGGCGGGGCGCGAGAGAATATTTGCGCGGCTCAGCAGATGCGCCGCCGCGTCGCTTCTTGCCGCGTCGCTCACGGTGCAGTGTGCGGCGGCGGCGGTGGTGCAGGGCGCGGGTGGCAGTGGGATAAGCCCGCGGGAGCTGTACCGCGGTGAGCTGCTGCCCGACCTGATGGTGCCTAATTTCGGGGTACTCACCACGCTCCGGCTCGATTTCGAACGGACGGTGTTCGGCGACTCGATGAAGGAACTGCTCCGCGTCCCCGAGCCCCCCGCGACCCCCATCACGACCCCAGCCCCCACCCCGACCCGCACCCCCGCGCCCGCGACCGAGACCAAGACGCCGGAGGTCACCCCCGAACCCACCCCCACCCCGGTGGTGTACGAGCCAAACATGCTTGACATCGACTTTGCGGCGCTCACGGAGAGCGACCCGCAGCTCGCGGGTATGCACGAGTGGTTCGCCTCCCGCGAGCCGACCATGCAGAACGAGTATACCGGCATGTTCGAGGGGAAGAACCTGCTGTTTTTCACCGCGGAGGGGTTCTGGCGGTACGCGGTAAATGAGAAGTACACCCCGACGCTGTATAAGCTCGCAAACGAGGGGTTCGTGTTCAACAACTTCTATAACCCGCTCTGGTGGAAATCCACGACCGACGGGGAGTATGTCGCGTGTACCGGGCTCATTCCGTCCGCGTCGGTGAGGTCGTTCAAGCGGTCGGGGTCGAACTCAATGCCGTTCTGCATGGGAAACCAGCTCCGCGCGGAGGGGTATGTCACCACCGCCTACCACAATCACACCTATACCTACTACAACCGCGACATCTCGCACCCGAACATGGGCTATGACTACTACGGTCTCGGCAAGGGTCTCGACGTGGTTCGGAGCTGGCCCGAGAGCGACCTCGAGATGATGGAAAAGACGCTGCCGCAGGCGCTCGCCGGAGAGAAGCCGTTCCACAACTACTACATGACGGTGAGCGGGCACATGAATTACAGCTTCGGCGGCAACGCAATGGCGTACAAGCACCGCGACGAGGTCGCCGACCTCGACATGAGCGAGGAGGCGCGGGCGTATCTCGCGTGCAACATGGAGCTTGACCGCGCGCTTGAGTACACGCTTGAGCAGCTCGAGCTTGCGGGCGAGCTTGAGAACACGGTCATCTGCATTTCGGGCGACCACTACCCGTACGGGATGTCGCCGGACACCTGGAACGAGTTCTACGGCGGGGAGATAGACCGGGACTTCGAATTGATGCACAGCAGCCTGATAATCTGGTCTGGGGATATGGAGGAGCCGATCGTGGTGGACAAGCCCTGCTCGTCGCTCGATATAATTCCGACCCTCTCCAACCTCTTCGGGCTGGACTACGACTCCCGGCTGCTCGCGGGGCGGGACATCCTGTCCACAAGCCCCGGGCTTGTAGTGCTGTCTAACCGGAGCTTCATAACCGAATACGGGCGGTACAACGCGCGTACCGACACCTGGACGCCGGCGGACGGCGTGGAGACGCCGGAGGGGTACGTCGCCGAGACCTTTTCGGAGGTGCGCGAGCTGTTCAAATACTCGGTGAAAATCCTCGAAAATGACTACTACCGCCGAATCGGCATAGCGGAGATGCTCGGTTAGACCGGGTGAGGCTGATGACGGCTTGGCGTGTTACCGAGAGCGCATATGCACTGAATATGATAAAATGTGGCAAAAGGGGGAAAAGCGGTGTATAAACTTCAAAGGGTAAAGTGGCTCTGCACGATTTTGTGCGTGGTGTCGGCTGTGTGCGCGTTCGGATTTCTGATGTACGGAAAAATTGGATTTCGGGATTTTGCGGAGCTGTGTGTTCTCGCGCTTATCTGGGGTGTTATCGCATACGTCGTGCGGACAATAGAAAAGGATTACTGAGTAAAGAGGAGAGGCGCGAGCCTCTCCTCTTTTCATGCGTTTATGAGTTTATGCGCCGCCGGGGTCAGCGGTCGCCCTTTCCGAAGAAATTTCGCAGGTCGCTGAAATACCCGGCATTGATGTTAATTTCAGAAGTCAGTTCGTGGAACGTGTAGAGCATCGTCTCCGCGCTGTCGCCGCCGTCAGCCTCGAGCGTCTCCGCCACGCCGGAGTATGTATCGTGCGTGAGCCGGAGGAACTCGCGGAAGTCGAGAAGCTCCGGACGGATGTCGGCGTACTCCTGCACGGGCGGGGTGGTGTCCAGCCATCTGGTGATGACGTGCAGGGTGGAGCGTAATGTGATGAGCAAGCGGTTGGTTCCAAGCTTGAATTCGCCCTGCGGGTCGAGAAAGTTTGAGAGCTCTATCTGACGGAGGACCTTGTTTTCCAATATGTCGAGCTGGTCGCGCGCGGTGGCGAGGTAGTCGTCCGGCGCGCGCACACCGCCGCCGTTCAGCGCCTCGGTCACGCCGGAGAGCATGAACTCGAGGTGGTTGCGCGTCTCGATTATTCCGGTTCTCATGCGCTCCACCGCCTCGGTCTCCACCCGCGAGAGAGCCTCGCCGCGCGAGCGCGCCTGCAGCCAGAACCGGACGTCGAAAAACAGAGCGAGCGCAAGCGCCGCCGCGAGCAGCACTATACATTTATTTTTCCTATCCATGGCGGTCGCCTCCCCTCCGGATATACCGTCACCAGAACCGTTCGTCCAGCGCCTCGAATGTCTCCTGTATCCTCACGTATGAGGAGAGGTGGTCCTCGAGGTCGAGCAGTATGCCGACGCTCGTCTCCGGGCTGAGACTCTCCGCCGCCGGGGTGTACACCGTGCCGGTAATTTCGAGAAACACGAGGTATTCCGCAAGCGCGTCCTCTATCTCCGCGTACTGCGTATCGCCAGTCTGCCCATACTTCTCAAAGTGGCGGGCAATCGTCTTTATCGGGACGGTCGGGACGGCTGAGTAGTACCCCCCATCGTCGTCGAGCGCATCGGTGAGCTCCGACTGCTCGACCATGCCCGCCGAGAGCTCGTAGAGCGACGAAGAGACCGATTGCAGAAACTGGTCGACCGAGCCGAAATTCTCCTCTATGTAGGCGTCGCCGCCGTCCAGCGCCCCCGCCGCGTCGGTGAGCATCTGTTCAAGCCCGCTGTGCACCGCCCCCATGCACTCTTTGAGAGTGTTTTCTACATACCGCTCCAATCTCTCGCAGCCGCTCTCCGACGTCTGCCGCTGCCAGATAAGGACGACGTTCAGAACCACCGACAGCGCGAGCGCCGCCGCGAGCAGCACTATACATTTACCTTTCCTGTCCATAGCGGGCACCTCCATACCTCTGCCAATACCGCACCTCTGTCAATACCGCCCGGAATATTTCCACCTAAATTTTAACATATTTTGCGGCTGCAATCAAGATTTTTGAAATACAGATTCGGCGCCTATCCCCCCTTGACATATATAGGCGACCGATATATAATCCGATATATAGATAACCTATATAAAGCGAAGGAGGGCGGATATGAAGCGCGAGATTGACCGGAGCCTTGTGAGCGGCAGCATGGCGATGCTTGTCATGAAGCTGCTCGAGGGCGGGGACAAGTACGGCTATGAGATGACCGAGGAGCTGCGGCGGCGTTCGGACGACACGTTCCATTTAAAGGCGGGAACGCTCTACCCGCTGCTGCACAGTCTCGAGGAGAAGGGGCTTGTTGAGGCGTACGAGCGGGAGGCTGCGGCGGGGAAACCGCGGCGGTACTACCACCTCACCGGGCGGGGGCGCTTGGCGCTTTCCGAGAAGGAGGAGACGTGGGAGGCATATTCGCGGGCGGTTTACCGGGTGTTGAAGGGGGTTGAGTGCAGTGCAGGAGCGTAGGACGATAGCGGAGTATATAGAGTGTGTGGCGGAGCAGGTGCGGTGGAAGCGCGCGCGGCAGGTGGTTACCGCCGAACTGCGGCAGCACCTTGAGGATCAGCGGGCGGCGTTTGCGTCGGAAGGTCGGGAGGACGCGGAGGCGGAGCGGCTCGCGGTCGAGGAGATGGGCGACCCGGTGGCGGTCGGCGCGGAGCTCGACCGCATTCACCGCCCGCGCCCGCAGTGGGTGCTGATTGCGGGGGTGATTCTGATTGCGCTTGCGGGGACGGCGCTCCGCGTGTGGCTCAGCCTGAACTGGGGGTCGGACTACCTGAACATCGACCCGGCAAAGGCGGTGACCGGATTTCTTGTGGGCTGCGGGGCGCTGATTGGCGGGTACTTCCTCGACTGCTCGCGGCTCGGGCGGCACGCGGGAAAGGTGTACACGGGGACGCTTGCGGCGGGGGTGCTTGCGGCGCTGTTCTCGCCCGGCGTGCAGGGGGTATGGCGGTACGGGCGGTACGCGGCGCTCTTTCTGTACCCGGTCGGGTATGCGTTCTGGGTGTATTTCTGCCGCCGCCGGGGGTGGACGGGGCTGATATTCGCGCTTGCGGGGCTTATTCCGCCCGCAATGCTGTGTATACTCGCGCCGTCGCTTGTCGGGCTTGGCGTGCTGCTTGTCACCGGTGCGGTACTGCTCGGGTGCGCGGCGTGGGGCAACTGGTTCGGCGTCGGACGGGGGTGGACCGCTCTTGCGGCTGCGCTCTGTGCGGCGGCGCTGGTAGGGGCGGCGTTTGTGGCGCTCGGCACCGGTCGGATGGACGCCGCGCTGCACCCCGAGCGCGACCCGAGCGGAATGGGCTACGCCGCGACTGTGATACGCGGGGCGCTTGCGGAGTCGCGGATGGTGGGCGGCGCGGAGTCCGACCTTGACTACGAGCGCACCGTGCCCGGTCATGACGCCGACGCGATACTCACGACGGTCGTGTACAAGCTCGGGTGGCTGCCGTTTTTCGCGGTGGTGATTGCGTTCGCGGCGGTCGCGATACTCATTGTATACCGCTGCATGAGACAGCGGGACGGGCTCGGGCGCGCGGTGGTGCTCGCGGTGCTGGTAACTCTCTGCGTGCAGGCGGCGTTCAGTACGCTTTGGTGCCTCGGGTATACGGTTGCGGGCGCCGAGTTCCCGTACTTCGGAGGCGCGGCGGGCACGGTGCTCGGAATGGGGATAACCGGGCTTGCGCTCTCGGCGTTCCGGGGCGAGAGCCTGGACAGCGCACCAGGTGCGCCGATGCTGCGCGCGCCGAAGTACCGCGTGCGGATAGTGGTCGAGCGGAACGAATAGTGCTTCCTCCATGCGCGCAAAATTACAAAATCTGAAAATATTCCCTCGCATAATGCGCGAGCGGTGCGCCAGAATAGAACTGTCAATCCCGCACCGAAAGGGAGGAAGTTATGAAGAAACCGAAACCGCCCAAGGGCGCAAAAGGCGACCCGCAGCGCAAGGCGTCCGAGCTCACGTCCTTCTGTTCGCCGGAAACCGACCCGGAGGGCTGCTACACCGGTCGCCCCGCCGACCCGTTCGAGTACCCGACGCAGGACGCGGACGACCTGTAAGGTAAATCAAAGCGAGACGGAGGCAGTTGCCCCGTCTCGCTTTGTATATAGTGCGCAAAAACGTTGACATAAAGGCGCAAATAGTATATAATTTAGATAAAGGGAAAATGTGAAACGGTTTTGGAAAGCGGGTAACGTATGCCGAGTGAATGATACGCATATCAGGAGGTGTCATTATGCGCAGGAGGTACATATCCGCGCTCGCTGCGGTTCTGGCTGCGGCGCTGAGCGTGACGCCCCTGTCCGCGCGGGCGGCAGACACTCAGGACTATGAGGCGAGGTTTGAACGTATACGCGAGAACATGCTCTCAGAATTTGAGAGCGGGGAATACCGCGCGCCGCAGCCGTACGGGCTTCCCGACTCATACGCGCCGCCCGGTGCGTGGGAGGCGGCGGCGGGGCTCTACCCGAACGCGTATGCGTTCTCGCAGATAAGCGAAGACCTCGCTGAGCTGGAGGATGTCGACAGCAGCAACAGTACCATAGTCGGCGGGTATCAGGATTGGGGTTTTTTTAACGACGATAAGGTGATGCAGTCGGACGGCAGCAATTTCGCCGAGGTCATGTATCCTTTCAACGTCTGGTTCTTCTTTGTCTGCACAAATGGCACCGCGGTGTCTACTTTGCAGGTGTCAAAAATGACCGATGAAAACGGCGACACTAAATTTGTGCTCGGAGCCGTATATCCGGGCGGGTCGCGCGAAATGGATTCGCTGATTCAGTTTGCGGAGGAGACGGATGACGAGACCTTTACAGGTCCGGTCATGCTGGATTACAGGAGGGGCGAGTGCATAGTCGCAGCGGACACCGAAAACGGCGGGAAGGTGTTCGTGTCCCACAAAAGCGAGCTCGGTGTGATAGACCCGGCTGGGCTGATAGGCTTCGAGCAGGCGTCCATCCGTTCGCAGCGGGAGTGGTTAGCGGAGAAGGAGGCGCAGGGGGCGACTATCACCGGAATCGGAGGCGGTCTGTCCTACATGAACTTCACGCCGATGGCGCCCGACCCCGAACCGGCTCCGCCCGAGCCGGAGCAGTCCCCGTGGGTTGTGATTGCGCCGGTCGCCGCGGGCGTGGCGCTGATTACAGCCGGGACGGTGGTGGTGCTGCGCCGCCGCGCGCACGCCGCAAACAGATAACCCCGGAC
>CALXFK010000045.1 GCA_944387575.1 uncultured Clostridia bacterium
CGAAGAACGTGCCCTCGTCGAGGTAGAAGCACGCCTTGGTCTTCATGAAGGTCTCGAGTTCCTTTGCGTCCATGCCGAGAGCGCGGCAGTCCCACCACTGGAGATAGGTGCCCTCGAGCGGGTAGACATGGATCTTCGGGATGCGGTTGATCATGAAGTCCTCAACCAGGCGGCGGTTGGCGTCGATGACAAGACGCAGCTCGTCAAGCCAGCCCTCGGCGCGGGTGTACGCAAGCTCGCAGGCCTTCATTCCGAATACGTTGAGGCTCGAGTGACCAATGACCTGGCGGTATTTCTCGCGGCGCTCTTTGTTTGGGATGAATATGTTCGAGGTCTGGAGACCGGCGAGGTTAAAAGTCTTGGACGGGGCGGTGCATATCATCGAGTTCTGCTCGGCCTCTGGCGAAACAGTCGCAAAGCAGGTGTGGGTGAAGCCGGGCATGATGAGGTCGTTGTGTATCTCGTCGGAGATGACGAACACGCCACCGCGCAGGGTCAGCTCGGAGATCTTTTCGAGCTCCTCACGGGTCCAGACACGACCGACCGGGTTGTGCGGGCTGCACATGATGAGAGCCTTGTTCGCGGGATCGAGGCAGAGCTTCTCAAGCAGGTCAAAGTCGATGACGTAACGACCATTCTCAACGAGAAGCGGGCAACGGACGACCTTGCGGTCGTTGTCGGTGATGGAGGTGTAGAAGGGGTAGTAGACCGGGGTGAGGATTATAACACCGTCGCCCGGTTCGGTGAATGCACGCACGCCGTTGGCTATCGACGGGACAACGCCGGGGGAAAAGACAATCCAGTCGCGCTCGGTCTTCCAGTTGTGGCGGCGCTCCTGCCAGCCCATGACCGCCTCATAGTAGGCGTCGGAAGCCATGGTGTAGCCGAAAATGGTGTTGCGCGCAAATTCGGCAAGACCCTCGGTTATCTCGGGTGCGTTCTTAAACTCCATGTCCGCCGCAGTGTAGGGCAGAGTGCCCTCGGGAAGCGTGACGCCGAGCTTCTCGGCCTCGGAGTACATTCCCAGCCACTTTGCCGACCACATCTCCTTGCGTGATATTACGGTTGTGAAATCGTGTTTCATATTGTTCCTCCTGTTTTTTAATATACTATCTAAAAACCCCAAGGTTCGTTGGGTACTTTGGAATGCCGCTCAGTAGGCGCTGAGCGGGTCGCTGAGATATGCAGCGATGAGAAGGTCGGAGACCATGCCATAGCTCTTCACTCCGTCCGGTTGCGCCATGACCTGTAGATAGGCGTTGTTTACGGCGGTGGACACCTTTTCGATCGGTCCCTCGTATGAAGCCCAGTACTCGGAGCGGTACTCCATGTCCGCCTGCACGAGCGGGTCGAGCTGGCGGTACAGGTCAAATGCCGCCTCCGCATCCTCGCGGTAGAGAGAGTTATACAGATATATGAACCCGGCGAGTGCGCCGGAGTACCGGAAGATGTGGTAGCTGCTTGCGCGGCATGCGAGCCACGCCGCGAAGTTCGCCTCGTTTTCCGGGCAGACCATCGAGGCGTGTGCGAGTTCGTGCGCCGCGGTGAACGGAAGCGAGCTTGCAGGTGCGGATATGTTCAGATTCGCCTCGCCGGTGAACGCTATAAATATCCCGGTTATGTTCGCGTAGCTCATGAGCTCGCTTGCGAGTACCGGCTTGACAGCCACCGGGTGGAAATCGGCAAAGTATTCGTTTTCGGAGGCTAACGTGTTCCAGCTTTCACACGCCATGTCCGAGAGTTCGTCAAACGGCACTCCGGCGCAGACCCCGTTTTCATCGCGCTCGACGAGTCCCGCCTCCGAATTGACTGCGTCGAGCATCCACTTTGCGGCGGATGCAAGCTGGTCTCGGGTGTAGCCGCCCGCGGTGGAGTATCCAAGTGAATCTGCAAGCGGTCTGGAATGGTATCCGAGCGCCCACACGCCTTCGTAGAAGAGAAGCGCGCAGGAAGCGATGAGAAGCACCGTTGCGAGCAGCCGCAGAAGCGACCGCGCTTGGCGGCGGTGCGTGAGAACACGCACAAGCGTCAGAACGGTACAGACAGTGAGTGCCACTATACCGCCGTATATCAGAAACTCGGCAAGTGAAAACGGAAACCAGCCGGTAATGAGTGCAAGAATATGTATAGCGCCGCGTGACCATACCATATATGGACCGGAGACCCAATCCGGGTTCGCACGCGCCACAAGGTAGAGCGCCGATGTTGCGCAGAGTGCCGCGGCAGCCGCCGCGAGTCGTATAAGTATCGGGGAGTATGTCTTTTTCATGAGTTTCTGTCTTGAGGTCGGTCCGCACCGCTCATAGCATCTATGACCTTAAGAATTATGCTGTTGGATATGAGCCAGCCGCGCTCGGTCAAACACCACCGACCGCCGCCCTCGTATGAAGCGAGTTCCTGCTGTGTCAGGCTCCGCATCAGTTCGCGCGCGTCTCCCGGAGGAGCGGAAAACCGCTTTGAAAGGGAGTCGAGATCCACCCCATCGGTGGTGCGCAGTGAGAGCATTACGTATTCGAATGCACGCTCGCTCTCCTCGATGTCCTCGTACTCGTCAAGCACCGCGCCGCCGAGTTCTATACCGCGCATGTAGCTCTCTATATCGCGTACATTCGAGTAGCGTGCTCCGAAACAGTCGCTGTGCGCTGCCGGACCAAAACCAATGTACGGCTCAAGTCGCCAGT
This sequence comes from uncultured Clostridia bacterium, assembly GCA_944387575.1. Lineage (GTDB taxonomy): Bacteria > Bacillota > Clostridia > Oscillospirales > JAAYOS01 > CALXFK01. The sequence goes on from CALXFK010000045.1 coordinate 2,682, forward strand.
ACCGCAGATTGTGCCGGGACTCCATGCCGGGCTGCGCCCAATTTGATATCTCGTAGTGACGGTACCCCGCATCTGCGAGGACGTCACATGCGTCAAGGTACATGTCCGCCTGCGTGTCATCGTCGGCGAGATTAGCGGTGGACGCGCGAAGTGCGAGCGGAGTGCCATCTTCAACGCGCAGCCCATAGCAGCTTATGTGCTCAGGATGTAGCTCGATGGCACGGCGAAGTGTGTCACGCCAGCTCTCCGGTGTCTGATCCTCGATGCCGAACATGAGGTCTATGCTTATATTTTTGAATCCCGCATCGCGGGCGCTCTGAAAAGCGTGCTTTGCGGTATCCGAATCATGTATCCTCCCGAGCCGCTCGAGCTCGTGATCGGAAAGGGATTGTACTCCTAATGAAATCCGGTTGAAACCAGCACGGCGGAGCGCCTTCAATGTCTTAGGAAGCGCGCTTTCGGGGTTTGCCTCCACCGTTATTTCTGCGCCCGGGAGCAGTTTAAAGCGCTTTTTTATCACCGAAAGTAATCGCGTAAGCTGCCGTGTGGAAAGCACAGTCGGGGTACCACCGCCGAAGTACACGGTGTCCACCGGGGATGTGGTGAGCTTCGCCGTCTCGGTGAGATGCCGCTCGAGGACCGTGGCGTACCGTTCCGAGAGAGTATCGAAATCACTGCTTTCGCCGCAGGAAAGTGAGTAGAAGTCACAATAGCTGCATTTTTTGCGGCAGAATGGAATGTGTATGTAAAGCCCAAGCCGCCGCTGAGACCCGGGATGCGCAGCAGAATGGGTCAAGTTCCCGGAACGGATTGCTGATGATGACCGGGGTATCCGGGTGCGGGAGGGAGAGACGCCGCCAATACGCACGATGCTTTTGTGCTTTGCCATATCTCTCTACACCTCCTGCCAGTTTGCCAAGTACAATATGATGTTTATTACTCGTCTAGCTTGAGCACAGCCATGAACGCCTCCTGCGGCACGTCCACTGTGCCGAGCGAGCGCATACGCTTCTTGCCCTCTTTCTGCTTTTCGAGCAGTTTCTTCTTTCGCGTGATGTCGCCGCCGTAACACTTTGCAAGGACGTCCTTGCGCAGCGCCTTGACTGTCTCCCGGGCGATTATCTTTCCGCCTATCGCGGCCTGAATCGGGATCTCAAACATCTGCCGCGGGATATTCTCCTTGAGCTTTTCAGTGATGCGGCGGGCGCGCGGGTACGCCTTTTCGCGGTGAACGATAAAGCTGAGCGCATCCACGATGTCGCCATTGAGTAGGATATCAAGCTTGACAAGCTCACTTTTGCGGTAGTCGCAGAGCTCGTAGTCGAGCGAGGCATAGCCCCGCGTACGGCTCTTGAGAGCATCGAAAAAGTCGTAAATTATCTCGTTTAGCGGCAGTTCGTAGTGGAGTTCAACGCGGTCAGACGCGATATAGGTCATGTTGCGGAACACGCCGCGCCGCTCCTGGCAGAGCTCCATTATGCTGCCGGTGTACTCCTTTGGGGTGATGATGCTCGCCTTGACGAACGGCTCTTCCGCATAGTCGAGCACGTCGCCCTGGGGGAAGTTTAGAGGGTTGTCTACCATTTCCACTCGTCCGTCGGTGTAGTGGATCTTATACACGACCGATGGCGCGGTGGTGATGAGATCGAGATTGAACTCGCGCTCGAGTCGCTCCTGAATTATTTCCATATGCAGAAGTCCGAGAAAACCGCAGCGGAATCCGAATCCGAGCGCTACCGAGCTCTCCGGTTCATATGAGAGGGAGGCGTCGTTGAGTTTGAGCTTTTCAAGTGCGTCGCGCAGGTCGGGGTACTTAGACCCATCTGCCGGATACACGCCGCTGAACACCATCGACTGAACCTTACGGTAGCCGGGAAGAGCTTCCTCTGTGGGACGGTCGGCTAAAGTGACCGTGTCTCCCACGCGAGTATCGCTCACGTTCTTTATGGACGCAGTAAAATATCCGACTTCGCCGGGCGTAAGCACATCGCGACGCTCCATTGTGAGCGGACGGAGGTGACCGACCTCCACCACATCATACTCCGCACCGGTAGCCATCATGCGCACACGGTCACCCGCGCGCAGCGTGCCGTCGAAGGCGCGCAGATAGACGATGACTCCCTTGTACGGGTCGTACTGGCTGTCGAAAATAAGGCAGCGCAGTGGTGCGTCCGGGTCGCCGGTAGGTGCGGGAACATTCTTGACTATATATTCGAGGACATCGGCGACATTTTCGCCCGTTTTTGCGGATATGCGCGGAGCTTCTGACGCATCTATGCCAATCACGTCCTCAACCTCAGCCGCGACCCTGTCCGGATCGGCTGCGGGAAGGTCTATCTTGTTGATAACAGGCAACACTTCAAGCCCCGCGTCCACCGCGAGGTAAGTGTTGGCAAGAGTCTGTGCCTCGATGCCCTGGGAGGCGTCCACTACAAGAAGCGCTCCCTCGCACGCTGCAAGCGAACGGCTCACTTCGTAGTTGAAGTCTACGTGACCGGGAGTGTCAATGAGATTGAGGGTGTATGTGTTGCCGTCTTTTGCAGTATAGTCCAGCTTGACCGCACGCGCCTTAATGGTTATGCCGCGCTCCCGCTCGAGTTCCATGTTGTCGAGTATCTGGGACTCCATGTCCCGCTTGTCCACCGCACCACAAAGTTCGAGAAGGCGATCGGCAAGCGTACTTTTGCCGTGGTCAATATGTGCAACTATTGAAAAATTGCGAATTTTGGTAATATCAGACAACTGGTTTGCCTCCGCAGAAAAGATTGAATAAATTGGTTTAAACCAATTGGGGAATAAACAACGTCTGTTGAGACCTTATGGCGACAACAATGATAACATATAATAATAAAAATCACAACGCCGCGCGGCAGCCGGGTCTGACCGGACGACCGGGCGACGGGTCCATGTAAACTGTTAAACGGTTGCAGTGTTCCCGCAACGCGGATATTATAGCACAACTGTCAAAAGATATCAATTAAAAAAGAAGTTATGGAGAGCGCACATCTACGTGAGGAAAGGCTCATAATACCGCCTCAGCCATGCGATGACAGGTAAAAAAATTACCTCTCCAGCGGATTGCGCTGCAAAGGTAATTTGTGGTCAACAGCTCCCGCTGCTGTGCGTCAGTACCGGACAATAAATGTGAATGCGAGGAGAATGGCAAGATATGTGAAGTTGATTGCGAGAAATGTAGCAATGTACTTGCCGCGTGCCGCTCCCTCCGACAGGAAGTAGAATCGCATGGAAATCAGGCTTGCAAGCGACGCTACAGGAGTCCCGAGTCCGCCAATGTTAGTGCCAATGAGCAGGGCGTGGGCGTTGGAGGTAAAGCCGGAGAGCATGACGGCAGCTGGGACGTTGCTGATTATCTGGCTTGCGGCGGCGCTGAGAATTATTTCACGTCCGTCCATTGTTTGCATGAGCAGTTCACGCAGCGGACCTATGCGTGCGAGGTTTCCGCTGAATATGAAGAACATGACGAAGGTTGCGAGAAGACCGAAGTCGGCGCCTGCGAGAACGCGACGGTCAAGCGGGAGATATACTGCGATGGTAAGCGCAAGGCATATCCGCCAGTCGAGTATGCGGAGTACCGAGAGTACTGCGGCGGCAAACAGGACAGATGAGGCGGTGAGAAGCCGCTTATTCTGTGCAAGTGACGGGCGCTTGTCGGATATGCTGCCTTTGCAGCCCTTGGGTACGAGCAGCAGCCCTGCGACGATGAGCAGCACCGAGAGAGCGGCGGGCGGGAGCACCGCACCAAAGAATTGCTGAGGTGACAGTGTGTAGCTCGAGTATAGGTAGATATTCTGTGGGTTGCCAAACGGGGTGACCATGCTGCCGAGGTTTGCCGCAACAGTTTCAAGTGTTACCGTGACGATCATAGCTCGTGTTCCGGCGGTTCGCATAAGACCTATGGTGAGAGGAACGAGCATGATGAGCGCGACGTCATTTGTGACGAGCATCGCGCACAGGAACGCGAGCGCGCAGAAGACTGCGGCGAGCGGGCGCGCGTCGCGCACAAGCGCGGTGAGGCGTGCGCTGAGTACGGCGAATATGCCGGTGCGCACGAGACCTGCCACTATCGTCATCAGGCAGAAGAGCAGCCCTATCACCCGGAAGTCGATATATCCGATGTACTCCGCGTCGGGCGGCACAAAGAATGCGGTGACGACCGCCGCCGCGGCGGCGGCGGAGAGCGCCGGTTCGCGCCGCACAAACCGGAAGAGCGCGCCGAGGGCGCGCAGCGGCAAACCGACAGTCTTCGCGACGCGCACCGGGGAGGTGCGCGGCGCGGGAATTTTCGTTTCGGTCGTGTCAGACACCATTGCGGTTAAAGAACTTGCTGTGGACAGAGCGCATTGCAATGGCGGAATCAGCCGAGTCTATCAGCACAGAGACCTTGATCTCGCTTGTGGAGATCATGCGTATGTTCACTCCGACGCTGTATAGAGCTTCAAACATCTGGGAAGCGATGCCGGGGTTGTTTATCATGCCGGAGCCGACTATTGAAACTTTCGAGACGTCCTTGTCGCAGGTCATCGATTCAAAGCCGAGTTCGTCCTTGTGTTCTTCGAGGATTTCAAGCGCCTCATCGGCGGTGTTCTTTGCGACGGTGAAGGTTATGTCCTTGGTGTCGTTGCGACCTATCGACTGGAGAATGATGTCTACATTGATGTGCGCTCCGCCGAGCAGCGAGAAGATGCGGTATGCAACGCCGGGGCGGTCCTGGAGCTGGGTGAGGGCTATGCAGGCGACGTTGTCGTCCTTAGCGACGCCGCTGATGAGAGTGGATTCCATTTTCTTGACAACCTCCTTGACTTTGGTGCCTGGTCTGTGTGACATGCTTGAGAGCACCTCGAGCTGCATTCCGAAGCGCTTTGCCATTTCAACCGAGCGATTGTGCAGGACCTGTGCGCCGAGCGAAGCGAGCTCGAGCATCTCGTCGAACGTGATCTCGTCGAGTTTGAGCGCATCCGGGACTATACGCGGGTCGGCGGTGTACACGCCGTCGACGTCGGTGTATATCTGGCAGCAATCCGCACCCAGCTTAACCGCGACCGCGACTGCGGAGGTATCCGAACCGCCGCGCCCGATGGTGGTGATGTCGTAGAACTTGTTTATACCCTGAAATCCGGTAATGACGACGATGTTGCGTCGATTGAGCTCAGCGCGTATCCGCTCGTCGCTGAGCGACTTTATGCGCGCATTGGAGTAGGTGGAGTCGGTGACCATGCCTATCTGCCATGCATTGAGAGAGACTGCGGGAAACCCGGCGGCTTTTATTGCCATTGCAAGCAGTGCTGCCGATACCTGCTCACCGGTGGAGAGCAGCATGTCCATCTCGCGCGGGGAGGGATGCGGGTTGAATTCGTGCGCCTTTTCAAGAAGTTCGTCGGTCACGTCTCCCTGTGCAGATACAACGACAATAACGTCGTTGCCCTGCGAATATGTATCGGTGACGATTTTCGCGACGTTCCTCATGCGTTCGGCATTGGCGACCGAGCTGCCGCCGAATTTCTGAACGATTAGTGCCATGAGTTATCAATCCTTTCCATGTTGGAGCGCTGAAAGCTCTGTGCCTGGAAGTCTGCCGTACATGCTCAATATCTTAAACGCCCGGCATCCACCCGATCTTCAACGCTCAACACATTATATGTCTATTCTGGAAGTATGCGTATGGCGCTGAACACCTGCGCCTCGCCGGAGAATACGCCGAGAGCTGATTTGAAAGCGTCTGAGCGCATAGGCTTGGTGATAAATACCCCGTCTCCGATTTTTTGAATATCTCCAAAAACGGTCTCACCGTTAGACGTGGTGTCCGGGAGCCGATCTGCGCGAACGAACCAGCGGGTGACGAGCCGGTCGGTAGAACTGAGGCAGTCTGCGTCCCCGTCCTCCCAGAGGGATGGGTGTTTGGTCTTACCACCGAAACGAACGCAGTCCTCAAGGTCGGCGACTACAGCCGAAGCGGTCGCGAGACCGCCCGCGCCCCTGCCGTAGAACGCTACGTCCCCCGCGATATCGCCGCGAACGCGCACACAGTTGAAAACTCCGTTGGTGTGGGCAACGATGTCTCCGCTGCCCACGAGGTGAGGCGCGACGTAAACACAGCAGTGCCGATCGTCGGTGAGAACATATCTGCCAAGCAGCTTTATTGCGTAACCACAGGAAGCGGCTGCGGCGACGTCCTCCGAAGTTATCCCGCTTATGCCCTCCGCCTGTGCAAATTCAGGGTATATGTGGCGCCCGAATGCTATCGATGCAAGAATGCATATCTTACGCAGCGCGTCCTTTCCCTCGATGTCGTCGGTCGGGTCGAGCTCGGCATATCCGAGTGCCTGAGCCTCTGCAAGCGCGCGGTCAAACGGGACGCCGCCGGATATCATGCGGTCGAGTATAAAGTTGGTGGTGCCGTTGAGAATGCCGCATATCTCGCTTATCACGTTTGCATGAAGACACTGGCATATCGGACGGATAAGCGGGATGCCTCCACCGACCGCAGCTTCGAACATGTAGTTGACGCCGTTCTCACCCGCGAGTCGCAGCAGCTCCGCGCCGTGTGTTGCAACGAGTTCCTTGTTCGAGGTGACCACGCTCTTGCCTGCTGCAAGTGCGCGCCGCGTGAACTCATATGCCGCGCGCACGCCGCCAATCGTCTCCGCGACTATGCGCACCTCATCGTCCTGCTCGATTATCGAGAAGTCGTGCACGACGAGTTTTTCAAATTCAGCGCCGGGGAAGTCGCGCACATCGAGCGCGTATTTCAGCTCAAGATCGCTGCCGCGCGCTGCGCTACGTTTTATAGCGGTGTAAACCCCTTCGCCGACCGTCCCCATACCGAGGATAGCAACCTTTGTCATTTTGTACGTACCTCTCATTGATGCAGAGTTTTTGCGGTCAACCCGCAATTACCTCGGTCTTTTCGACACCGTCCATGTTCTCTATGCATGTCATAAGCGTGTCTAGGTCACCGGTCATGCCGGCGGTGTCTGCGGATATAGAGACCGACGCCACCCCGTTTACCGGGATCGACTGGTTTATCGTGAGAATGTTTGCGCCGCGTTCGGCAAACACACCAAGTATCCCGGACAGGATGCCAGGCTTATCCGCAAGAATGAGATGCAGCGTCACCACGGCAGCGGAGCTGGTGTCGAGAAAAGGACGAATGGCGTCGCGGTATTTGTAGTACGCGCTGCGGCTGATACCGACCTGCCGCGCCGCTTCACCGACCGTCGTGCCACGACGGGTCTGCAAAAGCCTTGTCACTTCAGCAGTCCGGATTATTACCTCCGGAAGAGCGGACGCTTCCACTATGAAATATTTTACCGGCAATTCCGAGCCCCCTTCCGGTGCGGTCAAACCGCCCCAATAACTGCCGTGTACACGGCAGAAAAACAAATGTACTTGTAACGTGTAACGATTGTATCACCGCGCGGCGAAGTTGGCAACAGTACAATGTGCATAAAAAATATTGCCTATCGAAACAAACTGTGGTATACTATTACATATATAAATAATAGACATGTCAACCGTTTTGTTTTGCAGAGTGGTGGCGTCTGAAAGGAGATGGGTTCGCGAAGCAGATACCGGCGTAGAACACAGCAATTGATAAGAAAGGTTGGAAAAAGGATGGAACTAAGAGATATAACATCTCTTGCGCGGCGAATAAACGAGAATGTGCAGAAGGTCATAGTGGGCAGGAGCGACACAGTCGAGCTTGTGACGATAGCGCTGCTCGCGGGGGGACACGTACTGCTTGAGGATGTTCCGGGTACCGGAAAGACGGTGATGGCTAAGACATTTGCGAAAACGGTCGAGGGTGAGTTTGCGCGTGTTCAGTTCACGCCCGACCTGCTGCCGTCCGATGTGACCGGCTCCAACATATTTAACCAGAAGGAGATGCGCTTTGAGTTCCGAAAGGGACCGGCGTTTACAAACATACTGCTTGCTGACGAGATAAACCGTGCCACGCCGCGCACTCAGTCGGCGCTGCTCGAGTGCATGGAGGAAAAGCAGATAACCACCGATGGAGAGACCCGTCGTCTGCCTGAGCCGTTTTTCGTCATTGCGACGCAAAACCCGGTTGAGATACAGGGCACCTTTCCGCTGCCCGAGGCACAGCTTGACCGTTTCCTCGTAAAACTCTCGGTCGGGTATGCCGAGGGTGCGGACGCGGTTGCGCTTATCGACAGATTTATTGAGGACAGTCCGCTTGAGACGATAGGAGCGGTCACGACGACTGCGGAGGTGCTCGATGCGCAGAGGAGCTTCAGCGGTGTTTATGTGAGCGCGCCGGTGAGGGAGTACATAGCGAAACTCGTAGAGGCAACGCGAGTGGGAAGCGATGTCCAGCTCGGAGTGAGCCCGCGAGGAATGCTTGCCATGCTCAGGGCGGCGCAGGTAGCGGCAGCAGTTGCGGGTCGCGAGTATGTGCTGCCGGACGACGTAAAGCGACTCTGCGTGCCGGTGTTTGCCCACCGCATGATTATGCGCGGCGGTCAGGGCGTCGGCGGTTCGAAGGCGGTAAACCGCATCTCGAAGATTCTGAGCGAGGTGGCTGTGCCAACCGAGAACATCGCCCCCGACGCGGATGCATAAGCGCGGCAGAGGCAGGTTATGAGTATATTCTGGTTTTTCCTGTTTGTCGGCATACTTGTGCTGATACAGATGGAGTTTTTCCACATCGTAGGACTGCGAAAGGTCGACTATGAGCGGTTCTTCTCGCAAGGAGAGGCGTATGAGGGTGAGAAGGTGGAGATGGTGGAGGTCATTTCCAACCGCAAGCCGGTGCCGTTGCCATGGGTGCGGGTGGAGAGCAGGATATCGCCGTGGCTCCGCTTTAAAATGACAAGCGAGTTCGACGTCAACTACGACCAGTTCCACCGTAGCTCGTTCTATCTCCGCGGGTACAAGAAGGTCACCCGCCGCCACGAGATAACCTGCGCCCACCGCGGCTGGTACGTGCTAGGCAGCACGGCGCTTTCCACCGGCGACCTGTTTGGTGCGCTCCGCCGCTCGCGGGATATCCCGGGCGGGGCTGAGCTGTACGTCTACCCGCGTCCATTTGGTGTGGGGGAGGAGAGTCTCTCATCGCTGAAGTGGCAGGGCGACGTCGTGATGCGCCGCTGGATAATGCCCGACCCGATACTCGTCAACGGAATCCGCGAGTACCGCCCCGGCGACCAGCAGAAGGATATCCACTGGGCGGCGACCGCCCGCACCGGGTCTTTGCAGGTCAAGGTGCGGGATTACACCGTGAGTCCGCGACTGCTCGTACTGCTTAACGTGCAGATACGCGAGGACCTCTGGGGCGCGATGGAGCAGGAGGAGCGCGAGCGGATAGAGGATGGCGTGCGGATAGCGGCGCACCTCTGCACGTGGGCGGTGACGAGCGGGCTTGAAGCCGGATTTGCGTGCAACGGTCAGCTTGTGGGGATACCGGAGGAATCGGTGTACATCCAGCCCGCCTGTTCGCAGACACAGCTTGACATGATAATGCAGGCGCTCGCAAAGCTCGAGATAGTGCGCGCGCAGAACATCACCACAATGATTGACCGCCTCTGCGAGGACGGCATGACCGGTATGGATGTGGCGATAATCACCGCCTACCGCTCCGATCTACTTGAGGAGCGCGCGGCAAAACTTCGCGCGTTGGGCAACGCGGTGTCGTATATCGACATCGACCTCACGCACGACTACGGAACGGGGGCGGCAGTATGAGCGCAGAAAGGTCGGTGAGACGCAGGTTCGTTTTCAACGAGATATTCAATGCGCTGATGTGCGGGGCGATTGCGTTCGCGGCGTTCGCGCTGATGGAGATTGTGTTCACGCCTCTACACCTCCGCCCGTGGGGCGGGGTGCTTCGGATGCTGCCCTGCCTTGCAGCGTACCCGCTCGGCAGGATTATCCGCAGGGTCAACCCTAAGATTGCGATAGGCGTCGGGATAGCGGCAAGCGTGCTGATCAGCGCGATACCGCTCGCGCTGATGTTCCGGGCGGATCTCGCGTGGTCGCTCATGGTGATCGTCACCGTCATCATGACATTCACACTGTTCATCATCCCGTTTATCAACGGTTCAAACCTCATGCACCCCACCCAGTTCATCGGTGGTATGCTGGTGTTCGGAGCGGACGTGCTCATAATGAAGTTCTCGGGTGTGGACTATCTCGCGGGATATATAAATACGGTCGGGGTAATTGTGCTCTGCGCGGGGCTGTTCGTAATGAACCGCGAGAACCTCCGCATCGAGACCTCCCCGGACGGGCGGAGGACAAAGTTTCCGAGCGGCATGCGTTTTTCGAATTCAATTTTTATATTGGTGTTCATAGCAATAGCGTTTATTCTTGCAAATCTCGGAACGCTAAAACAGTTCTTTGTCGAGCTTGTGATTTCGATTTCCGCCGGGATACTCATTTTCATCGACTGGATAGGCGGGCTCATGGGGATAAGCGCGCCCACCGAGGGCAGTTCGGACGGCGCCGGGACGGTCGACCTCGGGCTTCCGGGAGACTACACCACCGAGAGCGAGGGAGTCCAGCTATTCTGGGAGATAGTGATGTGGGTGATAATCGTCGCGCTCTGTATAGCGGCGGTGTTCATTATAATCCACTTCGCAAAGAACTTTTCCGACCGCATTTCCTCGTTCTTCTCGAAGCTGTTCGCAATAAAGCCGGAGGAGGTCGCGTATGTCGATGAGACCGAGGACCTCGCGGATAAACAGAAGTTCAACCTCGAATTGAAGAAGCGGTTTAAAAAGATCGCGGGAAAATTGAAACGTCCGCCGCGCTTTGAAGATATGCCGACTAACCGCGAAAAGGTGCGGTTTACATATAAACGCATCCTTACGCGAATGATGAGCCGTTCGTACAGCTCGGTAACAAAGACGCCTATCGAGCTTGCACCGTCGGTCAGCAGCTCAATCAGTACGCGGCGTGAGAAAATACCCGTGGACGAATTTATGGATATTTACAACCGCGCCCGCTACTCCCGCGAGGAGATAGCCGACGAGGAAGCCGAGGTTGCGCGGAAACTGAACCGCAGGGTGTAAATCTAATTGGGAATTAACCGCGCCCTCCCGGCGCGGTTAATTCGGCGCAACCCGGTGAAGCGGTTGGGAGTGCTTGAGGGGAGGGAACCCGCATGAAAAACACAGGGATTGTTATTGTACTGCTTCTGGCGCTGCTCACAGGTTGCGCGGCGGACGCGCCGTCCGAGACACAGGGCGGGGCGCAGCCCACCTCGGAAGAGCGGTTCCCCGCGCCGGGCGGAGACACCGCCATAAAGATGGGGAATATCAACGACCCGGACAGCATCATCGAAGTCCCGGACGTGACCTTCGC
>CALXFK010000046.1 GCA_944387575.1 uncultured Clostridia bacterium
TTCCTGATGTTCGCATTCATGTACGGAGCTATCGGCTCGATGGCGTCTAAGCTCGAAGACATAAACACTTCGGTAATGCCGGTGACGATGCTGTGCGTAGTCGGGTTCATGGTGGTCATGATCTCGATGTCCTCAGGGAGTGTGGACAACACTTTGATGACGGTCTGTTCATTTGTGCCGTTTACCTCGCCGATGGCGATGTTCTGCCGGATAGCGATGGGGACTGTCCCGTTCTATGAGATAGCAATAGCGGTGGCGCTGCTTGTGCTCGGCGTTGCGGCGGTTGGCGTGTTCTCGGCGAAGGTGTATCGGGTCGGAGTTCTGCTGTACGGCAACAAACCGAAAATAGGGTCGATATTGAAAAACATGCTCAAGGCATAAACGATAAAGAAACGGCACGCTGTGGTAGGATGCAGCGTGCCGTTTCTGTGGTTGGAAAAAATCACTGTGTCGGTTATTTTTCTAGCCTGCTCTTTCGTGTAGTCGGAATGGGGAGCATACGATCGCCGGAAGGGCGGGGGAGTATGCTGCCGGATGAGAGTTCGCATATGCGGTCTGAGAATCTGTCCGCCTCCGCCTCCGGAAGCGAGTAAAAGACGCGGACGTCGGCGGTGTACTCCGCGTCCTCGAACACTCCGTGCGCGGAGGCGATTTCAACCTTCATTTTTTCGATGAACGAATAGGGAACGACCGTCTCAAAACTGAGCACCCGACGCAGCTCAGCTACCCCTGCCGCGTCGAGTGCAAGCGAGGCTGTGTGCGCATATGCGCGGGTGAGCCCGCCTGCGCCGAGAAGTATCCCGCCAAACCAGCGGGTGACTACGCACAGGAAGTCGCTGACACCCTCTCGAGAGAAAACTTCCATTATCGGGCGCCCGCCGGTTCCTGCCGGTTCGCCATCGTCAGAGGAACGCGCGGCACCGCTGCGCAGAGAGAAGGCATATACGTTGTGCGAGGCGTCTGAGTACTGCTTGCGCATCTGTGCGAGTAGCTCGAGCGCCTCCTCCTCGGCGGACACCTTCCACACACGACCAACAAAGCGCGATCGCTTCTCTATATACTCGCACTCTCCATAGCCCGCGGGGACAATATCCATAAACGTCCGCCTCCTCTCAGTTTATCTGCGAAATCCATTGCCGGTACCGACCGAAAGTCTCGGCGTCGCAGATCGCTCGGATCTCTATTCCGACGTCTTGGTAATTCGTCTCAATGACCGAAGCGTCGCGATATATACCGCTGACAAGCCCGCTCTGGTCGTACGGTATAAGGAATGTGACCGACCGGCGCGTGCGTTCGGCTACCGCACGCACCGCAGATATAAGTTCCTGGATTCCCTCGCCGCGCCGGGCTGAAATCTTCACGTCGCCATCACGCAGCGGAACGATGTCCACAAGGTCGCACTTATTAAAAACACGGATGCAGGGGGTTGACCCAACGCCGAGTTCGGTGATTATTCCCTCGGTCACCCTCGCGTGCTCCTCCCATTCCGGGTCGGAGGCGTCTATCACATGTAGGATTATGTCCGCATATACGAGTTCTTCAAGCGTTGCCTTGAACGCCTCAATGAGAGTGTGCGGCAGCTTGCGTATGAATCCGACGGTGTCCACGAATACCGCCGCAAATCCGTCCTCGTCCTCAAACCGCCTCGCGGTCGGGTCGAGAGTGTCGAAAAGTCGGTCGCGCGCCTCGATGCTCGCTCCGGTGATCGCACCGAGAAGCGTGGACTTGCCTGCGTTAGTGTACCCGACGATCGAGACCGTCGGCACCCCACTCTTTATGCGGCGCTCTCGCTGTGTGCTTCGAACCTTTCGTATCCGCTCAAGGTCATCTTCCAGCCTGGAGATACGACGTCGTATATGCCGGCGGTCGGTCTCGAGCTGGCTCTCGCCGGGTCCGCGCGTGCCTATGCCGCCTCCGAGGCGGGACATCGACTTGCCTACACCGGAAAGTTTCGACAATATATACTTGTACTGCGCAAGCTCCACCTGGAGCCGTCCTTCACTCGTCTGCGCGCGCTGGGCGAATATGTCAAGGATGAGCGCACTGCGGTCGAGTACCGTCCTTCCGGTCATCTTTTCGAGGTTGCGTATCTGAGAAGGGGAGAGTTCGTTGTCAAATATTATGAGCTCGGCATCAAACGCCTCGGCTATCGCTCTGACCTCTGCGACCTTTCCTTCGCCGATAAGGCAGGCGGGGTCGGGCAGGTTGCGGCGCTGCAACACCTTCGCCGCACACTCGCCCCCCGCCGTTTCAAGCAGCCCGGCAAGCTCATCGAGAGACAACTCGTCCGATGTATCTTCGTGGTCGAGCGCTGGACAGTCCAGTCCGACAAGCACCGCGCGTTCCATAACGTTACCTTTTTCCATTTTGCTCCATTTCCGGTCGCTGCGACCGTATTTTGTTGTGCGTATTATAACACCAATTTTCAGAATTGTAAATTTAATATAATTACCCCCTTGACAAAAATGGTTAGGCACGCTAATATATTGGTAAACTAATTGATAGGAAGCCTAAATATTTGGCAACCTAAAGGAGGGGTGTATTATGGAAAACCGCAACTTAGATGAACTGCCAATGCAGATGCTGGGTGCTTTTTTAAGGTTTCAGCACACGCCGTGGCACGTAGTGCCGACGCCAGGGCTTTCACGAGCGGAAACCGGGGTACTGATGTCGATAGATCGCGCGATGCATTTTGGTGAGAAGATACGTGTTTCGGATATAAGTAACCGTATGCGTGTGTCCCCACCGACAATAACGCAGCATCTGAACAATCTTGAGTCACAGGGATTTGTGGAGCGCATAAAGTCGGAGAGTGACAAGCGTGAAGTGAACATCACTCTTACCGACAAAGGAGCTGAGGCGCTGAGGCGTCACAGAGAGATGATAGAATCCAATATGCGCGAACTGGTTGAGATCCTCGGTGAGGAAGGGACCAAGCAGCTGGTCAGGTTGCTGAACACGGTTTCGGAATTTTTTATCGAGAAGCAGAAAAGCTACGGCGCTGAAACGATTGAAGACAGGAGATGAGCACCTTTTGAAAATTATATTCAGCAAATTGAAGCCGTATCTGCCGCTGGTATTTATCACGATTGTTTGTCTTTTCACGTCGGTCATGTGCGACCTGTACCTGCCGACGCTGATGAGCAATATAGTAAACCAGGGCATATCTACCGGCAATACGAGCTTGATACTGTCGCTAGGCGCGGAGATGCTCGGAATCTCTCTTTTGAGCATGGCTGCGTCGATTTGTACGAACTACCTCTCGTCAAAGGCTGCGATGGGATTCGGTAGAGACCTGCGTGCCGCCACATTCCGCAAAATAACCTCCTATTCGCTGCACGAGGTAGACAAGATAGGTACTGCCTCGCTGATAACCAGAAATACAAATGATGTCATCCAGATACAGATGGTCATCATGATGGGCATGAGAATGATGGTCGACATGCCGCTCCACCTTATAGGCGGTCTGATATATGCGCTGCGTATCGACCTTGAGCTCTCGGTCATTCTTCTGATAGCGGTCCCGGTCCTCGCCTGCATAATCCTGCTGAACCTCAAGTTTACCACACCGCTTTTCAGGCTTATGCAGACCAAGATGGACAATTTGAACCGGGTCATGCGAGAGAAGCTGAGCGGTGTGCGAGTTATTCGTGCGTTCAACGCGGTAGACCGCGAGAAGAAGCGTTTCAACGATACGAACTACGACCTCACCCAGAATGCACTGCGTGCAAACCGTCGTATGGCGATAATGCACCCCGCGACTATGATGGTCATGAATGCCTCGGTCATAGCGGTGCTTGGTTTCGGTGCGATGCGCATAGAATCCGGCGGGATGATGTCGGGCGACGTCATGGCGTATCTCCAGTACCTGATGCAGATACTCGGGTCGGTCATGATGGCAAACATGATGATAATGATGATACCGCGCGCAATAGTGTCGATGCGTCGTGTTGCCGAGGTCCTCAATATGGAAAGCGAACTTAACGACCCGGAGGTCCCAAAGATCCCGGAAGAGGGTGTTCGCGGCAGTGTTTCCTTCGAGAATGTGTCCTTTGCGTATCCCGGAGCGGAGGAGCCGGTATTGAAAAACATCAGCTTTGAGACGCGACCGGGCGAGACGACTGCAATAATCGGGGCCACCGGTTCGGGTAAGAGCACTCTTGTCAACCTTATCCCGCGCTTCTACGACACGACCTCTGGCACTATCCGGGTGGACGGTCTGGACATCCGCGATATGGCTCAGGAGGACCTGCGCAACCGGATAGGGTATGTGCCGCAGAAGGCTCTTCTGTTTACCGGTACCATCAGCGAGAATATCCGCTACGGCAAGTCGGATGCGACCGACGAAGAGGTTCGCAAGGCGGCGGAAATAGCCCAGGCGGCGGAATTCATAGAAAAGATGCCGGATGGTTACGACTCAATATTGAGTCAGGATGCGACCAACGTCTCTGGCGGGCAGAAGCAGCGTATTTCGATCGCTCGTGCGCTTGCGCGTCAGCCCGAGATATACATTTTCGACGACAGTTTCTCCGCGCTTGACTTCAAGACCGACGCGATGCTTCGCGAGGCACTCAAGCCGGTTACGCAGAACAGCACGGTCATAATCGTCGCGCAGCGCGTTGCGACGGTAATGTCCGCAGATAGGATTATAGTGCTTGACGATGGCGAAATGGTTGGTTACGGCACTCATGCCGAGCTGCTCAACAGTTGCGAAGTGTACCGCGAAATAGTCTCGTCACAGCTCAGTGAGGAGGAAATAGCATGAGTGAAGAAAAAAGAACTATTATGCCTCCCCCTCCCGGACCCCCGCCTGAAACAAAGAAGAAGAAAAAGAAGAAGTTCGACGACTTTGATGACATCCCGCAGTCCAAGTATAACCGCGCAGCAAGACCTGGCGGAATGCGGCGCGGAGGTCCTCCGGGAGGCGGAATGCGGCGTGGAGGTCCTCCCGGTATGCGTATGCCGGGTGAAAAGGTCAAGGACTTCAAAGGAACGCTGAAGCGGGTACTGAAGTACATGGCGGCGTTCAAATGGCAGCTTGCGATAGTCACGTTCATGTGCATTTGTACGTCGGTCGCAAGCGTGTTCTCGCCGAAAGTGCAGGGATACGCAGTCAACGTGTTGTACTATGGTGAGTCTACCGGCGAGTGGCAGTACAACCTGCTGACGAAGTGGCTCCTGATACTTGGCGTGATATACGTCATGAACTCGCTGTTCGCGTTTATCCAGCAGTGGACGTCGATAGGAGTGAGCCAGAACATAGTGCGGATATTCCGCCGCGACATCGACGACAAGCTCTCCCGTCTCCCGCTCAAGTACTACGACAGCAACACTCACGGAGAGATACTGAGCCGCGTGACAAACGACGTCGACAACGTCTCAAACACGCTCCAGCAGAGTATCACGCAGATAATCTCATCCGCTATCACACTGATAGGCGTGCTTGTGATGATGCTCTCTATAAGCGTCTGGCTTACTCTGATAACGCTCTGCACACTGCCGCTCTATCTACTTGTGATATACATCATTGCGCCGCGCAGCCAGCGTTACTTCGTCGGTCAGCAGCGCGCGCTCGGCGACATCAACGGTCACATCGAGGAGATGTTCACCGGTCAGAAGATAGTCAAGGCGTATAACCACGAGAAGGACTCGATAGACGAATTCGAGGAGATAAACAACCGCTACTACAAATACTCACGTAGAGCGCAGGTCATATCCGGTCTCATAATGCCGGCGACGAGGTTTATAGGAAACCTCGGATACGTGCTGATGTGCGTGGTGGGTGGTCTGTTTGTGTCGGGTGGACGAATACTTCTCGGCGACATGAGCGCATTCCTGACGTACGTGCGCCAGTTCAGCCAGCCGATTAACCAGACTTCGAACATCGCAAACGTCATCCAGTCCACCCTTGCGTCGGCGGAGCGCATATTCGAGATCCTCGACGAGGTTGAGGAGGTCCCGGATGCGGACGGTTCGAAGGACCTTGTCCGTGCGTCGGACAGCAAGAATGCCAATGGGCACACGGTGCTCGAGGGCGCTGTGAAGTTCGACCACATAGAGTTCGGGTATTCTCCGGAAAAGATACTCATGAAGGATCTCTCCATCGATGTCAAGCCCGGTCAGACCATCGCGGTCGTCGGACCCACCGGTGCGGGCAAGACTACGCTTGTCAACCTGCTCATGCGCTTCTATGACGTGAGCAAGGGCGCCATCCGTATAGACGGCGTTGATATCCGGGAGATGACCCGCGAGTCGCTTCGCTCGATATTCGGAATGGTACTTCAGGACACATGGCTGTTCAACGGAAGCATACGCGATAATATCGCGTACGGCAGACCGGACGCGACCGATAAGGAGATAGTGGACGCCGCCGTGGCTGCGCGTGCCGACCACTTCATACGCACGCTGCCCGAGGGGTATGACACAGTGCTCAATGAGGAGGGAAGCAATGTCTCGCAGGGACAGAAGCAGCTTCTCACGATAGCACGCGCTTTCCTCGCCGACCCGGCTATACTTATTCTCGACGAGGCGACATCGTCGGTCGACACACGCACCGAGATCCTCATTCAGAAGGCGATGGAGGAGCTCATGAAGGGGCGCACGAGCTTTGTCATTGCGCACCGCCTCTCCACCATACGCGACGCGGACATGATTCTCGTTATGAACCAGGGCTCAATAATAGAGACAGGTACGCACACCGAACTGCTCGCGCAGAATGGGTTCTATGCGGATCTGTACAATAGTCAGTTCACCGGACGCGACCTCGACGAGGCGGGCTGATACCGAACAGGTACAAAATGAATACCGGTCGAAAGAGTATACTCTTTCGACCGGTATTCTGCATGTTCGCCAATATTTAATCTGTATGACTACGAAGCGCAGCCGTCGGCGGCGAGGTGCCAGGGGTAAAACTCTTGCCTGTTCAGGTAGGCTGTGGTATAATAATTACGCCGCTTATTTATCCCAACCGTTTTCCGCGCGGCTTTCCGGTCGAGCGGAAAACACCCCAAATTTACTCTGTAATCTTGCTTATGAAAAGAGTTGATGAGATGTGAATACGCCATATTGTGTTAAGCTTGGGGATGTAATAAAAGAGTTTAATCTTGAGGTGATAACCGCGCCGGAGGGCTATGAGGAAATCGAAATTACTGCGGACGATGTCAACCGTCCCGGATTGCAGCTTGTCGGATTCTTCGACTATTTCGATACCCAGCGCCTCCAGATGCTGGGCAAGGTTGAAAACACCTACCTCGATCAGCGCACAAGTGAGGAGCGCACCATTATATTCGACAACCTGATGCAGCGGAAAATTCCTGGGGTAATAGTTACGCGCGGGCTTGACCCGTACCCGGAATGCGTTGCAATGGCTGAAAAACACGGCGTTCCGCTACTTCGATCCATCGACCCTACATCTTACCTGATGAGCACCCTCATAAGCTATCTTAAAATATGCCTAGCACCCCGCATTACGCGGCATGGCGTCCTTGTGGAGGTGTATGGCGAGGGTATTCTCATTCTGGGTGAGAGCGGCGTAGGTAAGAGCGAGAGTGCCATCGAGCTCGTCAAGCGCGGTCACCGCCTTGTGGCGGACGACGCAGTCGAGCTGAAAAAGATCTCGTCAAGCACTGTGGTTGGCTCCGCTCCGGACATGATAAAGCATTACATCGAGCTTCGCGGCATTGGCGTCATCGACGTGCGCCGGCTGTTCGGTATGGGTTCCGTGCGTCCAAACCAGAACGTAGACCTCATAATAAACCTTGAACCGTGGCAGGATGGGGCGCAGTACGACCGCCTCGGTCTTGAGCAGCAGTATACGCCGATTCTCGATGTTAAGATACCGTCGCTCACCGTGCCGGTGCGTCCCGGGCGAAACCTCGCGATAATCATAGAGGTCGCCGCGATGAACAGCCGCGAAAAGAAGATGGGCTACAATGCCGCATATGAGTTCACCGAGAGGATCAACCGTCACTTTGAGGAGGCGGAGCGCAGGCAGGCAGCTCTTGAGGAGCGTATCCGCCTGAGCTACGACACCTCAAATATGCACAAACCCGTCTAAATCTGCGGCAGACAAAGTATACTATAATTGCGAATTGCGCGATACACCAATCAATTTCTGACGGAGGCCGAGTGCATTGGACGGTTTTTTGGAGAAGGCTTGCGAAATAGACGCGCAGATTTTAAAAAATGAGCGGATGAGCGCACACACATCCTTCCATATAGGTGGACCGGCGGATATTTTTGCACAGCCGGTGAGCGTGGATGCGCTTATAAAACTGCTGAAGCTCGCCGCAGACCTTGGGGTACACGTCGAGCTTGTTGGCGCAGGCACGAACCTTCTTGTGCGCGATGGCGGCGTTCGCGGGGTAGTGATATCCACGCGGAGGCTTTGCGGAGTGAAAATTGCGGAGTGCGGCAGTGGTTATGCGGTAATAGAAGCCGAGTGCGGAGTGCCGCTGCCTTCGCTTGCGGTTTTTGCGCGGGAGAACAGTCTCTCCGGTCTTGAATTTGCGCAGGGAATACCCGGTACGCTCGGAGGAGCGCTCTGCATGAATGCGGGCGCGTACGGCGGAGTAATCGGAGAACTTGTTGAGTCGGTTTATTGCTGTGATTTGAGTGGTAATGCATTCATGAAAACCGGCGCAGAGCTCGAATTTGGTTACAGAAAAAGCGTGTTTTCGCGGGGAGACAGTGTCGCGCTGAGCACGAGGATACGGCTTGTCCGTGGCGAAAAGGATGATATCAGCGCCCTGATGGAGTCGTATGCCGCGCGCCGCCGCGAGACCCAGCCTCTCGATATGCCGAGCGCCGGAAGCACGTTTAAACGACCGGAGGGTCACTTTGCGGGCAAGCTGATAAGCGATGCGGGTCTCAAGGGAACTACCGTTGGAGGAGCACAGGTTAGCCGCAAACATGCGGGATTTGTAGTTAATATTGGCAATGCCACCGCCGCAGATGTGTTGAACTTGTGCGGTATAGTGGCAGATGAGGTCAAACGTAAATTTGACGTGGAGCTCGAAAGAGAGATACGGGTAATCGGCGAGGATTGATTTATGCGTATAGTTATAATTACAGGAATGAGCGGCGCGGGCAAGAGCCATGCCGCCAACGTCCTGGAAGACATGGGATATTACTGCGTTGACAATCTGCCGACGGCGCTGCTGCCGAGATTTGCTGAATTTTGTATATCCGCGCAGGGGAAATATGAAAAGGTTGCGCTTGTCACCGACATACGCGAGGGAGACGTAGCCGCGCCTCTCATAGAGGCGGTGGACACGATAGTCAGGATGGGCTGTGAATGCCGGATAGTGTACCTCGAGGCGTCGATGTCGGCGATAATCAGAAGGTATAAAGAGACCAGGCGACCGCATCCGCTTGCGGACGCCGGAGAACTGATTTCTCAGACGATACAGCGGGAAAAGAGGATGCTCACCCCGCTGCGTGAGCGCGCGGATATAATTATTGATACAACTACATTGAAGTCGAGCAGTATGCACGATATACTGTCCCGTTTTCTCGAGGGCGAGACAACAAGACGTATGCGGGTCGAGTTGCTGTCGTTTGGGTACAAATACGGAGTACCGAACGAGGCAGACCTGATGTTTGACGTGCGGTTTCTTCCGAATCCGTACTATGTCGACTCGCTGCGTCCGCTGACAGGGTTAGATGCTCCGGTTCGCGACTATGTATTTTCGTTTGATATGTCTGTGAAGTTTCTCGACATGCTCACACCGCTCCTGGAATTTCTGCTTGCGGCGTATACCGAAGAGGGGAAGAGTGTTGTTGTAATCGGAATTGGGTGTACCGGAGGTCGCCACCGCTCAACTGCCATTGCGGCGGAGCTCGCGGACAGGATCGGTGCGATGGGATATGAGACGCTGCTATTTCACCGCGACGTAGACAAGGGGTGACCGCATGGAGCGTGAGCACGTCAAAATATGGCGGAAAGAGCCTGAGATAGTTGTAATAGGCGGCGGAACAGGGATGTCTATCATGCTTAAAGGGCTCAAAGAGTTCACACGTAAGCTCACTGCGATCGTAGCGGTCAGTGACGACGGCGGCGGGAGCGGAGTGCTGAGAAGTGAAATGGGAATACTCCCGCCGGGAGATATACGAAACTGCATACTCGCGCTCGCGAACGCAGAGCCAACGATGGAGAAGCTGCTGGGGTACCGCTTTCAGACAGGGACTCTGCGCGGACAGAGCTTTGGGAATTTGTTTCTTGCCGCGCTCGATGGGATCTGTGGCAGCTTTGACGAGGCGGTGCGTCGTATGAGCGAAGTTCTTAATATTACCGGACGTGTACTTCCGGTCACCACCTCTGACGTGTACCTGCGTGCTGAGTTTGAGAACGGGACAGAGGTGCTCGGAGAGTCAAAGATTTTTCGGTTCAAAAAGCAGCAGGCGTGCCGGATAAGCCGGGTGGATCTTGTTCCCGGAAAGGCGACTCCGTTGCCGGAGGCGCTCGATGCCATAGCTGCGGCTGATATGATAGTTCTCGGTCCGGGGAGTCTCTATACAAGCATAATACCTAACTTGCTCGTGCCAGGGATCTCAGAGGCGATGGCTGCATCGAAGGCGTTCAAGTTGTATGTTTGCAACGTCATGACCGAGTACTGTGAAACTGATGACTACACCGCGTATGAGCACGCGGAGGCGATCATAAAACACTCGTGCCGCGAGGCGATAGATGCGATGCTTGTCAACGTTAAAGAGCTGCCCCCACAGGTCGCACGAATATATGCGGACGAGGGGTCAGAGCCGACACAGGTGGATCGCGAGCGCATTGCGGGCGCAGGAATAGAGTTGTTTGAGCGCGATCTGCTGACCGACAACGGTGAGTATGCGCGCCACGACCCACTGAAACTCGCCGAGGCAGTGCTTGACGTGTACGACACATACGAGAGAAATCTGGAGAAATAGCGATGGAGTCAGAACGCTCGTTTTCCGCGAGAACAAAGGAGGAAATGTGTCGCCGTATGCCTCAGCGGAATTGCTGTGCGGCGGCTGAGCTCTACGGAGAACTCCTCTTTGCAAACACTTTTTCACCACAGGAGATCAAAATTGTAACCGAACTTGAAAAGTTTGCGGCGCGCCTTGCCTCGCTCGTGTTTCGGGTGACGGGGGTGGACGCTAAATATGCGTCATTTGGTAGCGCAGGGAAATTTGCGGTGACAATATGCGGAGACGAAGCCGGTCGCGTTTACTCGTTTTTTGGACACGAGGAGGGTCGCGCGCCGGCAATACATTTGAATAATGCGATCGTGGAGGAGGAGCACTGCCGCGAGGCTTTTATGCGCGGAATGTTTCTCTCGTCAGGGTCAGTCAGCTCGCCGGAAAAGAATTATCACCTCGAGCTGGTCACGCGGCACTTCAACTTGTCGCGGGAGGTAGTGGCGCTGCTGCTCGACATGGAGCTCCAGCCTAAAACCACTGTGCGCAGGTCAAACTATGTAATTTATTTCAAAGACAGCGCGGCAATTGAGGATTTTCTCACGAGGGCAGGCGCGCCTGCCGCTGCGCTGCGTGTTATGGAGACGAAGATAGAGAAGGATGTTCGCAATCAGGCGAACAGAAAGGTAAACTGTGACAGCGCGAATATTCTCAAAACGGTGGATGCAGCACAGAGACAGCTTGCTGCAATACGTGTGCTTGAGAGCCGTGGGGCTCTCGATATGTTGAGCGAGCCGCTCAGGCGAGCCGCGCAGCTACGAAAAGAGAATCCTGACGCGACTCTTGCCGAACTTGCCGAAATTGCGGGTGCGAGCCGCAGCGGATTTAACCACCGTCTCGCAAGAATAGTCGCCCTGGCAGAGGGTGGAAGTAATGAGTAATTTTGTGCATTTACATGTTCATACCGAATATAGTCTGCTCGATGGTTTTTGTAAGATAAAAAAGGCGGTAAAACATGCCGCTGAAATGGGAATGAGTGCCCTCGCGATAACCGACCACGGCGTCATGTACGGTGCTGTCGACTTCTTCAGAGAAGCCGAGAAAGTCGGGATAAAGCCGATAATCGGATGCGAAATATATGTAGCGCCACGCACCAGATTTGACAAGGTGCGCGAGCTTGATGGAGACCCGCATCACCTTGTTCTGCTATGCAAGGACGATACGGGATACCGGAATCTCATAGAAATTGTCTCAGCTGCCTTTGTTGACGGGTTTTACTCGAAGCCGCGTGCGGATATCGAACTCATACGCGAACATTCGGAGGGGCTTATCTGTCTTTCCGCCTGTGTTGCGGGTGAGGTCCCCAAAAAGCTGCTCGACGGCGACTACGAGGGTGCAAAGGCTGTCGCGCTCGAGTATGCTGCGATATTTGGCGAGGGAAACTACTACCTCGAGCTGCAGGATCACGGTATGCCGGAGCAGAAACTGGTAAATAACGGTCTTGCTCGTATCTCCCGGGAGACTGGTATTCCGCTCGTAGCGACCAACGACGCGCACTATGTTGCGCGCGAGGACGCAAAGCTCCAGGATGTGTTGCTCTGTATACAGACTGGGCGCACCCTGGACGACCCGAACCGCATGCGTTTCAGCGGGGATGAGTACTATCTCAAGAGCACCCAGGAGATGGAGGAGCTGTTCGGAGAATATGAGGGCGCACTTGAAAATACGGTAAAAATTGCGGAGAAATGTAATTTCAAGTTCACTTTTGGAAAGTATCACCTCCCGCGCTTTGAGCTACCGCAAGGTGAGACAGATGCGTACGAGTACATGCGGAAGATATGCTATGAGGGGTACGAGCGGAGGTTTTCAGAGCGGATGCCGGCATATATAGACCGGCTCGAGTATGAGCTCTCGGTGATAAAGGAAATGGGTTTTGTCGAGTATTTCCTTATCGTGTGGGACTTTATCGCCTACGCCAAGAGCAACGGAATTCCTGTGGGTCCCGGACGGGGATCTGGCGCGGGTTCCCTTGTCGCGTACTGTATGCAGATAACTGATATCGACCCGCTCAGGTATGACCTTTACTTTGAACGGTTTTTGAACCCGGAGCGGGTGAGCATGCCAGATTTTGACGTGGACTTCTGCCCGAACCGGAGGCAGGAGGTCATTGACTATGTGATGCAAAAGTATGGCTCAGACCATGTCGCTCAAATTGTGACGTTCGGAACTATGGCGGCGCGAGGCGCTATACGCGACGTGGCGCGAGTGATAGGAATGAGCTACGCGGAGGGTGACGTTGTTGCAAAGCTGGTGCCGCTCGAGCTTGGCATGACTATCGATATGGCGCTTGAACGAGTAAAGCAGCTTCGCGATATGTACAACTCCGACCAGCGGATAACCCAGCTAATAGATATTGCCCGTGCGCTCGAAGGTACGCCGAGAAACACCGGTACGCACGCGGCTGGCGTGGTCATAACGCGGGACAAGGTTAGTTCGTATGTTCCGCTCGCTCGAAACGACGAGTCGATAGTCTGCCAGTATACCATGGTGCCGCTCGAGGAGCTCGGTCTGCTGAAGATGGATTTCCTCGGTCTGCGGAACCTTACGGTTATAGATGACGCGCAGAAACTTGTGCAGCGTAAGGAACCCGGCTTCGACATGGGAACGATAGATTTCGATGACGACGCGACATATGCGATGCTGTCGGCGGGGGAGACGTCTGGCGTGTTCCAGCTCGAAAGTGGTGGAATGACAAATGTGGTCATACAGCTCCGCCCGCATTCTATAGAGGAGATAACCGCGCTGATTTCGCTCTACCGCCCTGGTCCCATGGATTCGATCCCGGCGTATATCGAGGGAAAGCAGCACCCCGAAAAGGTGGAGTACCTGCACCCGCTCCTTGAACCGATACTCGGAAGCACATACGGATGCATAGTGTACCAGGAGCAGGTCATGCAGATTTTTAGGAGCCTTGCGGGGTACACTCTCGGTAGGGCGGATATAGTCCGGCGCGCGATGAGTAAAAAGAAGCACGACGTGCTGGAGGCAGAACGCAGGCATTTCATATATGGCGACGAGAGCGTCGGGATACCGGGGTGTGTGGCAAATGGTGTGAGTGAGGATGTTGCAAGCCGTCTCTTTGACCAGATGAGCGACTTTGCTAGTTATGCATTCAACAAGTCGCATGCGGCAGCGTATGCGGTGGTGGCATACCGCACAGCATATCTCAAATGTCACTGGCCGCGCGAGTACATGGCGTCGCTGCTCACGTCTGTGCTAAGTTCCACGGTAAAGGTCGTCGAGTATATCTCTGAAGCCAAGCGGATGGGTATAGACGTCCTGCCGCCGGATATAAACGAGTCGGACGACATTTTCACGGTTGTTGGAGATAACATTCGGTTCGGACTTGTCGCGGTCAAGAACATAGGTCGAAAGTTTATTCAAAACGTGTGCGCCGAGCGACAGAACAACGGTCCGTTTAGGAGTTTTCAACAGTTTTGTGAGCGCTGTTTCGACGGAGATATGAACCGCCGTGCGGTGGAAAGCCTGATAAAGTGCGGTGCATTTGACCGTCTCGGAAAGCGCAGCCAGCTTCTCGAAGTAGTAGGTCCCCTGCTGGAGAATATCTCCTCGGCACGCAGCAAGACTATGGAGGGGCAGCTCGACCTGTTCTCGATGAGCAGTGACAGCGAACCGTCCCCGACTCAGGAGATGCTGCTGCCGGATATTCCGGAGCTCTCGCGGCGCGAGCTCATTTCAATGGAGCGGGAGGTCACCGGTCTATACCTCTCCGGGCACCCGATGGACGATTCCAGCGAGCTACTTAGTGGGAGCAACGTTGCGAAAATGGGAGCGGTAACGCAGAGTCTCGAGGAGCAGGACGGGCGCTGGAAAGATGAGCAGCAGGTCATGCTTGCGGGAATACTAACAAAGGTAAGGCAGAAATCCACGCGGAGCGGAAGTCTAATGGCATATCTCACGCTTGAGGACGATACAGGGTCGATGGAGCTCATCGTGTTCCCGTCGGTGCTGGAAAGAGATGGCGTGTGCATCCGTCAGGATGCGGCGGTGCTCGCCGAAGGGCGGGTGTCGGTGCGTGAAGAGCGTGACCCGCAGATAGTGGTCGACAGGCTGAGACTGCTCTCCGAGCTCTCGGCTGAGGATGTGAGAGGTGATACCCGTCAGCGTCGTACAGGCGCCGCGCCGGTGCAGAACGAGAAGACACCGGAAAAGCCGCTCACTCTGTACCTAAAGTTTGACAGTGAAAATTGTTCTGAGGCGAGAAAGGTTCGCCAGATGGTCACAATGTTCCCAGGCAATGTTCGGACGGTGCTCTACTATGCGGATACCGGTCGCCGTCAGGGTACGGTGTGTGCGCCAGAGGAACGGCTGCTGCACCGCATACGTGAGCTTCTGGGCGAAAAAAATGTCGTGCTGAAATAGCCGGTTCCCGAAGTTTGGGACGGGGCTGTAAAGTTAATAAAACAAACTTATCAGGTTGCAACAGGAGGTTCGTGCAATGAGTTCTACAACAAAGGTCAAACGAATAGGCGTGCTTACCTCGGGCGGGGATGCGCCGGGCATGAACGCCGCGATCCGTGCGGTCGTCCGCTGTGCGGATTATATGGACATCGACTGCATCGGTATACGCCGTGGCTGGAATGGCCTTATCAACGGTGACGTAGTGCGGCTGGATGCGAAGAGTGTCAACGGCATAATCAATCGAGGCGGTACGATGTTGTATACCGCTCGTTCCACTGAATTTATGACGCTTGAGGGGCAGCAGCGCGCGGCACAGACCTGTAAGTTCCTCGGCATTGACGGCGTTGTCGCAATAGGTGGCGACGGCACCTTCCGGGGCTGCCTTGATCTGTCAAAGCAGAACATCGCGGTGGTTGGGATACCAGCGAGCATAGACAACGACATCGGGTGCTCTCACTACTCTATCGGTTTTGATACTGCGTGCAATACTGCGGCAGAAGCGGTGGACAAGCTCCGCGATACCATGCAGTCGCACGAGCGTTGCTCGGTCGTGGAGGTCATGGGCAGGCATGCAGGGCATATAGCGATATATGTCGGGCTCGCAGTCGGTGCAACTACGGTGCTCGTGCCCGAGCATGAGGTGGATTTCGAGAGGGATGTCGTTGAACGTATCCGGGCGGCACGTCTCGCGGGGCGCACGCACTTTATGGTTGTCGTGGCGGAGGGCGTCTGTACTGCCCAGGAGGTTGCGGAACGGATAAAGGACGAGCTTGGACTTGACCCGAGAGTCACCGTTCTCGGGCATATACAGCGCGGCGGCAACCCGACCTGCCGTGACAGAACTGCCGCCTCGAAGATGGGCTACATTGCGGTCAAGGCTCTTGCGGAGGGCAGGACCAATCGTATAGTCTGCGAGCGGAGCGGTGAGTATATCGATATCGATATGGAGGAAGGTCTCGCGATGAAGAAATCGCTCAACGAGACCACCTACAACGCACTGCAGGCATTTGCCGGAGCGTACGCATAAGCAGCATTAAAATAGCGAAAAAGGGAACCCCAA
>CALXFK010000047.1 GCA_944387575.1 uncultured Clostridia bacterium
TTTGACGGTCAGAACGGAGGTGCGGCACGGTGATTTGCAGGAACAGGGATTCAGGCGCGCGGCGGATGCGCGCAAAACCGATTGCGAAAGGGCTGTTTGCGGCTGCGCTCTGCGCGGCGCTGCTTACCGCCTGCGCCGAAAGCGGCGCGCCCCAGCCGCTCATCGAGACGGTGCCCGGTCTCCCGCCGAACACCGAGACGCTCACGAAGCAGTCGGTCCTCGTCGAAATCGACGGCGCGTGGTACGACTACACCTATACCGGGCACGCGGCGGCGGTGGACGGGGACGCGGTCGCCGTCGGTGTAAGCGAGAAGGGTGCGCCGGCACTGCGCACCGGCGACAGCGCGGCGTTTCTCGCAATCGGCGAAAAGCTCTATCAGTTTTACTCGCCGGCGGAGGACGGCGTGACGCTCGGGGAGGTCTTTGCGATATTCGGCGTGACCGGCGGGTCCGGTCTCACGCTGAGCGGCGAGCGGGTGGACGAGCAGGGCGAGCTTGCCGAGGTGTCGGTCGAGCTCGAAAGCGAACTGTTCGACGAGCTTTCCGCGCTCGAGTTTGTGCAGAGCGAGTGGTACGGCTCGACCGAGGGCGCGCTCATGACGACGCGCACGCTGACGGCGGACGGGAGTTCGATTCCGCTCGAACTAAATTTCTACCCCTCAAGCGGGCTCTGGCTGTGCGACTACCTGCTGACGCCGGGAGAGAGCCTGCGCGCCGAGCTTATTGAAGCGGGCGAGGTCGACCTCGCCGACGACGGGCGGTACGCCGAATACGCCGAGCGGTACGCCGAATACGCCGAGCGGTACGGCAAGTGGCGGGAGGAGGCTGCCGAGGCGTATCGCGCGCTTAAGCGCGAGTTTGCGGCTCACCCCGGGTACGAGGACGGCGGGTTCTACGGCGGGGCGTACACAGATACCGACTCGCTTGTGGTCTACCTCACGGAGAACAGCGCGGAAAACCGCGCGAAGGTCGAGGCGGTGACCGGCTTTGAGGACATCGAGTTCCGCGAATGCCGCTATTCCGCAAGCGAGCTCCACGACTTCCGCCTGTGGCTGGACGCGCTGATGAGGGACGGCAGGCTGCCGCATGTCACCGAGGTTGTGGTATACGTCGACCCGCACGACGGCGGCAGGGCATGCGTCGTGGTTGACGAACTGTCCGACGAGAGCCTCGACGACCTGCGGCGCTACGACCCCGACCTCTCGCGCACAAAGATTGTGTGGTACTCGGAGAGCGACCTTGTGCGCCGGTAAGCCGGTCGGTCCGCCGACCCGGGGCGCTCAGTAAAGACGACGCCTAAATTGACCGCTCCCCAGGTCAGAGCGTGTAATCGAGGCAGAAAGACGGTAAAGGAGGTGCCTTACCATGAAGATAAACGAAGTGCGAAAGCTCACAGGGCTCACAGCAAAGACCATCCGGTTCTACGAGGAGAAGGGTCTCATCACGCCCACAAGCGACGAGCGCGACGGCAAGCGCTGGCGCGACTACTCGGAAAGCGACGTCACGCTGCTGCGCACTGTCTCCGAGCTGCGCCGCGCGCTCTTCCCGATAGGCGACATCCAGGCGATGTTCAGCGACCCGGCGTCGATGCGCGAGATAGTTTCCCGGCACGGCAAGGCGCTCCGCAAGTCGTACGAACATCTCGGCGTACTGCTAGAGGCGTTCGAGAGCCCGGAGGTCGAGGGCGCGCAGGACGTCTTTGAGCTCGCCGGAGCGCTGCACTCAGCCGCCACCGAACTTCCGCTGCCCGAGATAGACATGAACCCCCACTTCCGCCATCTCGACGAGCTGGAAGCAGGGCTCACCCCCGCGCCGCGCCGCCGCGTGAAGGTAAAGCTATTCACAAAGGGTTACATCATATTTGCGGCGGTGCTTGCGGTCATAGTCGCGCTCTCCCCGCTCGCGGCGCTGCTGCTAAAGGTAGAGAGCATGAGGCTTGTTGTCGTGC
The DNA here is from genome assembly GCA_944387575.1 of uncultured Clostridia bacterium. GTDB lineage: Bacteria > Bacillota > Clostridia > Oscillospirales > JAAYOS01 > CALXFK01. The sequence goes on from CALXFK010000047.1 coordinate 1,949, forward strand.
CGACCGCGGCGGTCTGCGGGATAATACTGATGCTCGTGACCGGCGGGAAACTGATAATCCCGATATTCTCCGGCTCATCGTCCGGCGGCGACCGTATGCTCGAGATGGCGACCCTCCAGGGCATCGGCGGCATCCAGGCGGGCGAGCGCAGCACCGCATTCGGACAGGTTCAGGCGTCCCCGCTCGCGAAGGGATACCTGATTAAGAACGACATCGACGGCGAACGGGACAAGGACACGCGCCCAAGCGATCCGCGCCTCGACTGACCGCACGAAAATGCACACCCCGCGCACCCGGAAAAATCGAAATTTGGAGGTCCCGCCGATGCTGCTTGCGATACATCTTGTTATCACCGGTCTGTTTGTGTTGCTCGGAGTAATTCTGGCATTTGGGAAGGGCGCGTGGCTCATCGCGGGCTACAACACCGCCTCCCCCGCCGAAAAGGCTAAGTACGACGAGAAAAAGCTCTGCCGCGGCGTGTCGAAACTCATGTTTGCGCTCGCTGCGTGCTGGCTCGTAGTCGCGTCGAGCGAGATATTCCAAACGGAGGCGCTTTGCTGGGTCGGGCTCGGGCTCTTCACCCTCGTCATCGCGGCGGGGCTCGTCTACATGAACACCGGCAACCGATTCCGCAAATAAACCCGCAATATCAAAAAAACGCCGCAAAGCTCTGCTTTGCGGCGTTTTTCGTCATTTCAGGAAGGTCTTGTAGTCCTCGTAGTTCTTGCGGATGAGTTCGGGCGTGTTCAGTCCGTACGGGCACTTTTTCATGCATGCGCCGCAGTTGAGGCAGTTTTCCACCTTCTTCATCTCCGCCTGCCAGTACTCGCTGAGGAACCCCTCGGTCGGCGAGCGGCGGAGGAGCTGGCTCATTCTCGCGACCTGGCTTATCTGGATACCCGCGGGACAGGGCATGCAGTACCCGCACGAGCGGCAGAAGTCGCCTACGAGTTCCTTCCTGTCCGCCTCTATTTTCGCCTGCATCTCGGCGGTCATTGAAGGAGGCGCGGAGTTGTACGAAATGAACTCGTCGAGCTCGCTTTCGCGCTGCACCCCCCAGATGGGCACGACGCCGGGGAACTGCGCTATGTACGCATACGCGGCGGCGGAATCGGTGATGAGACCGCCGGAGAGCGCCTTCATCGCGATGAAACCCATGTCGCGCTCCTCGCACATCCGCACGAGTTCGAGGTCGTCATCCGAGGCGAGGTAGCAGAACGGGAACTGCAGCGTGTCGTAAAGCCCGCTCTCTATCGCTTCACGCGCCACCGCGAGGCGGTGGTTAGTGATTCCGATGAATCGTATTTTCCCCTGACGCTTCGCCTCGAGCGCAGCGTCGTACAGCCCGCTCTCGTCGCCCGGCTTGGGGCAGAACGCCGGATTGTGGAACTGGTATATGTCGATATAGTCGGTGCCGAGCTGTTCGAGGCTCGTCTCAAGGTCGCGCCAGAACCCGTCCGCCGTGGACGAACCGGTCTT
>CALXFK010000048.1 GCA_944387575.1 uncultured Clostridia bacterium
GAACATCTCCAATACCAGAAGATTTTTATGCCGCGCATCCGCGCCCCGCAGCACGCGAAGCGCAGGACGGATATATTACATGATAAATATACCATGTTCGCCTCCGCTTGTCAAGAAACACAGGCGCACCTCCCTCCCCTCCCCGACCCGACCCGGACACTGGCTCCGCCCAGCCCGCACCAACCTCATTTTTATACACAGATGTAAAAATTCTATTGCGGAATTTCCGTTTATCTATATAATATAAGTTGTACATTATACTTGCGCTGAATGGAGGGAACCACATGAGCTACATTGAAAACAAAGACAACCCTATCCTCAATAGTACCGTAATAAACTTTTCAAACCTCCCGCTCACCATCATGCCGCCGTTTGAGCGCGGCAAGGGGATTCCGTTTTCGTCGATAGAGCCGATAGCGAAAGTGCCGGTGTATGAGTTCCTTGAAAACGGGGACGTTGTGTTCAACGTCAACGCGCCCGGTGTCGAGAAGGTGGAGGTCGGCGGAAGACCCGGTACCCGCTGGGGCGGCGAGCGCCACGAGCTTGAGCACCAGACGCAGGGGTGGTTCAGGGGGACAGTGAGCGGTATCCCGGAGGGGTTCCAGTACATGCAGTACTATTTCGACGGTAAGCCGGTCCTGTATGAGAGCGCGCCGGTCGCCCGGGGATACAGCTGCTGCGTAAACTACATTGACATGCCTCCCGCAGACGACGACTTCTACCTGTACAAGGACGTGCCACACGGTGCGCTCCGCTACGAGACATACTGCTCGGGCTTCACCCGGACTCTGCGCAACTGCTGGGTCTACACCCCGCCCACGTATGATACCTGCCCGGACAGGCATTACCCCACCCTCTACATCCAGCACGGCGCGGGCGAAAACGAGACCGGATGGTTCTGGCAGGGCAAGCTCAACTACATAATCGACAACCTGCTTGCGGCAGGAAAATGCGAAGAGATGATAATAGTCTGTAACTGCGGTTACGCGGAGTCGCCCGACGCGCCGTCAGCCACCGTTTTCCACGATATTTCACGTCTCATTATCGACGACTGCATCCCGTTCATCGAGAGCCGGTTCCGCGTGAAAAAGGAGAAGTCGGGTCGCGCGATGGCGGGTCTCTCGATGGGCTCGTTCCAGGCGCAGCGCTGCTGCTTCAACAACCCCGACGTGTTTGATTATATAGGCGTATTCAGCGGTTCCACCGGCGTGGCTCTTCCCGGCGGGGGTCCGAACATGCTCGCGCTCGGGATTGGTGACTATGACAGGCTTTTCGGTGACCCGGAAAAGTTCAACTCGCAGCACAAACTGCTCTACTATGGGCGCGGAATGCAGGAGGGCGGCGAGAATCTGCCCAAGGAGATCGAGTGGCTCCATTCGAAGGGGATAAACTGCGAATACTTCGTCTGCGAAGGCGTCCACGAGTGGCAGGTCTGGCGCAAGACGGCGCACGACTTCCTGCCGCGCTTGTTCAAGTAAAAACAGGGGTCGTTTCACTCTCGCACGCCAAAATCATCCTGAAAACCCCAAAAACCAAAGTACCAAATCACCCCCGGTGCGGCTTTGAGCCTGCATCGGGGGTGATTTCATATTTCCGGGAGATCACCGGCGCGCATCCGAGCCGGCGGATGTGCCGCTCATTTCCTGCGACCTCTGCCGTCTCGCGTACCGTTTCGGTTAGTGCTTCCCTTCGAGCTTCCTCTCAAGCCTCCGTTTGCGTTCCGCGAATTGCCGGTGGGACCTCTGCCGCCGGAACTCCTGCCGGTTTCGCGGGAACTCGCGGGGCGATGCGGGACGCCGTGCGCCGTCTGAGCCTGAGCGCGCGGGGCGCCGCCGGGTCCGGCGGGCTTCCGTCCTCCGGGCGGGGGCAGCAGGCAGTGTTTCGAGTACCCGATGAGGTCCTCGCGGTGCGCGAGCCTGAGAGCCTCGAGCACGAGGGCGCGGTTTTGCGGCAGTGACCACTGCAAGAGCGCCCGCTGCATCGCCTTCTCGTGCGGCGACCGTGCGACGTAAACCGGCTTCATGGTGCGCGGGTCTATTCCGGTGTGGTACATAGCGGTTGAGATGGTGCCGGGGGTGGGGTAGAAGTCCTGAACCTGTTCCGGCTTGCGCCCGGTCGCGTTGAGATACTCCGCGAGCGCTATCGCGTCGGACAGCGTGGAGCCGGGGTGCGACGAGATGAGGTAGGGCACGAGGTACTGCTTCATCCCGAACTTCCGGTTGAGTTCGGCGTACTTCTTTTCAAACTCGCGGTACACCTCGAAATGGGGCTTTGCCATGAGGTCGAGCACCGCATTCGAGCAGTGCTCCGGAGCAACCTTGAGCTGACCGCTCACATGGTACCTGACAAGCTCCTCGAAGAATTCCTCTCCACCCGGCTGCATCAGGTAGTCGAAGCGTATGCCCGAGCGTATGAATACCCGTTTCACTCCGTCGATGGCGCGCAGCTTTCGGAGCAGTGCGAGATAGTCCGACTGGTCCGCGTCGAGATTGGGGCAGGGGGTGGGTGCGAGGCAGCGCCGGTTCTTGCAGAGACCGTGCTCGCGCTGCTGGGCGCAGGATGGGTGCCGGAAGTTTGCGGTTGGTCCGCCGACGTCGTGGATGTACCCCTTGAAACCGGGGAGCTTTGTGAGCAGCTTCGCCTCGCGAATCACCGACTCGTGGCTGCGCACCGAGATGGCGCGCCCCTGGTGGAACGCAAGCGAGCAGAAGTTGCAGAACCCGAAGCAGCCGCGGTTGTGGGTTATCGAGAAACGCACCTCCTCGATGCTCTTCACCCCGCCCATCGCCTCATACTTAGGGTGCGGCTCGCGCATGTACTGCAACTCATAAACCCGGTCAAAATCCGGCGTTGAGATGGGAGGGGAGGGTGGGTTCTGTACCAGCACCCTGTCGCCGTGCCTCTGTATCACTGCGCGACCGCGCACAGGATCCTGCTCCTCATACTGCATCTTTACCGCAAGAGCCTCGCTTCCGCGGTTTATGCAGGTCTGTTCGAAGGACGGGCACTCTATCCAGTCGAACTCCGGCGTGTAGTCGCCGGGGGCGAGAAAACACGTCCCGCGTATGTTCCGGATACTGTCCGGCTTCTCTCCCGAGGCGAGGCGGCGCGCAATTTCGCTCATCGAGTACTCGCCCATTCCGTAACTGAGTATGTCTGCGCCGCTGCTCACGAGCACCGACGGCATCACCTCGTCCGCCCAGTAGTCGTAGTGCGCAAACCGGCGCAGCGACGCCTCAAGCCCTCCTATAACCACCGGAAGTTCCCCGAACGCCTCCCGCGCAAGCTTCGAGTACACAGTGACCGCGCGGTCGGGACGCAGCCCGGCGCGCCCGCCGGGAGAGTAGTAGTCGGTCTTTCTGCGCTTGCGTGCGACCGTATATGCGGCGACCATCGAGTCGATGTTCCCGGCGGAGATCATGACCGCGTATCGCGGTCTGCCCATCTCCGCAAAATCCCGCGCACTGTCGAACCGCGGCTGCGCAAGCACCGCCACACGGTACCCCTCGCTCTCGAGAAGCCGGGAGATTATTGCGGTGCCGAAGGACGGGTGATCGACATATGCGTCGCCGGTAACTACGAGAAAGTCGTAGTAGTACCAGCCGCGCCGCTCAAGCTCTTCGCGGGTTGTCGGAAGAAAATCCATTTCACTGTTCTCCTATACCACTATACCAATGTTCACACTTCGGCGCATCGTAAACTGCATACTCTCGCTGCCCTGTTCTTCTCCGTCTATCTCAAAGCCGTTGCGCCGGTAGAGGGCGATGGCTCTGTCGTTGCACTCAGCCACTCTGAGCCGCAGCCCGCTCCTGCCCATCCGCACCGCCTGTGCTGCCGCCTCTCCTATAAGCTGAGACGCAAGACCGCACCCGCGAAACCGCTCGTGAAGCATCAGCAGTGAGATGTGTGCGCATTCGGGCACCCGGCGGTTTGTCGGGTCTATCACCAGAACTCCCGCCTCATCCTCTCCGAGCATCGCAAAGCGTATTGCGTCCCGGTCGGCGGTGTGTATCCTGAAAAACTCGGTCTGCGCGGCATACGGAGAAAAATTCTCCGCCGACCCGTAGACTGCAAGCCAGCTATCCTGCCACGCATCCGCCGCACGTTCGACATCCTGCCTTGTGACCGCCGAGCGAAACCACAGCTCGGGATTGAGCGAAGTGTACCCCGCAGGTCGCCGCGCGTAAAAGGTTGGGATATTCGCGGTATGCCCGCTTTCGCCAAAGAAAATGGTGTGAAAAGCCGTCCCGTCGTACTCAAACGCGCTTATCGACGCATTCGGGACATAGCTCGCGCCGCCGAAATCGCGCGCGCTGTCCGCAAGACCGGAGCCTATCATGCGCATGAAAAGCGTGCGCGCCGCAACTGCGTGCGTCACAAGGCAGACCGCGCCACCGGCGTGCTGCTCCGTTATCTCGCGCAGAGCTTCCCCGGTGCGCCGGTACAGTTCGGAAAAGCTCTCCGCCCCGGGCGCTCGCCAGTCGGGAGTGCGGGCATAGTTGGCGATCATCTCCGGGTCGATACGCCGGAGTGCAGCCCACGGCTCGTTTTCCCATTTACCCATCTGAAACTCGCGCAGCCGCGGTTCACGCACCACCTCGAGCCCCAGTTCGCGCGCTGCGGGCGCAATAGTGTCAAGCGTGCGGGTCAGGTCGGACGAATATATCGCGTCCACCTTCATGTCGCGCATCCTGCGCCCGAGCGCCTCTGCCTGCGCACGACCGTTGACCGTCAGCCGCCCGTCGTACCAGCCGTGCGCCCGCCGCCAGAGGTTGCCCTCAGCTTCGGCGTGCCGCACGATGTATATTGTAGTCCCCATTTCACAGCACCGTCACATATTCAGCAATTTCGCGCTTTGACCGTTCGAGCGCGGAGCGCACTGCCTCCGCGCACTCCTGCCCGCTGCCCCCGCGTTTCAGGCAGGACGCATACATTCTGCTCGCCTCCAGGCACACAAGCGCGCCTCGACCCTCCCGGTCGAACGCGCGGCGCACAGCCTCCCCAATGTTCGCGCCCTGCGTACCGTACCCGGTGAGCAGCATAAACGTGCGGCGGCAGGTGGACCTCAGCTCGGAAAGCGCGCGCTCGGAAGCCCCGCCGACCACCGCACCGACCGACGAGTACCCGCTCTCACCCACAGTGTCCGCACCCCACCTCTCGGTGCGCGACGCCATGACACGGTAGAGAGCGCGGTCGCCCGCGACAAGCTCCTGGACTTCAAATGCGCTCTTCGCCTCCGAGCGCACCGCGATAAACAGCATATGCCGCTCACATAGGCGCAGAAACGGCTTTACTACCTCGCTTCCGGGGTACGCGGAAATCACGAGGGCATCGGTGGGATACGCCGAAAACGCATTCTCGGCGCCGGAAAGCTCGGTCTCCCCGAAAAACGCCTCCGCGCTCGCCGCGGCAGCCTCCTGTGAGTCGACGCACCACCCCTCCACTATCGTGTACATCCCGGCACTGCGGGCATAATCGAGCGTGCGCCGGATGACATCCGCCCCCGCCGGACCGTACACCCCGTATCTCGAGAACCTGAGCAGCGCCGCCGGTACCGTCCCGCTCACCGCGTCGATGATAGCGGCGTTGAACCGGTACGCTGCTTGCGCATATACCTCGGGCATGCTGCCGCCCTGACCCTCAAAAAATTCCGCAGGTATCCGCCCGGGCGCGGTGTCCAGCTCCACGCAGCAGGGACTGCGTCGCTCCCTGATTTTGGACAAAAGCAGTTCGGCTGACATCACAGTGCCTCCCATCCGCGAATAGTTCCGCCATTTTTCTCATCATTATACCATGACGGCAAAGCCGGAATGGTATAATGTGCCATGTTTTTCGGTTGTCCCGTAAGGGACGAGAAAAACGGCTTAAATCGAGGTATAATAACCGCCTTGCGGTTATTGTACCACAATGCCGCAGACTGGATGGTATGTGCCGTCTTTTCGGCAGTCCCGGCACTGGATGAGAAACTGGCTTTTATCAATATAATATATTGTACCACACCGCCCCGCGCATTTCAATCTTGTCGGAACAGGACTTCCAAACAAATGTTTGATTTTTGTGGCGCGTCATGGTATAATAACCGCAAGGCGGTTATTATACTTCGATTCAAGCCGTTTTTCTCGTCCCTCGCGGGACAACCGAAAAACATGGCAATTATACCTGGTATTTCCTGTTTTGCGCCGCTCTATGCTGCGCGGGGCACGGAACGAATGCTAGTACATGCTGTGCCGCGGCGCTGCGTTTGCGGCATAAGTGCAGAAAACCGCACCGGTCCAGCCGGTTCTGACATGGAGGTTTAACATGCACGCACTCTCCCAGAAACAGCAGCAGATATACGATTTCATCGTGAGCTTCACCTCCTCACAGGGGTATCCGCCGTCGATACGCGAGATATGCGCCGCCGTCGGGCTCAGCTCACCGTCGTCGGTGCACGCGCATATAAAGACGCTGCGCGAGCTCGGTTACATAACGAAAAGCGACCACAAGACCCGCGCCCTGACTACCGCGACCGGGTCGGGCATGTTTGAGAAGGTGCCTATTATCGGTCGGGTGACCGCCGGACAGCCGGTGCTTGCAGTGGAGGAGGTCGAAGGGTACGTCCCGTTCGATTCAAATGGGCTTGGCGGCGAGTTTTTCGCGCTGAGGGTCGAGGGCGAGTCGATGATAGGCGCCGGGATAAACGACGGAGATATAGTGGTCGTGCGCAGTCAGCCGAGCGCAATGAACGGGGAAATAGTCGTCGCGCTGCTCGATGACTCGGCGACGGTGAAGCGGCTCTGCCTCAGGGATGGTCACATCCTGCTTATGCCGGAAAACCCCGAGTACTCTCCCATTGACGGGGACGAGTGTATGATACTCGGCGTTGTAAAGGCGCTTTACAGGATGTACTGAGTTTGGTATGATATTACACCAGTGGGCGGTCGTTCGTCGATAGGGCGACCGCTTTAGATTTGCCGCACGAGGCGGCGCAAGGAGTGTATTTTTTTCAATGAGGATAATAACAGTCAGCCGTGAGTTCGGCTCCGGCGGGCGCGAGCTCGGCAAGCGGCTTTCCGACCTTACCGGTTTCGACTACTATGACAGCGAGATAATTGCAGCGGTGGCTGAGCGTAGCGGTCTGGACGCAGCATATGTTGCGAACAGTTTGAGCGATCACGGCTGGCAGAACTATCCTATCACCTTTCGTTGTACGCTCGGTTCCGCCGCATACCTCCAGGCGAGCCGGGTCGGGCTGCTGCTCGAACAGAAGCGAGTGATAGAACAGATAGCGGAGCTCGGTAAGGACTGCGTCATCGTCGGCAGGAATGCGGATGTCATCCTGCGCAAGCTGGCGCCGTTCAATATTTTTGTCTGCGCCGAGACCGGGGCGAAGCTCAGACGCTGTTTGGAGCGCGCGCCGGAGGGCGAGCGGCTCAGTGAAAAGGAACTTCTGCACCGGATAAAGCAGATCGACCGCGTGCGCGCCCGGACGCGTGAGATACTCTCCGAGTCGGTCTGGGGAGACCGCAACGCATATCAGCTCACGGTCAACACGACCGGCTGGGATATGCGCGACCTTGCCCCGGCGGTCTCTGACTTCGCGTTCCGATGGTTTGGGAGGGCAAAATGAAACTTTCCGACCACTTTACATACCGGAGGCTCGTCCGTTTCACGCTTCCGTCTATCGCAATGATGATATTTACGTCGATATACGGCGTGGTGGACGGCTTTTTCGTCTCGAATTTTGCGGGGAAGACCCCGTTTGCGGCAGTAAACTTCATAATGCCGTTTTTGATGGTGCTTGCGACCGTAGGTTTCATGTTTGGTACCGGCGGCACAGCCATCGTCGCAAAGACATTCGGAGAAGGGGACCCTGAAAAAGCAAATCGGCACTTCTCGCTGTTTGTCTATTTCGCATTTGGGCTTGGCATTGTCTTTGCGGCGGTCGGAATAATATTTATCCGCCCGATAGCCGCGTTTCTTGGCGCGGAAGGTGAACTTCTCGAAAACTGCGTTGTCTACGCGCGCATAATCCTTGCGGCGCTGCCGTTCTATGTGCTCCAGCTCCTTTTCCAGAGCTTTTTTGTCACCGCAGAGAAGCCGCATCTCGGGCTCGCGGTCACCGTCTCGTCCGGAGTGACAAACATGATCCTCGACGCGGTGCTCGTCATACTGCTTCCGCAGCAGTACAAGCTTGCGGGAGCGGCGGCAGCCACCGCGATGAGCCAGGTCGTGGGAGGGGCGATACCTTTTTTCTATTTTTTCAGAAAGAACAGCAGCATCCTGCGCCTTGGAAAGACGCATTTTGATGGAGCGGCGATACTGAAGGCGTGTACCAACGGTTCGTCCGAGTTTATGAGCAACGTCTCGATGAGCATTGTCGGCACGCTCTATAACATACAGCTTCTTAAATTTGCGGGAGAGGACGGTGTCGCCGCGTATGGTGTGATGATGTACGTGAGCATGATCTTCTCCGGCGCGTTCATCGGTTACTCGATAGGCACGGCGCCGATAATCGGGTACCACGACGGCGCCGGCAACCACGCGGAGCTTCGGGGACTGCTCAGAAAGAGTATAGTTATGATATGCTCGTTCGGCGTGTTCATGGTGCTGTTCGCCGAGCTCCTTGCGGCTCCGCTTGCGCGTATATTCGTGGGTTACGACGGAAATCTCAGCGACCTGACCGTCTCCGGATTTCGCATCTTCGCGCTCTCGTTTCTGTTTATGGGGTTTGCGATATTCGGTTCCGGTTTCTTCACCGCGCTCAACGACGGTCTGACCTCCGCGCTTATCTCGTTTTTGCGGACGCTCGTGTTCCAGGTGTGCGCGGTAATGCTGCTCCCGCTGCTGTGGGGGATAGACGGCGTCTGGATATCGATAGTGGTCGCCGAGGTGATGGCGGTCCTGCTCTCCGCGCTGTTCCTCGTCTTGAAGCGAAACAAATACCACTACTGAACAAAAAACGAGTCCGGGCAGTGCAGTCACGTTCCCGGACTCGGTTTTTTTGTGCTTTTTTCGGTTGTCATCTCTTGGAGTCTCTCACGGCTCTTCCGACGGAGGTACACAGCAGCAGTGCCACAAGGTCGGCGGCGACCACGCTTGCACCAACCGGTGTGCCGCACAGGCAGCTTGCGGATATCCCGACAAGGAAACAGCTCACCGCGATAACTCCCGACCACACTGTTACTCCGCGAAAGCTGCGGCAGACCCGCATCGCGGCAAGCGGCGGGAATACTACAAGGCTCGAGATGAGCAGCGCGCCCATCATCCGCATCCCGACCACTACCGTCACTGCGGTGAGTACCGCGACAAGCGTCCCGTAAAGACCGCTTCGGACTCCGGTCGCGGTCGCGAAACCCTCGTCAAAGGTTATCGCAAAGAGGCGGTTGTACGAAAACAGGTACAGCCCGAGAACTGCCGCCGAGAGGGTGAGCGACAGTACGACATCCTGCGAGTTCATCGCAAGTACGCTCCCGTACATATAGCTCGACACGTCCGCGTTCATTCCGGGTCCCAGCGACACGATTATCAGTCCGATCGCAAGAGAGCTGCTCGCCGCGACCGCGACAGCCGCGTCTCCTCCTACCCGTTCGCTGCGGCTCAGCCGTATCAGCAAAAACGCCGCCGCAATAACGAGCGGCACCGCAAAGGGCAGCGGAGCCGCGCCTATCGCAAGCGCCGCCGCCATCGCTCCGAATCCAACGTGCGATAGACCGTCTCCTATCATCGAGACTCTGCGCAGTACGAGCATCACTCCGAGCAGCGCCGCGCACAGAGACACGAGCGTTCCCACTATCAGCGCCCGCTGCATCCAGCCGTATGAGAACATTTCGCCGAGCGTTCCAAACGCTTCTCCGATACTCATCCGGCTTCCTCCTCCCGGCGCACGTCGCCGCGCAGCCGCGCAGCCTCCTGCGTCTTAGCATACTCCTCAGCCGCCCCGAAGAACCGAACTCCGCCGTCTATGTGCAGTATCTTCCTCGCACGCTGGAGCGCGGCGTCAAGGTCGTGACTAACCATCAGTATCGCCATCCCTTCCCGGTTCAGGCGGTCGATGAGCTCGTACAGTCCAGCCGTCACCTCGGGGTCGAGCCCTGCTACCGGTTCATCCAGGCATATCAGGCTGTCCGCCGCCGCAAGTGCGCGCGCAAGCAGCACCCGCTGCCGCTGCCCGCCGGACAGTTCTCCGAACGGGCGGTCAGCCAGCTTCTCTGCGCCGAGCCGCTTGAGGGCGTCCCGCGCCGCCGCGCGGTCAGCGCGGTTGTAGAACGGGCGAAACCCTGCCCGACCCAGCCTGCCGCTCAGAACGACCTCCCGCACCGACGCGGGAAACCCCACGCCGACTGAGGTCTGCTGCGGCAGATAGCCTATCTCGGAGCGTTTTGTCCCGATGTACTCTACCTTCCCGCTGTCGAGCGGACGCAGTCCGAGCAGCCCCTTGAGAAGCGTTGACTTCCCGGCGCCGTTCGGTCCTACTATGCAGATGTTGTCCCCACGATCTATCTCGAAGGTCACATTGCTCAGTGCGGTCACACCGCCATAGCGCATCGTCACGTCGGTGCAGCGTATAAGCGTCATGTCCATTTCCTCCTCAGTTGAGACCGCGGCGAATATTCTCGACATTCTGCTCCATTATAGACAGATAGCTCTTGCCCGCGTCCCGCTCCTCCTGCGACAGATTGTGGCAGGAGTGCAGCATCAGAAGCTCGGCGCCGGTCTCGTCGGCTATCGCCTCGGCTACCTGGGGGTTTGCGAACTCTTCGTAGTATACGACCGGTATTTCGTCCCTGCGCACTATCTCGGTCACCTCTGCGACGGCAGCGGCGCTCGGCTCGGTCTCCGCCGTGCATGAGTCATATGCCGAGTAGCACTCAAGACCATACTCCTCCGCCAGATAGTGGAACGCAAACCGCCCGCCGAACACGAGCGTCCTACGTTCGCCGTTCTCGACAACCTCCCGGAGCTCCGCGTCCAGCCCGTTCAGGTCCTCTATCAGACCGTCCGCGTTTTCGGTGTACTCCTCCTCGCCGTCCGGGTCGATACGTATCAGAGCGTCGCGGATGTTCTCGACCATGATGACCGCGTTGAGCGGACATGTCCAGATGTGCGGGTCGGGGATCTCGGTCGGCTCCTCACCGTCTTGCGTATCGGTGTGCATGTGTTCATGCGTTCCGCTCAGCTCTATTCCTGTCGAGACATCAAGCACCTGTTCCTCGACGAGACCCTTCGAGAGCTCCGCCGCCCACGGTTCCATGTATTCGCCGGTGTATATGAACAGGTCGCAGGAGTATATTCCTGCCATGTCCGCCGGGGTAGGGTCGTAACTGTGACTCTCCATGCCTGCCGGCAGCAGCAGCGTGACCTCTGCGCGCTGTCCCGCGACCGTCCGCGCAAAGTCGTACTGCGGGAAAAGCGATGCCACTATCTCCAGTTTTTCCTCACCGACGCTCTGCCCGGTCTCTTCCGAACTGCACCCCGCTGCCGAAAGCAGCATGACCATGGCGGCAAGTGCAGCCGCAATAATCCGTCTCACTTCTGCTCCTCCTCTGCCTCTGCCTCCGCGCACTTCTCGCAGACCCCGTAAAGCACCGTCCTGCTCGTGTCCAGTCGGAACTTATGGTCTTTCATTATGTGCGCGCTTAACTCGTCAAGAAATCCGCACTCTGTGTGGAATAACCGACCGCACCTCAGACATACCAGGTGGTGATGCTCGTGGCATGACTCGTCCCCTCCGGTATACTGATAGCACGCCCCTCCGTCATCCAGACGGTAGCGCCGCACCTCGCCGCGCTCCACCAGCCGCTCGAGCGCGCGGTACACCGTGGAGCGCCCAACACCCTCCCCACGCAGCTGCTCGACAAGCTCATCCGCCGTCATGTGCCGGTCCCGCGCCGCTATCAGCCGTTCGATTATCAGCTCGCGCTGCCGCGTGCGGTACTCCGAACCCCTGTTACCGCCAGACCTCTCTGACATTCTGCCGCCTCCCGGTCTCGTATGCACAAATATACACAGAATTGAAATTGAATCTCGATTTCAAATTATATTCCGCCCCGACCAACTTGTCAAGCGGCAAATCACAGTGCGTGCAAATAGTCCAATTTTGTTCACGCTGCCTATTCCATTTGTGGGAAAAAACAATTATACTGTCTTTGTACTGTGAAAATCCCGCCTTTTTGGCGTGAAATCTGTCATTCAACACAGGAGGAACTATATATGCAGAACAATTTGCGCCCCCAGTCAATGGCACGTATTACTACACGCGAGCTCGCTGAGGAATTTATCGCCGGTCAGATCGAGGCGCTGCGCCAGCAGATAGGCAACAGGAAGGTCCTCCTTGCGCTCTCCGGCGGAGTTGACTCGTCGGTGGTAGCGGCGCTGCTTATAAAGGCGGTAGGCAAGCAGCTCGTTTGTGTACATGTCAACCACGGTCTTCTTCGCAAAGGCGAGCCCGAGCAGGTCATCGAGGTGTTCCGCAATCAGATGAATGCGAACCTTGTATATGTTGACGCGGTCGACCGTTTCCTGGACAAGCTCGCGGGCGTGTCCGACCCGGAGCAGAAGAGAAAGGTCATTGGCGCGGAGTTCATCCGGGTGTTCGAGGAAGAGGCTCGCAAGCTTGAGGGCATCGATTTCCTCGCGCAGGGCACTATCTATCCGGATATTCTTGAGAGCGGTCCGGTCAAGGCGCACCACAATGTCGGCGGTCTGCCGGAGGATCTCAAGTTTGAGCTGGTAGAGCCGCTCCGTCTCCTGTTCAAGGACGAGGTGCGCGTCGTCGGAAAGGCGCTCGGTCTGCCTGATGGAATGGTGTACCGTCAGCCCTTCCCGGGTCCCGGTCTCGGCGTGCGCTGCCTTGGTGCAATAACCCGCGACCGTCTGGAGGCGCTGCGTGAGTCGGACGCCATCCTCCGTGAGGAGTTTGCGAAGAATGGTCTTGAGGGCAAGGTGTGGCAGTACTTCACCATCGTGCCCGACTTCAAGTCGGTCGGAGTCAAGAATGACCTTCGCTGCTTCGAGTGGCCGGTCATAATCCGCGCCGTCAATACCGTCGATGCAATGACCGCCACTATCGAGGAGATCCCATATGAGCTTCTCGGTCGTATAACCGCCAGGATCACTGCCGAGGTTCCGGGCGTCAACCGTGTGCTGTACGACCTCACGCCCAAGCCCTGCGGCACCATCGAGTGGGAGTAAATGGAAAAAGTCTGAAAACCCAGTAATAATGCGGGTTTGCAGGATTTCAAAACCCTCGTTGATAAGATTTTGATAAGATTACACTTGAGCACCTTTATCGGATGTATCAAGTGGTTTGTGAGTAAAGAGTAATATCTTGTGGCTCACAAAAACTCCATATTAACATTAAACCCCGTACTGACGGAATAAAGTCAGTACGGGGTTTTTGTCGTTTGCGGGGTTACTTCAGTTTATCCTTAAAGGCTTCTACAAGGGTATCGCTGAGTTCCTGTGACGGAACTTTCGCCCAATGCTGCGTGGTAACTTTTTCGGGATAAGTATAGCGCCACTCATCGTATTGTTCTTTAGAAATCTCGCCGCTTCTGTATTTTTCAGCCTGTTCTGCCCAAGCGGCAAGCATTTGGAAAACAGAGCGGTCAACATTCGGCTTATTACCGTCAAAG
>CALXFK010000049.1 GCA_944387575.1 uncultured Clostridia bacterium
AGAACAGACCCCAATTCACAATTTGAACTTGCCCGCAAACCCGCATGGTTACTGGCTTTTCGGCAGTTTGGACTTCCAAAGTGGAAACATGATTTCGAGTCAGCCCCGTTATGACCACTTCGATACCTCTCCATATATGTTCGCACATTTGCCGCACAAGGCGTACTGATGGGCGAGCTTCTCTATTATAACAGTTTTTTTGCGCATGTCAATACCCTATCAGGGCATTGCCGAACAATTGTCGATGCTCTTTGACACCTCTGCCGCAGGCTGCATACTATGCTGCAGGGAACTTCCATTCTTTTGCACACGGAGATGCGGCTATGAATACTTTGAACAAACTTAACGACGGGCAGTGCGCGGTCATTTCCTCATTCGGGCAGACAGGTGCGATGCGGCGCAGACTCGAGGATCTCGGTTTCGTGCCGGGCACAGTAGTGCAGTGCCTGCGCCACGCGCCGTCCGGAAACCCGGTGGCGTACTCGGTGCGGGGCGCGACGATAGCTTTACGGCAGGGCGATGCCGCACAAATCGGGGTGAGCTTCATATGAACTCAGAGACCCGGCTCGACTGTACTCGCACCGTTGCGCTCGCGGGCAACCCGAACGTGGGAAAATCCACGCTTTTCAATGCTCTTACCGGGCTGAGGCAGCACACCGGAAACTGGCCGGGTAAGACGGTGGCGTCCGCGCGTGGACATTTCACAAGCGGAGGGCGGGAGTACGAGCTTGTCGACCTGCCCGGTACATACTCACTCTTTTCACACTCGCCGGAGGAGGAGATCGCTCGCGAATTTCTCGCAAGCGGCAGCGCGGACGCCGCAATAGTCGTCTGCGACGCGACCTGCCCTGAGCGCGGACTGAGGCTTGCGCTTCAGACGATGTCACTGACAAGGCGGGTGGTAGTCTGCATGAACCTTCTTGACGAGGCAAAACGCTCAGGCGTACAGCTAGACCTCGCGGCACTTGAACATGAACTCGGCGTACCGGTCATCGGAATGACCGCGCGCCGCGGGAAGGGTGTTGACCGTGTGGCGGAGGCGGTGGAACGGGTACTCGCAGCACCCGAGACCGAGTTCGTCCCCCCGCCATCAGACGACCCCGCGGCGACCGTCGCCGCAGCGGACGAACTCTGCCGCAGCGTCACCCTCCGGCGCGGTCGGGACACCCGCACCGAGAAGCTCGACCACATTCTGACCGGTCGCCGTTTCGGCATTCCCGCGATGCTACTGCTGCTGCTCGGCGTGCTTTGGCTCACCGTATGCGGTGCGAGCTACCCCTCCCAGCTTCTCAGCGACCTCCTTATAGGTTTCGAAGAACCGCTGCACCGCCTCATCACTCACGCGCTCGGAGAGGGTGTCGCGGACCTGCTCGCGGGCGGT
This sequence comes from uncultured Clostridia bacterium, assembly GCA_944387575.1. Taxonomy (GTDB): domain Bacteria; phylum Bacillota; class Clostridia; order Oscillospirales; family JAAYOS01; genus CALXFK01. The sequence continues at coordinate 1,382 of CALXFK010000049.1, forward strand.
GTATACCGGACGCTTGCGTGGGTGGTATCGGTGATGCTGCCTCCGATGGCGGTGTTCTTCCCTCTTTTCACTCTGCTCGAGGACTTCGGATACCTGCCGCGCATAGCCTTTAACCTCGACAACTGCCTGCGGCGTGCGGGCGCATGCGGCAAGCAGGCGCTCACAATGTGCATGGGGCTCGGCTGCAACGCGGTCGGCGTGACCGGCTGCCGCATAATCGACTCTCCGCGTGAGCGGCTCATCGCGATACTCACCAACTGCTTCATGCCGTGCAACGGGCGCTTTCCAATACTTATCACACTTGCGGCTATCTTCTTTGCGGCATCCGGTTTCGGCGGCGTGACCTCCGCGCTCGTGCTCGCGGCTGCCATCCTGCTCGGAATTGCAGCTACACTCCTGACAAGCTACATGCTTTCACACACCATTCTGCGCGGCAAGCCGTCCTTCTTTACACTTGAGCTTCCACCCTACCGAGTACCGCAGGTCGGGCGGGTGATAGTCCGCTCGGTTCTCGACCGGACCGTGCGCGTGCTCGGGCGGGCGGTGGTCTGCTCCGCGCCAGCCGGGCTCGTGTTATGGCTGCTCGCTAACGTAGACGTGGGCGGTGCGAGCCTCCTCAAACTGACGGCGGACGCGCTCGACCCGGCGGCACGGGTTATGGGCATGGACGGGGTGATCCTTCTCGCGTTCATACTCGCCATACCCGCAAACGAGATAGTCATTCCGGTGGCGCTCATGGGTTACCTTTCCGCCGGGAGCCTCGTGAGCCTCGAAAGCACGGCGGCGCTCGGCGAACTCCTGCGCGCAAACGGCTGGACTGCGGTGACGGCGCTCTGCGTGATGGTGTTCTCGCTTATGCACTGGCCCTGCGCCACCACCCTGCTCACCATCCGCCGCGAGACCGGCAGCCTGCGCTGGACCGCTCTTGCCGCACTGCTTCCCACCGTCCTCGGTGCAGCACTCTGCGCACTGATAAACGGAGCAGCGACGCTCATCCGGCTTATCGCCTGAGCGCCGCTGCGTCTCAAATCAAAACAATTCCGATACAAACATTACATTACATCCGGGAAATCAGGAGATGTGGAGCTTCTCCGGCTTTTCCTGCTCGACCATCCTGCGCTCGAAGTACGGGATCCTGCGCAGCAGGTATATAAGCGGCAGACCGAGCGCATAGCACGCACCAAGCTCGCCTGCACCCACCGACGCCATGTTCATTGCCCAAACGCCAAAGAACGACTCGGAACCGAACGAGGTCGCAAACGCAATGGTAAACCCGACTACCACCGCGTTGAACAGCACGGGCGGCAGCGGAGCAAGCGCCTTTATGCGTATGCGCGAGGTGATAAGTCCTGCGGCGAGCGTCGCAAGCGAACCGAGAACTATGTCCATTATCCCATAACCGCCGAATATGTTCGAGATCGCGCAGCCGATAGCGAGACCCCACGCTGTATGCGGCATAAAAAAGGGCAGCACGGTGAGCGCTTCACTCACCCTGAACTGAAGTCCGCCGTAGCTTATCGGCGCGAGCACAAGGGTGAGTGCAGTGTAGACCGCGCCGACCACTGCGGCTTCTACGAGTTTTCTTGTTTTCATGACCAGTCCCCCTAAAATCATATCCGGTATATTATTGCTTCTCGCCGCAGAAAATGCAAGTACTATTTTCTTTGACAGCGCATTTTCGATGTGATATTATTAAAAATATACAATATTTTTGCAAGCTATCCCGCATGACGTTCAACAAATTCCAACATGTGAAAAACGTAAAAAGGAGGCACTCCCATGCCCTTTTCATTCGGCACAGGTGCCCCGCTGATACTCGACGGGGCGACCGGCAGCTATCTTGCGACATTTGGTCTGAACGAGAGCGACTACGCTGGTACGCTCGGACTTGCAAAGCCGCAGTACGGAAACAACGAGCTGCTCACCATAACGAACCCCGCAGCGGTCACCCGCCTGCACGAGGACTACCTGCGCGCAGGAGCTGACATTGTTACCGCATGTACGTTCTGTGCGGTACGTCCAATACAGGAGCAGCGCGGCGCATCCGAGTACACTCACGAGATGGCGCTGCGCGGCGCACGGCTCGCAAAGGAGGCGGCAGAACGGTTCTCGACCGCCGACCGCCCGAGGTACGCCGCCGGGTCGGTTGGACCCACCGACCGTCCTCTGAGCCTTGTGCTCGCACAGGACGAGAATGAGGACGTTGAACCGGACGAGCTCATCGACGCCCTGAAACGCGACTATTTTGAGCAGATATCCGGAATAGTAGAGGGCGGAGTCGACCTGCTGCTGATAGAGACCTGTTTCGACCCGCTCAACGCCTCCGCCGCTCTCGACGCGGCACACGAGGTCTTTTCGAAGCTGGGTGTGCGTATCCCGGTCATAGTGAGCGCATCGGTCAGCTCATCTGGCAGGCTCTTCACCGGCGAGACCCCCGCGCAGTTTTTCGCAAAGCTCCCGTCGGTGGACGGCTGTGCGCTAAACTGTGGCTCGCCCGAGGACCTGCTTCCCGCCGTGCGCGAATTCGCCCCCGAGGCGCGTGCTCCACTCGGTTTCTATCCGAACGCCGGGCTTCCGGATGCGGACGGGCACTACTCGCTGGAGCCGGAGGTGTTCGCGGAGGAGATGGCGGCGGTCGCCTCCGAACTGTCCCCCGCATTCGTCGGAGGCTGCTGCGGGACCACCCCGGCACACATCGCCGCGCTCGCAAATAGGCTCGCGGCGCACTGAACATTAAAAATAGCGGGAAGCGGATGACATCCGCTTCCCAAATGCTGCGTCCGGCTCGGTTTCAGTCTATGTCCTCGAGCACCGTCTCGGGCGGATTATCGAGCTCCGCCGGGTTTGACATGAGGTGTTTCATTGTTTTGAATGCCCTTGCATAGTAATACCCGTCGCATATTCTCTCGTCGAGCGTACACTTGAAATCGACATACCGTTTCACCGCGACCGTCCCGTCGTCCTGGAGCTCGGCGCAACGGCGCTTGGAGCCGAACGCGACGAACACCGGCAGGTTCCCGAAATTGTATAGGTGATGGTATATCGGCTGGATACCGAGCGAGCCAAGGTTCGTAACTATCATCGACCCGTGGAACGGGCTTGCGGCAAGCAGCGACGCGGGAAGAAGATCGAAATAATCCATTATCTTTATGACCCGCACCGCAAATTTAAGTATCACGCGCGGTATCTTCATCAGCGCCGCCGCGACCTTTTCGGTGTTGTTGTCCTCTTCGCCATGCTTTATGAAGTTGATGCTGTCGCTCATCTTGCGGTAGACATCGAACGCGGTATCGGTCGGCTCAAAATCCACTTTTATCGTAGTCTCTGGGGCGTCGGCACGCATCTGCCGCTTGACGGTGAGAACTACCTGTATGTTGTTGCGCTTGTATATCCTCTGCCCGGACACGAACCGATTGAGCGCCGGGTGCTGCGATACGGTTCGGATGTAGGACGCTATAAAGACGTGCATCATGCCAAACCCTTTCAGCCCGTCCTCCCGCTTTCTGCGGATATACTTCTCGGTCTTCTCTATGCTGAAGCTGCCCTCGTAATAGTTGGTGGAGTCGTTCCGCTCGATCATTATGAACGGTTCGAACTTGTTCAGCGGCTCAACGCCGCGGACAAGGCGACCCTCCTTTCGATCCCCCCACCGTTTTTTCTTTACGTTACTCACGGTAACCACCTTTCCCGGTCGGGCATTCGCACCGACCGCCGGTCATGGAAGCGCTGCCCACGGCAGCGGCACTCCAGACTACTCTGCCAAAATTGGCTGAAAAATTACATATGCGGTCGACCTTCAACAACAGTTACCGCATATATTTGTTTATATAATACCTCTTCTCTGCTTTTTTTGCAAGTTCCTTTTGCTATTTCCTTCTCTACGCGCTGCTCCATCTTTGGCACATTCCGGTTGCAAAAGATCGTTGTGCGTGATATACTCTAATGTAAATATTGGTTTTACTTTCCTTGCTTGCGATATGTAAACTACATTTTTGGCAAACTGCCTACTAAGAAGGAGGCTGAAACTGTGGCAATAGATATTATTAAAAAAATCTCAGAGGCGGAACGCGCCGCGACCGAGATGATAAACCAGGCGGAGCAGGATTGCCGCGACCGTCTGCGCGATGCGGGCAAGCACGCCGACGAGATGTTGGCAAAGGCGAAAGCTCGCGCCGCCGAGGAGGCAGCCCGCGCAAAGAAGGACGCGGAGAACTCCGCTGCAAAATACGCCGAGGACCTCGAACGCAATGGCGGTGAGAAACTCGGCAAGCTCATCCGCGACGCAGGTGAGAAACTCGACGAGGCTGCAAAGCAGATAATCGGAAGGGTCGTGGACTGATGTCTATTGCCAAGATGGACCGGCTGCGCATCGTCGCCATGCGGACCGACCGCGAGCGTCTGATGCACGAGCTGATGCTGCTCGGCTGCGTACACGTATCCGAGTTTGAGCCGCAGGACGCGGAGGAGGACGGGCTTGCGGGGCTTGTCCGCGCGGGTCCTGGTTCAGACTCCGGTTTGAACGAGCGTTTGAACGACGGCAGGCAGGATCAGGAGCTCGTAGAGGCAGCACTCGCCGCAGTCGACAAGTACGACGACTCGAAAAAGAAGCTCTTCTCTCCTCCCACCGAGACGACCGCAGTCGAACTCTTCGACGATGCAGCCCTCTCGGAGGCACTTTCCCGAGCCAGGGAGATAGCCGCGCTCATGCACGAGATGGACGGTCTGTACGCCGATAAGAGCCGGCTCGAGGCGCAGTGCGCATTGCTCGACGCATGGACGCCGCTCGATATTCCGCTCGACATCGCGGACACCGCCTCGGTCTCCTTCCTGTTCGGGACAATCCCGGCGCAGGTCAAGCCGGACGCGGTGCGCGAAGTCCTTGCAGAGTCCGCGCCAGCCTGCGAGCTCATACTCGCTTCGAGCTCCCACGAACAGCACTGTGTTTTTGTTATCTGCCACAAGGCAGACCTCAGCGCCGCTATGCAGGCGCTGCGCCAGTACGGATTTGCGCGGGTGAGCTTCGGTGTGACCGCGATGACCGCGGCGCAGGCGCTCGAGGATGCGCAGTCACAGCTCGAACGCATCGGCGGCGAAGGCGGCGAAATCGAGAGGCTCCAGCGCGAGGTCGGTGCTTACGCCTCCGCACGCGCGGCGCTGCGTCTCGCAAGCGACCGTCTTATGCTCGACCGTGAGAAAAACCTCGCAGAGCAGTCTCTCGGCGAGACCGGCAGCACCTTCATCCTCGAGGGGTGGAGCCCGGTGACCTCCCGTGACCGGCTCGAAAAGCTATTCGGGAAGTTCTGCTGCGCCTATGAGTTCAGCGAGCCTGAGCCGGATGACGACGTCCCGGTGCGGCTCGTAAACAACCGCCTGACCGAGCCGTACTTCATGGTCACCGAGATGTACAGTCTCCCGAAGTACGGGAATATCGACCCGAACGCGCTTATAATGCCGTTCTTCTCGGTGTTCTTCGGGATAATGTATGCAGACATAGGGTACGGGGCAGTGCTCGCCCTGATAGGCATACTGATAAAGAAGATGTTCCGCCCGCGCCGCACCATGAAGCACATGAGCGGTCTTGCGATACAGTGCGGCATCACGACAATAATATTCGGCATTCTCTTCGGGAGCTGCTTTGGTGACGCGATACCGGTCGTAAGCGAGATGTTCGGTCACCGTATCGACCTCTGGACGCTTGTAAACCCGCTCGAGGACCCCATGACCATCCTCATAGGTTCGCTCGTGCTCGGTTTTATCCAGATAGTGTTCGGAATGGGGGTCAAGGCGTATATCCTTATTCGGGACGGGCATCCGCTCGACGCACTGTTCGACGTAGGGAGCTGGTGGCTCCTGTTCGCGGGCATCGGTGTCGGGGCGCTCGGCGGCGGGTGGTACGTCGCGATAGCGGGCGCGCTTGCGCTGATACTCACGCAGGGGCGCGCAAAGCCCACCTTCATCGGAAAGATAGTGGGCGGCATATCGAGTCTCTACGACATCACGAGCTATTTCGGCGACGTGCTCTCATACTCCCGTCTGATGGCGCTGCTGCTCGCGACCTGCGTCATTGCAAGCGTTATAAACACTCTCGGCAGCATGACAGGGTTCCTGTTCCCGGTAGTTTTCATCGCAGGACACGGTTTCAATATGGCGATAAACGTCATCGGAACCTTTGTCCACTCCGCGCGGCTCCAGTATCTCGAGTTCTTCAAGACATTCTACGAGGATGGAGGCAAGCCCTTCTCCCCGTTGAGTTTGGATTCCACAAAATATGTCTATGTAAGCAAGGAGGAAAATCGCAATGGCTGATTTCATCGAACTGTTTGGAGGGTTTGCTCTCGCATTCCTCGGCGCGGGTCTCGCCGCCGGTCTCAGCTGCATAGGCAGCGCGCGCGGCACCGGAATGGTGGGCGAGGCTGCCGCCGGTCTCATCTGTGAGGATCCCGCACAGTTCTCCAAGACCCTGATACTTCAGGTCCTTCCCGGCACCCAGGGTCTGTACGGTCTTGTCGTCTGGTTCATCGCTCTGCTCCAGTTGGGCGTCTTTGGCGGCGGCGGCGTCTCGTCGATAAGCGTCGAAGAGGGTCTTCGCATATTCGTCTGCTGCGTCCCGATGGCGATTGGCGGCATCACTTCCGCCATCTATCAGGGTCGTGTCGCGGCAGCGTCGGTGAACATAATCGCCAAGAAGCCGGGCGACTGGTCGAAGGGCGTCGTGCTCTGCGTGGTCGTCGAGTTCTACGCGATACTCTCGCTTCTCACCTCGATACTTCTCCTGATGAACGCTCTTTAATCGGCGGTGTCAGTATGAACGGCATTGACAACATTCTCTCGCGTATCAGCGACGAAGCACGGCAGAAAGCCGAGCTTGCGCGGCGCGAGGCTTCGGAAAAAGCCGAACAGATAGAGGCGGAGGGTCGCCGTGCTGCCGAGCGCGAATATGCGCGGCTCGTTCAGAACGGCGAGGAGGATGCTGCGCGTCTCGAGGCTCGTCTGCGTTCCGCGTCCGACCTTGCTCTCCGCAACAGGACGCTCGCCGCAAAGCAGGAACTCATCGACGCCGCGTTTTCTCGCGCGGTGGAGAAGCTCTGCGCGCTGAAGGGCGCCGAGAAGGTCTCGGTGCTCTCAAGGCTCGCGGCAAACGCCGCGTCCGGCGGCGGCGAGCTGATATTCAATGAGGCGGACAGGACCGAGTGCGGCGCGGAGGTCACCGCTGCCGCAAACAAGCTGCGCGGCGGCTCCGAGCCCCCGCTCACCCTCTCCGCCGCGACCCGCCCGATACTGGGCGGCGTCATAGTCAGTGACGGTCGCATCGAGACCAACTGTTCTTTTGAGGCGCTCGTCTACTCCGGCAAAAACTCGCTTGCCGGAGAGGTCGCAAAGCTGCTCTTCGAATAGCGAGAGCGGCAAACGTGTGATTTGGGAGGCGCGCCTTGTCAGCTAAAGCAAAAAAAGATACCGAATATCTGTTTCTTACCGCGATGCTGCGCGCGCGTGAGACTAAGCTGCTCTCGCAGAGCCAGCTTGCGCGGATAATCGATTCCCCGTCGCTCGAGGATGCGGCGTCGGTGCTCGCGGACTGCGGGTACGACCGCCCCTCCCCGCTCACCTCCGAGGCGCTCGAGCACGCGCTCGAGAAGCGTCGCGAGGAGCTCTTCGGCGAGCTTGCGGGGCTTGCCCCCGAGCCTGCGGTGGTCGATTTCTTCCGTCTGCGCTACGACTACCACAATGCGCGCGTGCTTCTCCGCCTCGGCGGGAATGCCCCGGACGACATGCTCTCCGGCGCAGGTAGGGTCGCAGCAGCACGCTTCCGCGACTGTGCCGCGCGCGGTGAATATTCCTCGCTGCCGGCGGAGCTTGCGCGTGCGTTTGGCGCTGCGGTGGAAATCCTGTCCCGCACCGGCGACGCCCAGCTCGCGGACATGGAGCTCGACCGCGCGTGGTTTTCCGAGCTTGAGCAGTATGCGCGGCTTGCGAAGAGCGATTTTCTCGCGGGGTACGTCCGCGTCTTTGCGGACTGCGCAAACCTCCGCGCGGCTGTGCGCGCGGTGCGTATGGGCAAGGACCCCGCCTTTATTTCCGAGACTTTTGTTCCGGGCGGCGAGCTCGACCTGCAGCGGCTGGTCGCTGCCGCGCTCGGCGAGCGTCCGTTTTCCGAGGTTCTCCCCGCCTCTCTGCGAGACGTGGGGGAGATCGCGGGGCAGGCTGCCGCGGGAGGCTCGCTTGCGGCGCTCGACGCCGCGTGCGACCGCGCCTCCGACGGGTACCTCGCCTCAGCCGGTCGCGTGAGTTTCGGCGTCGAGCCGCTCATCAGCTATATATGTGCAGTCGAAAGCGAGATAAAGACGCTGCGCCGCGCGGTGAGCGGACGGATTGCCGGACTCAGCGCCGAGCAGATTCGTGAAAGGTTGTGGCAGTGATGGGATACAGGATAGCAGTCCTCGGCGAGCGGGACATCGTCGCCGGATTTGCGGCTCTCGGGCTGGACGTCTATCCGGTCGACCAGCCGCAGCAGGCGGTCGAGTCTTTCCGCCGCATCACGCGCGAGGAGACCGGCGTCGAAATAATCTACGTCACCGAGACCTTTGCCTCCGCCCTCGCGGAGGAGATAGACCGGTTTCGCAACAGCGCGTCCCCTGCGATAATCCTCATCCCCGGTCGCGGCGGCTCGCTCGGCATCGGTCGCGACGCGCTGAAGAGCGCGGTGGAGCGCGCCGTCGGCGCGGACATATTGTAGAAGGTGGAGCAGCATATGAGCGGAAAAATAGTTAAGGTCTCCGGACCTCTCGTGGTCGCGGAAGGTCTTGCAGATGCAAATATGGCGGACGTTGTTCGCGTCGGCAAACAGCGTCTTATCGGAGAGATACTGAACATGACCGGCGACGTCGCCTCTATCCAGGTCTATGAGGAGACTGCCGGGCTCGGTCCGGGCGCGGAGGTGGTCACCACCGGCGCGCCGCTTTCGGTCGAACTCGGTCCCGGTCTGCTTGAAAACATATACGATGGTATACAGAGACCCCTTGAAGAGCTTCGACGCCTGTCTGGTCACACCATCTCGCGCGGCGTCGAGGCGAGCGCTCTCGACCGCGAACGGAAGTGGGATTTTACCGCGACCGCCAAAGTCGGCGACAAGGTGGAGTTCGGCGACATCCTCGGCACCGTGCCCGAGACAAACGCACTGCTCCACAAGATTATGGTTCCTCAGGGTGTTTCTGGCGAGATAGTCTCGATAACCTCGGGCAGCTTCAACGTCACCGAGACGGTGGCGGTCATCCGCGGTGCGGACGGCGCCGAGCACAACGTGTGCATGATGCAGCGCTGGCCGGTGCGTATCCCGCGCCCCTACCGCCGCAAGTTTGTGCCCGACCGCCCGCTTCTCACCGGGCAGCGCGTCATCGACACCCTCTTTCCGCTCGCCAAGGGCGGCACCGCCGCGGTCCCCGGACCGTTCGGCAGCGGCAAGACGGTCATCCAGCACCAGCTCGCAAAGTGGTCGGACGTGGACGTGGTCATTTACATCGGCTGCGGCGAGCGCGGCAACGAGATGACCGACGTTTTGCGCGAGTTCCCCGAACTGAGCGACCCGCGCTCCGGCGAACCCCTGATGAAGCGCACCGTCCTTATCGCTAACACCTCCGATATGCCGGTCGCGGCGCGTGAGGCTTCGATATACACCGGTATAACCATCGCGGAGTACTTCCGCGACATGGGTTACGACGTCGCGGTCATCGCCGACTCGACATCCCGCTGGGCGGAGGCGCTCCGCGAGATGAGCGGGCGTCTCGAGGAGATGCCGGGCGAGGAGGGCTACCCCGCCTACCTCGCAAGCCGCCTTGCGCAGTTCTACGAGCGCGCCGGCTGCGTCGAGTGCGCGGGAAGCACCGGCGAGCGCAGAGGCAGCCTCACCGCGATAGGCGCGGTCTCCCCTCCGGGCGGCGACACGTCCGAGCCGGTCTCGCAGGCTACCATGCGTATAGTCAAGGTGTTCTGGGGTCTCGACTCGTCGCTCGCATACGCGCGTCACTTCCCCGCCATCAACTGGCTTACAAGTTACTCGCTCTACTCGACTAACCTGCTCGAGTGGCTCAATACTCACGTCAGCCCCGACTTCGCCTCGAACCGCGAAAAGGCAATGGCTATCCTCCAGGACGAGAACCGTCTTGAAGAGGTCGTTCAGCTAGTCGGGCGCGACTCGCTCTCCCCCTCCGACCAGCTCACCCTCGAGACCGCCCGCATGATCCGAGAGGACTTCCTGCAGCAGAACTCGTTTGACGAGCTGGACAGCTACTCCTCCTTCGGCAAGCAGGACCGTCTGCTCGGGCTGATACTCGCCTATGACAAGCTCGCGCGGGACGCGCTTGCCGGCGGCGCCGCAGCAAAGGACGTCTTTGCCGTCGCCGCGCGCGAACGGATAGGTCGCGCGAAATCGGTCGCAGAGAGCGAATACGCCGCACGCTACGACGACATCATCGCCGAGATGCGCGGTCAGCTCGCGGACGCCGTCAAGCAGGCGGATAACGGCGCGGGCGCGTAAGGGAGGAATGTATTTATGATTAGAGAATACCGCACCATACGCGAGATATCCGGTCCGCTTATGATGGTAAAGGACGTCGAGGGCGTCACCTACGACGAGATGGCGGAAATCGAGCTGCCCGACGGGTCGGTGCGCCGCTGCCGCGTCCTTGAAGTTGACGGCGGAACGGCGGTCGTCCAGCTCTTCGAGAGCTCGACCGGCATCAACCTCGCAGAAAGCAAGGTCCGTTTTCTCGGTCACGGGCTTGAGCTCGCGGTCTCGGAGGATATGCTCGGGCGCGTCTTTGACGGCATGGGCAATCCGATCGACGGCGGTCCGGCGATACTGCCCGAGCGGTACGCCGACATCAACGGTCTTCCGATGAACCCCGCCGCCCGCGACTATCCCTCCGAGTTCATCCAGACCGGCGTTTCCGCGATAGATGGACTTAACACCCTCGTCCGCGGTCAGAAACTGCCGATCTTCTCCTGCTCCGGTCTGCCGCACGCACAGCTCGCGGCACAGATTGCGCGTCAGGCGAAGGTCCTCGGTCAGAACGAGAGCTTTGCGGTCGTGTTCGCGGCGATAGGCATAACCTTCGAGGAGTCGGAGTTCTTCGTAAACGAGTTCCGGCGCACCGGCGCCATCGACCGCGCGGTCATGTTCACCAACCTCGCAAACGACCCCGCAGTCGAGCGTATCGCGACCCCGCGAATGGCGCTCACCGCAGCCGAGTACCTCGCGTTCGAGCGCGACATGCACGTGCTCGTCATCCTCACCGACATTACCAACTACGCGGAGGCGCTTCGCGAAGTGTCCGCCGCGCGCAAGGAGGTCCCGGGCAGGCGCGGTTACCCCGGCTACCTGTACACCGACCTCGCTACCATGTACGAGCGCGCCGGTCGCCGCGACGGCAAGACCGGTTCTATAACGATGATCCCGATCCTCACCATGCCGGAGGACGACA
>CALXFK010000050.1 GCA_944387575.1 uncultured Clostridia bacterium
TGGTGACTTTTGCCGCTGCATGTGCGCTTTTCTCGCTTGCCGTGTGCCTGCCGTACGTATCAAAAAGTGATGCGCTCAGTCTTGGAATACTTGCCGCGCTCTTCCTTGTTTATGTTTTAACTCAAAAGGTTTTATTTGACATGCTGATTTTACACCCAGAGGTCTGTTTGACTGTTGTGGTTGCGGCGGTAGGTATAAACGGCATTGTCAATTTTCGACGCAGTTTCGATTAGCACAATTTGAAAGGAGACTCCACATGAGTAGTATTAAAAGAATGTTTGGATGTTTACTCATTTTCATGGTGCTGGTAACGGTCACACCTGCGCAAGCAGCAGGGGAGGGGGATAACACTCTTCGTTTGCTGCTCCCCTGGAACATAGGCTGGGTGTGGGAGGCGGCGGAGGAGTACACAGCCCGAACGGGCGTGAAGGTGGAGATAACCGCGACGCAGAATAATCTGCCCCAGACAGGCAGCTCACAGGCTGGACTTGCCGATGCGCGTGCGGCGGTTGAGCAAGGGGTAGTGAGCGGGGATTACGACCTCGTGTACACGTGGGGACTCCCGGCGGAGTATATGGCGGACCCCGCCAGGCTTGTGGACCTGAGCGCGATTGTGGAGAGTGACCCGGATTTCGACCTTTCGCAGTATCACGCCGGGGTGATGTCGGCGCACCGGTCGGACGAGGGCTGGTACACGATGCCGCTTGTGTTCGACGTCCCGCTTCTCGCGGTGAACAGCTCGCGCGCCGCTGAGCTTGGTATTGCAGACGACCTGTATGTCGGAATTAGCCGCGCGGAATATACAGCTGCGTGCGCCGCCGCCATAGACGCGCTCGAAGGGGATGACCGGTATGACGCGCCCGACCCCGCATGGATAGACACCGGCGCTGATGCGACAATGCGTTATGACACATACTATTACCGCGACACGACAGAACTCACCGGCACATACGTAACTGCGGACGGATGGCGGAGCTGGTCGGCGGACATCCCTGTCGCCTTTGTGACCGAAGCCATGACCCTGCTCGACGGTCGTGAAATCTCGGACGCAGACCTTCTCGCCACCATAATGAGCGACTACGACGAATACTACTCAACAATTGAATCGAACAAGAAGTCGTTCACAATGGAGTATTATGCAAATCATTGGTACTACCTGGACTGCGAAAACTACGAGAATTTGGTGTCGCTGTCGGTCGCTGGGGCGTATGCGAAGCTGCTGCTCGATGGGACGCTTGTCACGTACACCGCGCCTCTCAGCGAGATAGGGAAACTCACTGCGGACGAGAACATCGCGCTCTATACATTTCCGACCTCCCAGCCGGACGGCATGTTTGTGAATGTGGAGGGGCTTGCGATAGTCGATACCGGGAAGAGTGAGCTTGCGTGGGAATTTATAAAATATATGCTGAGCGACGAGGTTCAGAGCGAGGTCGCTACATATCCGGTGCTGAACGCCGCGCGGGAGGATGCTATCACAGAGACCTTTGCGGACGGCAGCTCCGTGCTTGATTATGTCAACTCGCTTGAGCGTTTCTCGGAATACCGCATGCTGCTGCGGGATCAGCCGAACAAGATGTTGATTCGCGACTACGCATATAGTGCTGCGCATTACTTCACAGAGATATGTGGACATGCGAGCATCGGTGTGTTGAACATGACGGACTATGCATACGTGATAGCGAACGCGGTTGCGGAGGATCTTGAAATTCCGGAAAGCAAAATAGGTACAGGTGCGAGCGTGTTCATAATTGTGATTGGTGTGGCGCTCGCGGCTGTGATAGTATTCGCCCTCGTGCTGATTCTCAGGGGGATACTGGCGCTTACGTCCGGGTACAGGGAGATGCTGAAGGTGACCCAGCAGAAGGTCTACGGAAAGCGGATATCGTTTGTGCGTGGGCGAAGGATAGGGGGGATAATTGTAGCGGTCATCGCGCTTGCAGCAATTGCGGCGCTGATGTCGTTTATGGGAAGCCTTGAGAACTTTGAGTCTGCGCTGCCGATGCAGGGGCGGCGGCTTATGATATGGGTGTTCATTGCGATTGCGGCGGTGGTGGCAATAGTGTCGCTGTGGGGAGCGCTTGTCAGCCGGCTTGTCCTCTGCGAGAAGGGGATAGTAATAGTCACCGGGTTTAAGGTAGTCGCGATATATGCCGACGAGATAGAGAGAATTTCAACCGAGGGGCGCACCTGCATAATAGTCACGCACAGCCGGAAGCCGGTTGAGCTGCGAAGCTCGATGTACCATGACCTCAAGGAGAAGCTAGATGCATACTCGCGGGATGTGCTTGCGGAAATTCAGAAAGAAAACGGTTAAAACAAATGGGGAAAAGGAGAGATAAGCATGTACAGAACTATAAGGAAACTCACAGCGTGCATTATGCTTTTGGCGTTTATGCTCGCCGGGGCGACGGCAGCCGCCGCGGCGGAGGACGAGGTCAGCGAGGCGGCGTTCAGTGTGCTGCTGCCATACCCGATTTCCTGGCTTGAAGAACGGATAGAGGACTATTCACGGGAGACTGGGACAGAGATAAATGTAATACAGATGTACAGTCAGGAGCAGGTCTATTCGGGCGAGGGCATTATTGAAAACTATATGGAGCAGCTCAATGGAATAGTAGCGTCGGAGGATTGCCCGGATGTATTCTTCTTTGGAAGTGTGCCCGCGCATGCGTTTGTGGAGAAGAGCAGGCTTGCCGATCTGTCGGGGCTTATCCCTGAGTTTGCCGACTGTTACACGTCTGGCTACTTTATGCTTGAGGACGGCTTGTATTCAGTGCCGCTCACGCTGGACAAGGACGTGATGCTCACGAACACCGAGCTGTACAGCGGAGAGATACCCGAGACCCGCGAGGAGTTCGCGGAGGTATGTCGTTCGCTCACGCCTCCGGAGGGGGTGTATGTGACCTCGGAAAGCACGGCGGCTGCGGGGGACAAGAAATGGATAGCGCGGGAGTTCCAGTACGAGGCGTACGGGTATATAGACATGAACACGCTCTCGGTTAATTTCGGCAACGACGACTTTGCGGAGCTGATGGAGAACTATGCCGAGTATTATAAGAGCATGTCCGGAGTGTCCACCGACGGCAAGGGGATAAACAGCCAGAACATGTACGACGGTAAGCTGATATTCGGTCGCTCAAAACTCTCCTCAGCAATAAGCCGGTGCACCGGGGAGGAGAACATCGTGATAAGCGACGTGCCGTATTTTGATGAGGCGGCTGCCGGATACTTCTGCATATCGGGAGGGCTTGCAGTTACCAAGGACGCGGACATCGGGACAGCGGTGGGGCTTCTCAGGTATCTGCTGTCAGAGGATGTGCAGACGAAGTTCATCGGTTCCGGTATGTGCGCGGTGAACAAGGCGGCAATGGAGCGCAGGCTGAGCTCGCTGTCGGCGGAGAACGCTGCCTTTGTGGCTGACGCGCTGAGCTCACTTACGCTGCCCACGATATATGACCAGGACATGAAGGAGGGTACCGCATATACCGACGCAATATTCGGGGATATTGCAAACGCGTATTCGAGCTATCTGTACTATTCGACCGATGCAAAGGACACCGGCTACAACATGCAGGCGACGCTGAACAATCGTATCAAGCAGTACATGCCGGAGGAGCAGAGCACGGTGGCGGCGGTTGTAACAGTGCTGCTTACGGTGGCGCTTGTTGTGGTTATAGGTTTTATAGCCGCGATAATCGTCCGCACTGGAATGGTGATAGTAGAACGCCGCCGCGAGCTCAGACGAATAAGCAGGGGAAAGTACGGAAGAGAGCTGGATACAATATACGGAAAAGACCGGGAGTCGGTGATAGTGGCGCTGCTCAGCCTGTTGTTTGTGGGGATACTGATAGGCTTACTGACGCAGGTCGGAAAGATGTACTCGGATGTTCCGCTGCGGGTGAGAAAGCTGCTTATATGGATATTCATATGCGGAGGGCTGTCGGTCATGGCACTTGCGGTCTCGAGCGCAATGCTCAGCCGCATACACCTCTGCGAGCGGGCGGTCATAGTGGTAAACGGCGGTCGAATTCGCGCCATACACGCCGACGAGATAGAGCACATCTATACTGAGGTGGGGACCAAGTATATGATAGCACTCAGTTACGGAAAGCCGGCTCAGCTGCGAAGCTCGATGTACCATGACCTCAAGGAGAAGCTAGACGCATACTCGCGGGACGTGCTTGCGGAGATACAGAAAGAAAACGGTTAAAACAAATGGGGAAATGGAGAGATGGGCATGTACAGAATTATAAGCAAGCTTATAGCGTGTGTTATGCTTGCGGCGTTTGTGCTCGCCGGGGCGACGACAGCCGCCGCGGCGGAGGACGAAATCACAATCGACGTGCTCCTTCCCGTGTCCACTCCGTGGTTTGAGGCGATTGCGCAGCAGTACAGCCGTGAAACCGGTGTAACAGTGAACATGGAGTACTGTGTAACCTTCGAACAGATGATGGGAACCGGCGGCATGGAGCCGTACTACAACCAGTTTGTTCAGCTTTGGGCGGATGAGTACGACATCGTGTTTACCAGCGGACACCCGGGCGAGGCTATAATCGATGCGGAAAAGCTTGTCGACCTGCGTCCGCTGTTCGAAGGCGCGTTCAACCCGGGCGACTTCTTCATGAACGTGATAGACAGTTACGGGTCGCTGCCGGACGAGGGGCTTTTCACGCTGCCGCTCGCTTTTGACGTCGCGCTGATTGGCGCGAGCGGCAGTGTCGCTGAGTCGCTCGGGGTGACACTGCCCGAAAGCTTGGGCGACCGCGTGGAGTTTACACTGATTGTGTCCGGAATCTCACCGAAAAACGGGCTTGCGGTGCTCGGAGACGGATATGATACAAAGAAAACGGCGAGCTACCTAGGTCGGTATTGGGAGGCGTATGCGTATCTTGTGGAGATGTGCTCGCTTCTGGACGTCGGGCGGTCTCCGGAGTTTATTGCAACCTATGAACAGGGCGAAGCTCTCGGAGCGGCGTATTCCGCATATTACGCCCAAAGTCTTGCGGATGGGCAGATGGCAGGCGGCGGGGTATCCGACGAGTTTAAAGCCGTGCGCTCAGGTGAGCTGCTTTTCGGAAACATCGGGGCGAGGGATGCGGCGAAGCTCGCGTCCGACGCGGCGGAGGGCGCGGACTTTACGGTATACGAGTACCCGTACGTGCTGCCCGAGTCCGCTGGCATATACCATTCGGTGAGCGGCGTGTCGATAGTCGAGGGGGAGAACAGCGGCGCGGCGTGGGATTTCGTGAGGTACATGCTCACGGCGGAGGCGCAGAGCCAGATAGACTACGGCTGCCCGGTTCTGCGCAGCGCGGCTGAGAACGTGACCGGCGGGGTGGTGCTCGCGGGAAGCGGAGAGACGCTTGGCGGGCTTGTGGAGCGGCTGGACACCCCGTCCTACGTCTCGTTCAGGCTGGATGACGACTACCAGTACAGCGATTCGAGCAGTTTTGCAAATGCGTCCAGATATGCAGGGTCAACGTCGGTAGGCGGGGCAGAGGGTGCGTTAGTCGCCTTTTACCGCAACCTGTCGCCGTATCTGCGCAACGCGGTGCCGCTCTGGTATTACGTACTGCCGCTGGTATTCGTGGTTGCGGCGATAGCGATTGTTGCCACAGTGGTCATAAAGCGCGACGAGTTCAGGAAACTCGAGCGGTCGGTGGCAAGGGAAAAAGAGCCGCTTGACCGCATAGAGGGTCGCGGCGCGACATGGAAGAAGTATGCGATATGCTGCTTTGCGGCGGCGGCATTCCTGTTTGTGGCGGTGTTCCTGTTTGACAAGACGGCGGCGTATTTTTACCCGGCGAGCTGCATTGCGGCGGTTCCGCTCGCGGCGGCGGCTGGGATGTACTGCCTGTTTTTCGGAAAGTATTGCGAGATCAGGGTTTACGATGGGGAGTATCTGGTGTTCAACGGACTTAGCGGTTACTACTTCACCGAAAAGGAGATAGACAAGGCGCAGTGGAGCGTTAACGTCGGAAAGGTGGGCTGCAAAATCATAATAAGCGGTCCGCGCGTGATTTACCTGAAATACAAGCGGTTCCGCGACCTTGACAGCCTCAAGAAATACGTCGGCGACGAACAGGGCTGGCTGTAAAAACAATGGGAAAGAAAGTCGGGGGGAAGAAAGGGGGAAGTCATGTTCAAGATTGCAAAACTTGAGTTCAAGAAGTTTCCGCTATACTGGTGGGTGCCGGTCCTGCTTGTGTTATGCGTGCTTTTTGCGCGTTTTACATACCCGATGTCAATAGAGGGGTGGGACGCGGGCAGGATTTTCGAGCTTTCGGTAATATATCCGGAGAGCGACGCGGAAGAGCATGAGCTTGAGCGGTTATATGACCTGACGCGCGAAGTGCTGCATTCCGCCGATGCGTCCGAGTTGGGGCAGAGGTACAGAGGCGGGGTTGAATTCCTCGAAAGCGAGGGGTGCTACACGCTAACCGACGAGCGGCTTTCCGACATAAGCCCGGGCGGCGGACTTTATGAGGATGGCTCGGAGCTCTACCTGAAAGCGGAGCGGATGAAGGTGATAAGCGGGAGCGTATTCGAGCTTGACGACGACCTTATACTCGCAAAATTCTATTTGCAGAGCCTAGTGAGCGACCAGAGCGTGCCGTTTTTAATGAGTATGCTGCTCGCGCCGCTCTTTTTCGGACGTGACTTCTCCCGCAGGGTCACCGGCGCGGCAGTGAGTCGCGGGGTGGACAGGGGCGTGTACTTCCGGGGGAAACTGCTTGTTTACCTGCTTATCGCGGCTGCGGTGAGCGCCGCCGACCTCGCGGTGTGCGCGGCAACGATGGAGCGGATAGGCGGTGCGGAAATCGCGAAACTGTCACAGGGCTACACACTTCGCTGCTTTGCGACGCGGTTCCTGCTTGACCTGCTGAGTCTCTGCGTGCCGGTCGGGATATGCTATATGTTCCGGGGGTACATATGGTCGGCGCTTGTGTCGGCTGCGGTGATGGTGGGACTCGTGTCGCAGGGGGGCGTGGCGAGCTGGCTGTACAGCGGAGCGTTCAGTAACGGTGTGCTCTGGCAGCCGGAGCTTGAAACAGGCGGGGTGCTGGTGCTTCTGCGGCAGCTCATACTGCCGGTGATAAGCATCGCCGGGGGATACATGTTATTCCGGCGTGCATCGCTGAAATAGAGAAGAGGGAAAGAAAGGGAGAAAATTCATGTTCAAGACTGCAAGACTCGAACTGCGGAGGTTTCCGCTATACTGGTGGGTGCCGGTTCTGCTTGCGTGCTGCGTACTTTTTGCGCGGTATACCTACCCGATGGCGATAGAGGGGCGGACAGTTCAGGACAGAAGGGCAATCTATCCTGAGAGCCGGGAGGAGCGACAGGAGCTTGAGCGCTTGCTCGAGGAGACGATGGTTTTCGACCCATATCAGGGCAGCATGGTAACCACAGGTATCAATTACAACGAGTATGAGGATTGTTACACGTTTACCGACGAGCGGCTTGCCGACATAAGCCCGGGCGGCGAACTGTACGAGGAGGGCTCGGAGCTCTACCTGAAAGTTAAACTGTACACGGCGGTGGACAATACCCTGTTCGAATATGGCGACGAGCTCGCTCTATCAAAGTTTTATTTGGAAAAGTCGATGATAGACGCGAGTGCTCCGTTTTTTATATCATGGGTGCTTCCCGCTCTGTTCTTTGCACGTAACTTCTCTCGCAGAATGGCAGGCGCGGCGGTGAGCCGCGGGGTGGACCGGGGCGCGTATTTCCGGGGGAAACTGCTTGTTTACCTGCTTATCGCGGCTGTGGTGAGCGCCGCCGACCTCGTGGTGTGCGCGGCGACGATGGAGCGGATAGGCGGCGCGGAAGTCGCGAAGCTGTCACAGGGATACATACTTCGCTGCTTTGCGACGCGGTTCCTGCTTGACATACTGTGCTTCTGCGTGCCGGTCGGGATATGCGTCCTGTTCCGACGGTATATATTGGCGACAATAGTTACAGTCGCGGTATCGATGTTCCTTTTGAGACAGAGAGACACGATAGGCGTGCTGTATATCGGAGCATTCTATTGCGATGGGCTCTGGCAGCCGGAGCTTGAAACAGGCGGGGTGCTGGCGCTTTTGCGGCAGCTCATACTGCCGGTAATAAGCGTCGTCGGGGGATACATGTTGTTCCGGCGCGTGACGCTGAAATAGAGAAGTGGGAGGTGCGGAAAATGGAAGTATTGGAAGCATTGCATGTGGAGAATATCCGGAAAAAGTACCGGCGAGTGACGGTGCTTGACGGGGTGAGTTTCTCACTCGAACGCGGGCGGGTATACGGTCTTGTGGGCAACAACGGCGCGGGCAAGACCACGCTGATGCGGATAATCTGCGGGCTTGCGTTCGCGGACAGCGGGGAGCTGTCGATACTCGGCGAGACCGGCG
>CALXFK010000051.1 GCA_944387575.1 uncultured Clostridia bacterium
ACCGTCGCCGAAATAGCTGAAATCAGACGCCGCATCGAAGCGGTATAATACACCGGCGCGCGTCACCTGCGCGCCGGGGCGAGGAGGATAAAGGTGGGACTTTTTGACAGAGTTTTCCGTGGTTCGGACGAGATGTACGGTTACGCCGAGGCTGCGGTTAGCAAGGCGATAGCGGAGCACGGCGCAGACGCTCCGGTCGGATTCCCGAATACCGCGTACAGCCTTGCGTGTATATACGCATATACCGGCAAAAAGACCTCGACGCTGGGCGAGCTGTCCGAGGCGCTTGCCACCATCCGCGGGATGATGACAAGGGAGTATCGTACCGACGACATTTTCCACAGCGGTATCGCCACCGCGATGGCAGCAGAGGCGATAGAGGCTTGCAAGTACGTCGGAAACGACAGTCCGTACGACGAGCACTACCACGGTCACATGACCGACGCGGAGGTGCGTGAGCTGGGCGTTCCGCTCGTCACCCGCGACATCCCGGGTTTCGTGGTCATGATAGGACCCGCGCCGAGCGACGAGGAGGCGGTCGCCACCATTAAGGATTACCAGTCGAAGGGAATATTCGTGTTCCTGGTCGGCGGCATAATCGAGCAGGCTGAGCGCGGCGGCGTGTCGATGGGCTTCCCGGTGCGTATAGTGCCGGTCGGTCCCGACATCTGGGCGGTCGGTCACATAATCTCGCTTGTCGTCCGTGCGGCGATGGTCTTCGGCGCGATACAGCCGGGCGACTACGACGAGATGAACAAGTACACTTTCGAGCGCATATTCGCGTTTGTCAACGCCTACGCACCGGTCGACGATATCACGGTCGCGTGCGGCGCGGGCGCCATCGCGATGGGCTTCCCGGTCATCACCAATGACGAAAACGACATGTGGCGCGTGCCGAAGAGCCTGATAATCCAGACCAATACCAAGGACTTCATCGAGACCTCGCTCGAGGCTCGTGACATCAAGATAAAGGTCACCAAGATCGATATCCCGGTCGCGTTCTCGAGCGCGTTCGAGGGCGAGATAATCCGCCGCGGCAACATGCAGCTCGAGGTGGACGGTTCGCGCAAGAACTGCTTCGAGTTGGTGCGCACCGTACCCGCGCACGAGATCGAGGATCACGCCATCCTGCTCGACGGTCCGGACTTCGACGAGGTCCCGGTGGGCGAGAAGATTGACTTCGCGATAATTGCGGAGATCGCGGGCAAGAACATGCAGTCCGACTTCGAGCCGGTGTTCGAGCGCCGCTTCCATACTTATGTCAACTGCGTTGAGGGCGTCATGCACACCGGTCAGCGCGACCTCATACGTATCCGTATCTCCAAGACCGCGTTTGAGAGCGGCTTCCGTGCGAAGCATCTCGGCGAGGTGATATACGCCAAGCTCAAAAACGAGTATCCGTCGGTCATCGACAAGTGCCAGGTGCGCATAGTCACCCGTCCGGAGCTTCTCGCCGACCTCCGCGCAGAGGCGAACAAGGTCTACGACGCGCGCGACGCACGTCTCGAGAGCCTCACCGACGAGACCGCGGATGTGTTCTACACCTGCGTGCTCTGCCAGTCGTTCTCACCGTCGCACGTCTGCATAGTCACCCCTGAGCGTCTCGGACTCTGCGGCGCGGTGAGCTGGCTCGACGCGAAGGCGACAAACGAGCTCGACCCGAATGGACCCAGCCAGGTCGTCACCAAGAAGCGCGTGATAGACGAGCGCGTCGGTTCGTGGGAGGACGTCAACGAGGCGGTCGCCAAGTATTCGCAGGGAATGCTCGAGAAGGTCACCCTCTACTCGATACTCGAGGATCCGATGACCTCCTGCGGCTGCTTCGAGTGCATATGCGGCATCGAGCCGTTCTCGAACGGCGTCGTCATAGTCAACCGCGAGCACGCCGGAATGACCCCGCTCGGAATGACCTTCTCCGAGCTCGCTTCGATGACCGGCGGCGGCGTTCAGACACCCGGCTTCATGGGTCACGGAAAGCACTTTATCGCCTCCAAGAAGTTCATGAAGGCGGAAGGCGGCGTGGCGCGCATAGTCTGGATGCCTAAGGCACTGAAGGACAGCGTCGCCGAAAAGCTCAACAAGACTGCAAAGGAACTGTATGACATAGACGACTTCACCTCGATGATAGCCGACGAGACTATCTCGCAGGATCCCGAGTCGCTCATGGAGTTCCTCGGCAGCGTCGGACATCCGGCGCTTGGAATGGACCCGCTGCTTTAATTCTTCGGGATTCAGGCGAGCCCTCAGAAATAGTGTTCGTTTTTTTCTGCGTCGCGCAGATAACCGCTCCCCAAAGAACCGTACTGCTCAGGCGGCCGGTTCTTTGGCGGTATAAGCGGGGAGTCTTGTCGCGTGCATTTTTGCGAGGCGCGGGAATAATGATAAAAACCTAAGACAAGGGGGACAGAAATTATGAGCGCACTTACAGATTTGATCTATGGCGGAGCGAATGCGGTTGCCGGGCTGACCGAAGGCGCGGTAAACGACGCTATCGCGAAGTATGGCGAGCAGAAGGAGGTCGCGTTCCCGGATACTGCCTACTTCCTGCCCACCATCTACGCCGCCACCGGTGTGAAGGTGACGAAACTCGGAGACCTTCCCGCCTGCGTGGGAGTGCTGAAGAGCCTCATCTCCGGCAAGGAGGACCTCGGCGAAGCACTGAACGCCGGTCTTGCGACCGCGGTCGGAGCCGAGATAATCGAGGCGCTGAAATACGTGGAGTCCGCCGACCCGTATGCGGGGGACAGCGGTATCGGCTTCGTGCCCGACCCGATAATCCGCTCGCTCGGCGTTCCGCTTGTCACCGGGGACATTCCCGGCGTCGCGGTCATGCTCGGCAAGGCTGATGACGCGGCGCTTGTCTCCGAAATAATTAAGGGCTACCAGACAAGGGGCATCCTCACCTTTCTCGTGGGCGACATCATAGAGCAGGCGATAGAAAACGGGGTTAAGATGGGTCTTGACTTCCGTGTTGTGCCGCTCGGGCATGACGTCACGTCGGTCACACACGTCGTCACCGTCGCAATCCGTGCGGCGCTGATATTCGGTGCGGTCACCCCGGGCGACCTGCCGACGCTGCTCGCCTATACAAAGGAGCGCGTTCCGGCGTTCGTCAACGCGTTCGGCGCGCTCGACGCGGTCACCGTCTCCGCCGGTGCGGGCGCGATAGCGCTCGGCTTCCCGGTGATAGTTGATAGCGACCTCGGCGACATCCAGGTCCCGGGCGCGCTTGAGAGCGTCACCGACCTTACAAAGACGGTCGCGCACTCGCTTGAGCTGCGCAATATCAAGATCAAGATTCGCGAGATCCCGATTCCGGTCGCGTTTGCAAGCGCGTTCGAGGGCGAGATAATCCGCCGCGGCGACATGCACGTCCAGTTCAACTCGACCCGTAAGCCGACATGTGAGCTTGTCGTCATGAAGGACGCCGCAGATATAGAGGATCACAAGATAACCATAATCGGCAGTGACGTCGATACCGTCACCGCCCCGGCGGACATGTCGCTTGGCGTGCTCATCGAGGTGTGCGGCGAGAAGATGCAGGTCGACTTTGAACCGGTCATCGAGCGCAAGCTTCACTACTGGTACAACTATATGGAGGGGGTCATGCACACAGGGCAGCGCAACCTCATCAATGTGCGTATCAGCAAGGAGGCGTTCGAGAAGGGGCTCAGGCTGAAGGACTTCGGCGAGGTCATCTGGTGCGAGATAATGGACGAGTTTGCAAGCGTCGTCGATAAGTGCCAGGTTACGCTGATAACCGATGAAGCAAAGGTGGTGGAGCTGCGCGACAGCGTCGCCATGCCCCGTTACGACGAGCGCGACGCGCGCCTCGCCGGGCTCACCGACGAGAGCGTCGACACGTTCTACACCTGCATACTCTGCCAGTCGTTCGCACCGAGTCACTGCTGTGTCGTCACCCCGGAGCGTCTCGGTCTCTGCGGCGCGGTGAGCTGGCTTGATGCGAAGGCGACAAAGGAGCTCACTCCGACCGGTCCGTGCCAGCCGATACCGAAGGAGGGCTGCACAGACGAGCGCCTCGGCAAATATACCGCCGTCGACGAGGCGGTCTCGCAGGCGACTCAGGGCGCGGTTTCCAGCGTCACTCTCTATTCGATACTCGAGGACCCGATGACCTCCTGTGGCTGCTTTGAGTGCATATGCGGCATAATCCCGGAGGCGAACGGCGTCGTGATAGTCAACCGTGAGTACAAGGGCATGACCCCGACCGGAATGACCTTCGGCGAACTTGCGTCGATGACCGGCGGCGGCGTGCAGACCCCCGGTTTCATGGGTCACGGGCGTCACTTCATCTCGTCCAAGAAGTTCATAAGCGCGGAGGGCGGTATCGAGCGCATAGTCTGGATGCCCAAGGAGCTGAAGGACAGTGTCGGCGATAAGCTCAATAAGACCGCGAAAGAACTGTTCGGCGCGGACAATTTCATCGACATGATAGGCGATGAGACGGTCGCGACCGACAGCGAAACACTGCTCGCGTTCCTTACCGAGAAGAACCATCCGGCGCTCGGTATGGATCCGATAATGTAACCGTTCGTGTAATAAACCCCAACTTCGGCAGGTAGCCGGAGAAAAAAAGATAGGAGGCAATTTAGATGCCATTTAAGCGTACGCCGCAGAAATTCAACGCGGCAATCAATGCCATGACGCTCGGCACCGGCGATAACGCCGTGACCATTGGTGGGGCGTCGGTACTTCCGCTGTACAGCTTTGATGGAGACATTGGCAACGCCCCGAAGATAGGTGTTGAGATCTCCGACCTCGGGCTGGAGGGCGAGTGCGTCGGGATGACCGAGTTCTATGCCGGAGCATCCACGCCGGCGGAGATGGCTGCAAAGGCTGAGAAGATGCCTGGCGCCGATTTCGTCTGCCTGCGCCTCGAGGGCGCCGACCCGAACGGTCATAACCGTTCGGTCGAGGAGTGCGTCGAGATAGCGAAGGCTGTCGCGGGCGCGATCTCGCTGCCGCTCGTCATTGAGGGGTGCAAGAACAACGAGAAGGATGCGGAGCTCTTTGAGAAGATCGCCGCAGCCCTCGAGGGAAAGAACGTCCTCTTCCTCTCCGCGAAGGAGGAGAACCACAAGTCGGTCGGCGCGGCTGTCGGTCTTGCGTATGCGCAGAAGGTCGGCGCCGAGAGCTCGGTCGATATAAACCTCGCAAAGCAGCTCAACGTCCTGCTCACCCAGCTCGGCGTCAAGGCGGAGAACATCGCGATGAACCTCGGTTCCGCCGCCGCCGGTTACGGATTTGAGTACGTCGCCTCCACCATGGACCGCGTCAAGGCGGCGGCGCTCGGTCAGAACGACGCAATGCTCCAGATGCCGGTCATCACTCCGGTAGCGAGCGAGGCGTGGTCGGTCAAGGAAGCGATGGTTGACGAGGCGGATTTCCCGGAGTGGGGTCCGCAGGAGGACCGTGGAGTGCGTATGGAGATAGCTACCGCCGCAGCCTGCCTTGCGTGCGGCTCGGACGCCGTTATTCTCAAGCACCCGCGCTCGGTTGCCACCATCTCGGCAATGGTTGCCGCGCTGAAGTAGGGAGGAGTCGACTGTTATGGCTTTGAAAGGTCTCGATATATTCAAGATAACCCCTAAGACCAACTGCAAGGACTGCGGGAACCCCACCTGCATGGCGTTTGCAATGAAGGTCGCACAGGGAGCGATCGCACTCGATAAGTGCCCGCACCTCTCCGATGAGGTCAAGGCACAGCTCTCGGAGGCGACTGCGCCCCCGATGAAGACCATAAAGCTCGGCGTCGGCGCCGAGGAGCACACTCTCGGCGGCGAGACCGTTCTCGCACGTCACGAGAAGACCTTCGTTTCGAAGAACCTGTTCGCGTTCACCGTCGGCGACGCGATGAGCGACGAGGCAAATGAAGCCGCGTTCGCGAGCACTGTGGTCGACTATGAGCGTATAGGCGAGCGTATGTACGTCGAGCTGATCAACGTCAAGTTCGGCGGAGACAGCGCGCGTTACCTCGAGCTTGTCAAGCGTGCCGCCGGACTTGGTCGCACCCTGATACTCTCGGTGTCCGACGCCGCCGTCGCAAAGGAAGCTCTCGAGCTCACAAAGGGTACCCGTCCGCTGCTCAACGGCGCTTCCGCCGCCAACGCTGCCGAGATGGCTGCGCTCGCAAAGGAGTACGCCGCTCTTCTCGGAGTTTCGGCTGCCAACCTCGACGAGCTGTATGACACCGTTGCAGAGATAGAGAAGACCGGATTCAAGGATCTTGTCCTCGATGTCTCGAGCGCATCGGCGGGCGAGGCTTTTGCCGATGCTGTGCAGATACGCCGCGCCGCTCTGAAGAATAACGACCGCACCTTCGGCTATCCGTCGCTTGTCGACGTCGGCGCAATCGCCCCCGGCGACGAGGATATGCAGTGCGCGCTTGCCGCGCTCTTCACCGTCAAGTACGGTTCGATAGTCGTCATGGAGAAGATGAGCTATGCAAGCGCGCTGCCGCTTTACGGTCTGCGCCAGAACATATTCACCGACCCGCAGAAGCCGATGCGCGTCGAGCCGGGCATCTACCCGCTCAACGGTGCGGACGAGAACTCGGTCTGCGCCATCACCGTCGACTTCGCGCTTACTTACTTCGTCGTTTCGGGCGAGATGGAGCGTTCCGGCGTGCCGGTCAACCTGCTCATAAGCGACGCTGGCGGATACTCGGTGCTCACCGCGTGGGCTGCGGGCAAGTTCTCCGCTTCGTCGATAGCCAAGTTCATAAATGAAGAGGTCGCTCCGAAGGTCAAGAGCCGCACTCTGATACTGCCGGGCAAGGTCGCGGTGCTCCAGGGCGAGGTCGCTGAGAAGCTGCCCGACTGGAAGGTCGTCGTCGGTACCCGCGAGGCTATCGAGCTTGTCAAGTTCCTCAAGGAGATGTAATTCGCGCTAACGTTCATATACAGAAAGGAATAAACGACTATGTCAAAATTCGTGGTTATAGGCGAGCGTATACACTGCATATCCCCCGCGATACGCGAGGCGATGGCCAAGCGTGATCCCGCGCCGATACTCAAGCGTGCAAAGCAGCAGCTTCAGGCGGGCGCCACCTACCTCGACGTCAATATCGGACCTGCCGAGTCGGACGGCGAGGAGCTCATGAAGTGGGCGGTCACCACTATTCAGCAGGCTTTCGACAATGTCCCGCTCTGCCTTGACACGGTCAACCGCAAGGCTATCGAAGCCGGTATCTCGGTCTACAACCGCTCCAAGGGCAAGCCGATAGTCAACTCTGCCGACGCCGGCGAGCGTATCGAGAATATCGATCTCGCAGCCGCCAACGACGCTATAACTATCGCCCTCTGCCAGAAGCACGGCATCCCGGCGGACAATGACGAGCGCATGGCGTACTGCCAGGAGATGCTCGAGCGCGGAATGATGCTCGGCATGGAGCCGACCGACCTCTGGTTCGACCCGCTCTTCCTCGTCATAAAGGGAATGCAGGACAAGCAGCTTGACTGCCTCGAGGCTATCAAGATGTTCACCGACATGGGGCTGAACACCACCGGCGGTCTTTCGAACGTCTCGAACGGTATGCCCAAGGACATCCGTCCAATAATGGACTCCGCGATGGTCGCGATGGCTATGGCGAACGGTCTTTCGAGCGCTATCGCCAACCCCTGCGATCTCCGTCTCATGGAGACCATCAAGAGCTGCGACGTTATCCGCAATAACGTCCTTTATGCAGACAGCTACCTCAGCATCTGAAACATCTGATGAAAATAGTATTCCATATAGCCGGCGGCGGGAGCATAAAAGTTCCCGCCGCCCCTGGGCAAAATATACTCGAACTTGCGCGCGCGAACGGTGTGGATATCGACGCGCCCTGCGCCGGTACCGGCGTGTGCGGCAAGTGCCGTGTCAAGCTTGTAAGCGGGGAGGTAGACGGCGAACGTTCGCGTCAGATCTCGGATGAGGACTGGGACGCGGGCTGGCGCCTCGCCTGCCAGAGTACCGTCTGCGCGGACGCAGAGTTGCTCGTTCCCGCGACTGCCTCCGCATTCAGGAGCGGCATGAAGGTCGCCGCGATGAGTAAGGAGGATCGTGCCGTTTTTGAGCACGAACTTACGAATATGTACGTGGCCGGGATTGATTTCACTGCTCCGGTCTTTACGTGCACTGTTAATATGGAGATTCCAACGCTCGACGACCCGGAACCGGACTGCGAGCGCCTTTTGCGCGCAATGAACGGGCTCGGCTACAAGAGCGTTTCATATACCCTCGACGCGGTGCGGGAACTTCCGCGCGTGCTGAGGGAGAACAATTTTTCTGCGTCGCTCATCTGTGGGTGGCGTGGTGAGGACGTGCTGGTGTACGGCGTCCGTGCGCCCGGTCGCGCGCGCGCCTGCGGCGTCGCCATCGACGTCGGGACTACCAGCGTCGCGGCGCTGCTCTGCGACGTTGAGAGCTGCGACGTGCTGGCGAGAGCCGGTGCGGGCAACAGCCAGATACGCTACGGCGCGGACGTCATAAACCGTATAATCGCCTCCAACCGCCCCGGCGGGCTGGAAATGCTGCGCAGCGCGGTTGTGGAGGACACGCTCAACCCGATGCTCGAGACGCTTGCCGGGGAGGCTGGAGTGGAGCTGCGGGACATAGTGCGGGTGAGTATCGCGGGCAATACCACGATGGAGCACCTGCTTCTCGGCGTGGATTCCGACCCGATACGTACCGAGCCTTACGTGCCTGCGTTCTTTGACCTGAAGGGGCTCACCGCTTCGCAGATAGGTCTGAAGGTGAACGGCTCGGCAGAGGTTGCAATCGCTCCGAACGTCGGAAGCTATGTCGGCGGCGATATAAGCGCCGGTGTCCTTGCGACTACTCTCTGGGCGGGAAGCGATTTCCGTCTGTTTGTCGACCTCGGCACAAACGGGGAACTGGTGCTCGGAAACTCCGAGCTGATGATGTGCTGCGCCTGTTCGGCGGGACCCGCGTTCGAGGGCGGGGAGATTTCCTGCGGCATGCGCGCGACCGACGGCGCGATAGAGGAGGTCCGTATAAACAACGAGACCCGCGAGCCGAGCTTCCGCGTCATCGGGGGAGTGGAGCCGATGGGTGTCTGCGGTTCAGGCATAATCGACCTCATTGCTGAGCTGTTCCGAGCCGGTGTCCTCAGCGCGAATGGTCGCCTGCGCGACGGCGCGAGGGTGCGCCGCGATGAACACGGTACCGCAAGATATGTCATCGCGGAGACCGAAAACGGCGAGATAAGCATTAGTGACGTGGATATAGACAACTTTATCCGCGCAAAAGCCGCAATCTATTCCGCGATAGACACCATGCTCGAGTCGCTCGGCATGGACCCGTCGATCATCGACCGGGTGGAGGTCGCGGGCGGTATAGGAAGCGGCATAAATATGGATAACGCCATCGCTATCGGTATGTTCCCGGATATCGAGCGGCGGAAATATGGGTATGTCGGAAATACGTCGCTGACCGGCGCGTGTGCCGTGCTGCTCAGCCGGGAGGCGGAGGCGAAGCTCGCCGAAGTTGGCAGGTCTATGACATACCTTGAATTGTCGACCTACCCCGGATATATGGACAAGTTTGTCGCGGCGTGTTTCCTGCCGCATACCGATGCGTCGCTGTTCCC
Organism: uncultured Clostridia bacterium; assembly: GCA_944387575.1. Lineage (GTDB taxonomy): Bacteria > Bacillota > Clostridia > Oscillospirales > JAAYOS01 > CALXFK01. Next base: position 9,614 of record CALXFK010000051.1, read on the forward strand.
GTCGGTTGGAGGTGAAAACAATGGAGTTTCCTGAGAGCGATCACAAATTCAGACTTCCTCATGAGCACTATATGAAGCTCTACCGCGAGTTCGACCCGGAGGCGGCGTCGCTGCGCACCGGTATTCCGTTCGAGAATGGCAGCTTTGCCATAACCCTGATGAACCGGCGGTACAGCGTAAGTTTCCCGGACTTCGTGGTGACCCCGCTCGACCCGGACGCGCCCGGTGGAAAGACTCTCGCAGAGTCAGCCCCCGCGCAGATACTCCTGCTCCGTTACCTCACCGGAGGCACACTGCTGCCGATGCAGGGCGAGTTCATCGCGTACCGCGACGTGCCGTGGGGGGAGACCTACGCCGCAAACTTCAACGGCAGGTGCATACTCCGGCTCGCGCGCGGGTTCGGGTACAAGCCGGAGAGTTTCGAGCGCGGAATGGAGATGCTCGGCGCGCTGCGCACTTCGGGAGGCGACGCGGCGTTCACGCTTGAGTTCCTGCCGTCGCTGCTAATCAAGCTGATAATGTGGTACGGCGACGAGGAGTTCCCGCCGTCCGCGCAGATATTGTTCTCGGATAACTTCCCGGTCGCATTCAGCGCGGATGACATAGCCTACACCGGCGACATCGTGCTCGACGCGCTCAAAGCGGTCCAAAAGTTGATCCAAAATTAACTGAAAATTTGTTGTGAATTCCCGGCAAATGTGTTAAAATCGAACACGGAGATATTTGACGTTGCCGGGAGGGTATGAACATATGAGTTTTACAGTCCGCTTCCTGCCCTCCGGTCTCCTGGCGGAGGTCGATGGCGGAACGATACTCGAAGCCGCGATCGCCGCAGGAGTGCAGATAGACGCGCCCTGCGGAGGGAACGGGACCTGCGGCAAGTGCCTTGTCAGTGTGGACGGCAGCCCGGAGCGGGTGCGCGCCTGCGCGACCGAGGTTACGCGCAGCATGACGGTCACGGTCGGCGAGAGCGGTAGACACAGAATACTTACCGACGCGGTGCAGCGGGAGGTCGCGCTTGACCCGCCGCTGAAGCGCGTGCGTGTGAAGATACAGAAGAGCTCGCCGGGCGACAGCCGTTCTGAATGGCGGAAGCTTACCGACGCGGTCACCGCCGCGACTGGCGGCGCGGTGGGAAGCGGCGCCGTTTTCAAGCCGAATCCCGCGCTCGCGGGCGTGCTGTACGACCGGTTCGCCGAGTGCGGCGGAAACGGAGGCAGAAACGGAGACGGAGAGGGGGAGGCAGTCCTCATCGACGGGGAGATAGCCGACCTTCGCGCGCCGTTTGGGCGGCTCTGTGCGGCGGCGTTCGATATAGGGACGACCACGATAGTGTGTTACCTGCTCGACGTCGAGAGCGGTCAGACGCTCGCGGTCGCAAGTGTGCTCAATCCGCAGAGCCGGTTCGGGGCGGATGTCATCCAGCGTTCGAACTATGTGCTCGAGGCGTCGGACGGTGCGCAGGCGCTGCAAAGCGCGGTCCGGTCGGCGCTCAATTTACTTTTAAACGAAGTCACGCGCCAAGCCGGTGTCCCGCTTTGCGATGTGTATGCGGCTTCTGTGGTGGGCAACACCTGTATGCACCACCTGTTTCTAGGTCTCTCACCGGCATCGCTCGTTCACTCGCCGTATAATCCGGCGCTCAGCGACCCGCTGGTGCTCAGTTCTGATGGTGTGCTTGACATAAACCGGATGGGGCGGATATTCATGCTTCCTAACATCGCAGGATTTGTCGGGGCTGACACGGTAGGGGTGATGATAGCCGCCGGGTTCGACCAGCTCGACCGCCTCACTCTTGCAATCGACATTGGTACGAACGGCGAGATGGTGCTCGCCGACGAAAAGCGCGCGGTCGCGTGTTCGACCGCAGCCGGTCCTGCGTTCGAGGGTGCGAAGATAACCTGCGGGATGCGGGGCGCGGAGGGCGCGATAGACCATATTTCGATAGACGGAGGCGCGCTTCGCTATTCGGTAATAGGAGGCGGAGAGGCTGAGGGCATATGCGGTTCGGGACTGCTCGACGCGGTCGCGGCGCTTGTTTCGGCGGAGGTAATCCTGCCGTCCGGGGCGTTTGACACCGATGTAATGCCCGAGCGGTTCTTTACATATGAGGGTCAGCCCGCGTTCCGGCTGAGTGAGAAGGTGTTTCTCACACAGAGGGACGTGCGCGAGGTCCAGCTTGCGAAGGGGGCGCTCGCAGCGGGTATTGAGATGCTCGCCGCGCGGCTCGGAGTGAAGCTCGAAGAGATAGAGCGGGTACTCATCGCGGGCGCATTCGGAAATTACATGTCACCAGAGAGCGCTTGTGGGATAGGGCTTATCCCGGCGGTGCTCCGGGAGAGGATAATGCCGGTCGGGAACGCGGCGGGGGAGGGCGCGAAGCTTGCGCTTCTCTCGGTGGAGGAGTGGCGGATCGCGGAGCGGCTCGCACGTTCGGCGGATTTCGTGGAGCTCGCTGCCGACCCCGGGTTCCAGGACTGTTACGTTGATAATCTTGCCTTTCCGGGCGAGGAGGAGTAAAATATATGTATAATGTGGAGGATGCGGTGAAGCTCGCGCTTGAGAGCGGGTTTGACAGGGCGTCTCCGCTCGACTGTTCGACGATAACGCTGCACAGCGAGGTCCGCGACACATGTAAGAAGAACACCTGCGGCAAATACGGCAAGAGCTGGTCTTGCCCGCCTGGCTGCGGCACTCTGGAGGAGTGCTGGCAGAGGGTGCAGAGGTACAGCGAAGGAATAATCGTGCAGACCATTGGCGAACTCGAGGACGAGTTCGACGGGGAGGGCATGATGGAGGCGGCAGCCGCGCAATCAAGCCGGTTCCGCGAGCTTACGCCCAAGCTGAGGAAGTTGTTTCCTGAAATGCTCGCCATCGGCACCGGAAGCTGCTCGACGTGCAGCGAGTGTACCTATCCGGACGCGCCCTGCAGGTTCCCGGAGGGGGCAAGTTCCCCGATGGAGGCGCTCGGGATGATAGTAAGCGAGGTGTGCGCGGCAAACGGAGTGCAGTATTACAACGGGAAGGGCACGATAACATATACCGCGTGCTTCCTGCTCAAATAATAGATTCAGTAAATCAAATGCCGCGCCATGCGGCGGATAAGGAGATTCCGAAATGATAATCATTGGCGAGAAAATGAACGGTTCGATCCCCAGCGTCGCAAAGGCGATAGCGGAGCGCAACGAAAAGCGCATACGCAGCCTTGCCAAGAAGCAGACTGAGGCTGGCGCGGACTATCTTGACGTTTGCGCTTCGGTCGAAGAGGATGTCGAGGTCGAGACCCTGAAGTGGATGCTCGACATTGTTCAGGACGTCTCGGATGTGCCGATATGCCTGGACAGCCCCTCTCCGCGTACCCTCGTCAAAGCTATCCCGCTTGTCAAGAAGCCGGGTCTTATCAACTCGGTCTCGCTCGAGGGAGACAAGATCGACGTCATATTCCCGGTCATCGCCGACACCAAGTGGAACTGCGTCGCGCTCCTCTGCGACGACAAGGGTATCCCGAACTCGGTCGAGCGTCGCATGGAGGTCTTTGAGGGGATAATGGCGAAAGCCAAGGAGTACGGCATCGCCCCCGAGCGCCTGTTCATCGACCCGCTGGTCGTCACCCTGTCGACCGACGAGACCGCGCTTACCACCTTCGCCGACTGCTGCCGCCGCATAAAGGAGGCATATCCGACCATACATATAACCAGCGGTCTTTCGAACATCTCGTTCGGTCTGCCGGCGCGCAAGCTGATTAACCAGGCATTCATGGTTCTCGCGATGAACGCCGGAATGGACAGTGCCATCGTCGACCCGACCAACCGCGACATGCTCGGCATGATCTATGCCGCCGACTGCCTGCTCGAGCGGGACGAGTTCTGCCTCGAGTTCATCGGCGCGTTCCGTGAGGGTCGCATCGGTCCGGAGCAGCCCAAGGAGTAAGCGTAAAGTAGTAAAGCAGGGTAAAAGGGTAGTTGTTTGCCGAAAGGCTTCACTATAAAAAATATATTATAAACAGGAGGATTCACATATGTCAAAGCTTCAGGAAGTCGCCGCAGCAGTAGAAAAGGGCAAGAGCAAGATAGTTGCCGGTCTCGTCGAAGAGGCTCTCGCCGAGGGTTCCAGCGCCGTCGAGATACTTAACAGCATGATAGACGCGATGAGCGTCGTCGGCGAGAAGTTCCAGCGCAACGAGATATTCGTGCCCGAGATGCTGGTCGCAGCCCGCGCCATGAAGAAGGGCGTCGAGCCGCTCAAGCCGCTGCTCGCGGACGCCGGCGCGCCGAAGGCTGGCAAGGTCATCATCGGCACCGTCGCGGGCGACCTGCACGACATCGGTAAGAACCTCGTCGCTATGATGATCGAGTCCGCCGGATTCGAGGTCATCGACCTTGGCGTCGACGTCCCGGCTGAGAAGTTCGTCGAGGCGGTCGAGAACGATCCGGAGGTCAACATCGTCGCGGTAAGCGCCCTTCTCACCACCACCATGCCCTCGATGAAGACCGTCGTTGAGGCGCTCAACGCTTCCCCCGCCCGCAGCCGCTTCAAGATAATGGTCGGCGGCGCTCCGATAACCCAGGAGTTCTGCGACGAGATCGGCGCGGATTACTACACCACCGACGCCGCTTCCGCCGCTCAGAAGGCAAAGGAGATCGCCTGATTCCGGCGACCCGTCACTTAAAGCTTAAATCTGAATAGTTTAAAGACCGCCAGCCTGTCAAACGGGCTGGCGGTCTTTCCGGTGCGCTGCGCGCTGTCGTAACGCGGGGAGCCGCAGCCGCTCCCGGCTCGATGAGAACGCTGCGGCGCGTCAAGGGAAAACGCGGACGAGATAACCCGTCCGCGTTTGATGTGCGGTGAATGTGCGGTGAATGTTCGGTACAGCCGTACCTTACGCTTACAGCCTGGACATGATGTAGTCGGCGTACTCCGCGCAGGTGGCACCGGTGGAGCGACCGGTGATGACCGGGGCGGAGGGGTCGGAAGCGGCGGCGTCGAGCGCGCCGGTGAGCTTCTGCGCGAGTGCGACCTCACCGATATGCTCGAGCAGCATCGCGGAGGCGCGGAGCATCGAGCAGGGGTCGGCATAGATGTCGCGACCCTCGTCTACCATGCGGGGGGCAGAGCCGTGGATAGCCTCGAACATCGCGTAGCGCTTGCCGATGTTGGCGCTGCCCGCGGTTCCGACGCCGCCCTGGAACTCGGCGGCTTCGTCGGTGAGGATGTCGCCGTAGAGGTTCGGCAGCACGAGGACGCTGAAGTCGCGGCGGCGCTTCTCGTCGACGAGCTTTGCGGTCATGATGTCTATGTACCAGTCGTCGGCGGCGATGTCCGGGTACTCCTTTGCGATGCGGTAGAACGCGTCGAGGAACATTCCGTCGGTGGTCTTGATTATGTTCGCCTTGGTGACGGCGGTCACGCGCGGCTTGCCCGCAGCCTTTGCGTATTCGAACGCGAGGCGGATGATGCGGTCGGTGCCCTGGCTTGTCACGAAGGTGAAGTCGACGCCGAGGTCGTCGTTTATACGAATGCCCTGGCTTCCGGCGGCGTAAGCGCCCTCGGTGTTCTCACGGAAGAACCGCCAGTCGATACCCTGCTCGGGCACCGACACCGGGCGGACGTTTGCAAAGAGGTCGAGCGCCTTGCGCAGCGCGACGTTGGCACTCTCGATGTTCGGCCACTTGTCGCCCTTGCGCGGGGTGGTGGTCGGACCCTTGAGGATGACGTGGCACTTCTTTATCTCGGCGAGAACGTCGTCCGGGACTGCGCTGAGCGTCTCGGCGCGGTGCTCGATGGTGAGCCCGTCGATGTCGCGGAACTCGACCTTGCCGGCGGCGACCTTGTCGCTCAGCAGGTGCTCGAGGACGCGGCGGCTCTCCGCGGTGATGCGTGGACCGATGCCGTCGCCGCCGCAGACACCGATGATTATCTTGTCGAGGCTAGAGTAGTCCAGAAAGTCACCCTGTGCTTTCATCTCCTCTATCCTCTTGAGCTGGGCTTCGAGAAGTGCTTCGAAGTGGGCGGAAAACTCTTTATTCATGGTATTACCTCACAAATACACAGTATAAGAAAAATATACAACATCTGCGAGGTACTGTCAATCAAAGTTTGCGGCTTTGCTTTGACAAATTAACGGCGCGATGTTATACTCCGAATAAAGACTTTTTTCGGAGGAAGATAGATGCGCAGCACGCTGTCCCGGACACTTTCCGCAATGCTTGTCATAACTATACTCGCCGGCGTCGCGGCGTATTCTGCGGGGGACGCGACCGACCCGGTCCTGTCGCTCAGCTATATAACCGGCACTTTCGTGCCGCAGGTCGTGGAGGAGGCGCAGAGCGCCGCCGAGGACGCGGTCGCGGACAAACTCGCCCAGGCGTTCGACCCGGTCGTGGAAGAGATTGACGACCGCATCGGCGATGCTGTGCTGCCCGAGGTACTGAGCGACGAGCTTGTCGCGGCGGCGCAGCTCGCGCTCGCGGAGGACGGATGGTATCGCACCACCGTCCAGAACGTCAGGCTCACCCTCTCCGCCGGTCAGCGCATCCGCTTCCGCAGCGGTACCGAGTTCACCGTCGTATCCGGCGGCGCGGTGCTCGACGGTTCACGTGCTGCTGAGTTCGTGCAGATGACAAGCGGCGGCGGGGCGTACGTCGGACTCTCTGCGGCGCAGAACAGTACCTACCTGCTCGCCGATGACCGGATTGCCGGTCTCTACACTGCAAATGGGTGTGACATCATTGTGCGAGGGTATTTCCAGATAATTCCGGCGTACAAGGTGAAGCACACCGACACAGCCGACCTGCTCGCGGCGATGGACCTTTTCCGAGGCACTGGGAACGGGTACTCGCTTGAACGGCAGGCGACCCGGCTCGAGGCTATAATAATGTTCCTGCGCCTGATAGGCGAGGAGGAGGCTGCGCTCGCGTACACCGGCAGCCACCCGTTTACCGACGTTCCGTACTGGGCGGACGGGGTCGCTGACAAGTACATCGCGTATGCATATAGTAAGGGGTACACCAATGGGGTGAGTGCGACTCGTTCCGGCGCGTCAGACCCGGTGACGGCGGAGCAGTACATGACGTTTGTGCTGCGGGCATTGGGGTACTCGTCCGAGACCGACTTCGACTGGACCGACGCGCTGTCGGCGGCGGTCGGATTCGGGGTGCTTACGGCGGCGGAGAGGGACAGTTTCCTGCGCCGGGGTTTTTACCGGGACGGGGTCGCGTATGTGTCCTGGCGGGCGCTGTTCGCACAGATGCCGCAGCACGGGATGATACTGCTCGACAAGCTGGTCGCCGATGGGGTCATCACGGCGGAACAGGCAGAGCAGGCGGCTGCGGCAAAGCCGTCGCTTATCGAGTAACCCTTTTGCCGGCTCCGAATAGTATGTAGTGAGATTCGGAGACAGGAGGTAACACCATGAACTGCAACGCAATGAGCAAGTGCGGAAACGACTGGCTTTGGGTAGTGATAATCGCGGCTGCAATCATCATCTGGATCGGCTGCTGCTGCTAAGTCACTAAATGATCCGCGCGTCGGGACGGGGGAGAGATCCCCCGCCCCGACCTGCCAAATTCAGAGAAAAGAGAAAAGAGAAAAGAGAAAAGAGACGGCGAGTGACCGATGTTTGACTGGAAGTTTGACGGTGCAATATTCGACCTCGACGGGACGCTGCTCGATTCGATGGGAGTGTGGCGTGAGGTGGACAGGCGTTTTCTCGGGCGGCGGGGAATCCTGTACGAGGAGGACTACGCCGAGAAGATGGCGGCGCTCTACTACGACCTCGCCGCGCAGTACACGATAGAGCGGTACTCGCTTCGCGAGACGCCGCAGGAGGTCATGCGCGAGTGGGACGAGCTTGCGCGGGACGAATACATAAACGATGTGAAACTTATACCGGGTGCGGCGGAGTACCTTGCGCGGCTGAGTGCCGCGGGGGTGAAACTCGCGTTTGCGACCTCGAATAACGACTACCTCGCGCTTCCTGCGCTCGAGACGCACGGCATCCTCCACTATTTCGCTGCGCATGCGTACACCCGCGAGACCAGGAAGGACAAGAGCGAGCCGGACGTGTATCTGCTTGCGGCGGAGCGTCTCGGGATGGAGCCCGGGCGATGTGTGGTGTTCGAGGACGTGCCGCGCTGTGTCCGCGGCGCGAAGAGGGGCGGTTTCCGCGTGGTCGCGGTCGCGTGCGGCGCGGGGACAGAGGCGCGGGCGGAGCTTGAGGGCTGCGCGGACGCGGTGATAGAAGATTTTACGCGCCTTCTGGGCGACGGAAGCAGAGGGTGAGTGCATGTGCACTGACACTGAGAATGATAACCGAACCGGCGTGAAAACCGGTAGCGAAACCGGTGCACTAACCGGTACGGGCAGGGTGCTGAGCGGCGCCCGGATAGTCGTTGAAACACTGCTGCTGCACGGTGTGCGCCGGGTTTTCGGGTATCCGGGCGGCAGTGTGCTGCCCATATATGATGCGCTTGGCGAGTGCGGAGAAATAGAACATCTGCTCACCGCTTCGGAGGCGGGCGCGGCGCATGCCGCCGACGGGTACACCCGCAGCGGCGGGGTGGGTGTGTGTATCTCCACGTCCGGACCGGGTGCGACCAACCTTGTGACCGGGATTGCGACCGCGTTTATGGACTCGTCGCCGGTGGTGTTCATCACCGGGAACGTGCCCGGCGGTCTCATCGGCACAGACAGCTTTCAGGAGATAGACATAACCGGCATCACGCTGCCGGTCACCAAGTACAACGTGATGGTCACCGACGTGCGCGAGCTCGAGCGGGAGCTGCGGCGCGCGTTCTACATAGCGCGCAAGGGGAGACCCGGACCGGTGCTCGTCGACATCCCGCGCGACGTTCAGGAGGCGTGTACGGAGTTCCGGGGCGGCGCGCCGGAGCGCCCCGAGCCGATGCAGCCGGACGAGGCGCGGCTCGAACACGCGGCGCGCCTGATAGACGGGGCTGCGAGACCGGTCATTCTCACCGGCGGCGGCGCACGCGGCGCGCAGCGGGAGGTGGCGGCGCTGATGGACAGGCTCGGCTGCCCTGCGGTGTCCACCGTGATGGGGCTCGGGGTGGTGCCCTCCACCCACCCGGGCTATGCCGGGATGTGTGGGGTACACGGAACGCGCGCGGCGAACAGGCTGCTGCGCACAAGTGACCTTGTTATCGCGGCGGGGGTGCGGTTCAGCGACCGCAGCGTCCGACCGGGTGAGGACAGGCTGCGCGTGCTGCACATAGATACCGACCGCTCCGAGATAAACAAGAACGTGCTGTCGCGGTACTACGTCGTTGGGGACGCCGCGCTCACGCTCGGCGGGCTTGCGGAGCGGGTGACGCCGCGGGAGGCGGGTTACACGGCGGCGCGACCGGCGGCGGGAAGAAAGGGACGCCCGGAGCGCGCGATAGCTCTCGCGTGCGAGGTGCTGAAAGACGCGGTCAGCGCGGTGGTGACCGACGTGGGTCAGCACCAGGTCTGGACGGCGCAGAACTGGCGGTTCGACCGTCCGGGTGAACTAGTGACTCCGGGCGGGCTCGGGACGATGGGGTTCGGCATGGGCGCGGCGATAGGGACCGCGCTTGCGACCGGCGGCAGGGTGCTGCTCATCACCGGGGACGGAAGTTTTATGATGAATTGCGTCGAGCTTGCAACGGCGGTTCGGCTCGGGCTTCCGATAGCGGTGCTCCTGATGGATAACGGGACGCTCGGCATGGTGCGGCAGCAGCAGCGCGCGCTCGAGTCGGGTCGGGTATACGCCACGACGCTCGGCGGAAACGTGAGCTACACCGCGCTTGCGCGGGCGTTCGGGGCGGACGCGGTGAGTGCGCGGAGCATGAAGGGGCTCAGGCGGGCGCTTGAGCGGGCGGCGGAGTGCGCCGCGCCGCTTTTGATAGATTGCCGGATAGGTATTGACGATTCGGTGCGGGAGGTCAGGATATGAGGAACACTGAGGGAACTGTGGCGCAGGAGTACCGGACTCTTTCGGTGCTGGTGGACAACAATGCGGGCGTACTTGCGCGGATAAGCGGACTGTTTTCGAGGCGCGGCTTCAATATAACGAGCCTCGCGGTCGGAGAGACGCAGGACGCGGCGGTGTCCCGGATGACCATAATAGTGCGCTGCGACCGCCGCGCGCTCGACCAGGTGGTCACGCAGCTTGCAAAGCAGGAGTGCGTGAGGAGGGTCGAGGTGCTCGACGAGAACCGCGCGATACGGCGCGAGCTTCTGCTCGTCAAGGTGTCCACGACCACCGAGAACCGCACGCAGGTCATAGAAATAGCGAACATATTCCGAGCATCGGTCATCGACGTCGCGCCGGGCAGCCTCACCCTTGAACTCACCGGCGACGCGGACAAGGCGGCGGCGATGCTCGAGATGATGAGTGAGTTCGGGGTGCTCGAGGTGGTGCGCACCGGGACGGTGGCGATAGAGCGCGGGACCGGGACGATATATTCGCGGGATTCGGGCACGGGGGTCGGAGCGTATGACGAGTAACGCTGTTGCAATATATGACACGACCCTGCGTGACGGGGCGCAGGGTGCGGGGCTCGCGTTCACGCTGCGCGACAAGCTTCGCATAACCGCGATGCTCGACCGGATGGGCGTGGACTACATAGAGGCGGGTGATCCGTTTTCAAACCCGAAGGACGCGGAGTATTTCCGCGAGGTCAAGCGCCCTGAGCACGCAAAGCTCGTCGCGTTCGGTTCCACCTGCCGCGCCGGGCACAAGCCGGAGGAGGATGAGGGACTGCGCGCGCTTGCGGAGGCGGGCGCGGACGCGGTGTGTATTTTCGGAAAGTCGTGGAGCCTGCACGCCACGGCGGTTCTCGGCATCACGCCGGAGGAGAACGTGGAACTGATACGTTCGAGCGTCGCCTGGCTCAAGGAGCAGGGGCTCGAGGTGATATTCGACGCGGAGCACTTCTTCGACGGCTGGAAGAACGACCGGAGCTATGCGCTCGGGGTGGTGCGCACGGCGCTCGAGGCGGGCGCTGACTGCATAACGCTCTGCGACACGAACGGCGGCGCATTCCCGCAGGACGTGGAGGCGGCGGTCGCGGAGGTGTTTGAAAACCTCGGGAAATCGGTGCGGCTAGGGATCCACGCGCACAACGATTGCGGTATGGCGGAGGCGAACGCGGTGCTCGCGGTGCAGAACGGGGTGCGGGTGGTGCAGTGTACGCTCAACGGATGGGGAGAGCGGTGCGGGAACACGAACCTGTTCACCGTCGCCGCCAATCTCACGCTGAAGATGGGCTTTGACACGCTGCCCGACGGGACTTTCCGCAGCCTCACCCGCTACGCAAACGAGTTCTGCGAGCTCTGCAACCGCGAGCAGTATGTCCACGCCCCATACGTCGGTCCGGCGGCGTTCTCGCACAAGGCGGGCATGCACATAAACGCTGTCGAGAAACTGCCGCAGACCTTTGAGCACGTCCGCCCCGAGCAGGTGGGAGCGCAGCGGAGGTTCCTCGTAAGCGAGTATGTCGGCAGGAGCGCGGTGTGGAGCAGGGCGCGGGAGGTCGAGCCGTGGCTGAAGCGCGACTCGGAGGAGATAGGCAAGATCGCCGCCGAGATAAAGAAGCTCGAGTATGAGGGTTACCAGTTTGAGGGCGCGGAGGCGTCGTTTGCGCTGCTTGTAAAGCGCGCCTGCGGGACGTTCCACCCGCATTTCCGGCTCATCGGGTTCAATGTTACGATAGCCGAGCCGGGAGTGGACGGCGAGGTGGCAAGCGCGGTGGTGCGAATAGAGGTCGGCGGCGTGGAAGAGGTCGGCGGCGCGGTGGGAAATGGTCCGGTAAACGCGCTCGACCGCGCGATGCGCCGCGCCATAGAGAAGTTCTACCCGCAGCTTGCGGACATGCGGCTCGAGGACTACCGGGTGCGCGTGCTCGGAACGGGCGAGGCGTCTGCATCGATAGTCCGGGTCATAATGGAGTCGAGCGACCGCAGCGGACGCTGGGCGACGGTCGGGGTGTCGGCGGATATAGTCGGCGCGAGCTGGTCGGCGCTTGTCGACGCGCTTGAGTACAAACTGATGCGCGACGGCGCACAGTACGTATGAGCGGCGTGCGCTAAATTTGTTGAAAGATAGCGTTTACATCGCGTGCGCGTTGTGGTATTATAAATCCTATAACTGTAGACCAGAACTGTAAAAGGAGTGACGGCAATGGACAAAAAGTTGTTCATAGGCAACGGAGCGGTTGCCCGCGGACTGTGGGAGGCGGGTTGCCGATTTATTTCGAGCTATCCCGGAACTCCGTCGACTGAGATAACCGAGGTAGCTGCCGAGTATCCTGAGATCTACGCCGAGTGGGCGCCCAACGAAAAGGTCGCGGTGGAGAGCGCGATAGGCGCCTCGCTTGCGGGCGCGCGCGCTTTTTCGGCGATGAAGCACGTCGGTCTCAACGTGGCGGCGGACCCGGTATTTACCGTAAGTTACAGCGGTGTCAATGGCGGTCTCGTAATCGCGGTGGCTGACGACCAGGGTATGCATTCCTCGCAGAACGAGCAGGACAGCCGTAACTATGCGAAAGCCTCCAAGATCCCGATGCTCGAGCCGGCGGACAGTGCCGACTGCCGCGCATTCGCGATGGCTGCCTATGAGATAAGCGAGAAATTTGACACGCCGGTGTTCCTGCGGCTTACCACCCGCGTCGCGCACTCGCAGGGGCTTGTCGAGTGCGGCGAGCGAAGCGAGCCCGCCTGCAAGGGCTTTGACAAGAACCCCCGCAAGTACGTCATGAACCCGGGCAACGCAAAGGCTCGCCGGGTCGTGGTCGCGGAGAGGGAGAAGGCGCTCGACGAGTTCGTGGAAACCACCCCGCTCAACCGCGTGGAATATTTTGACAAGAAGATAGGAGTCATCGCCGCGGGCGTCGCGTACGAGTATGCGCGCGAAGCGTTCGGCGAGAGGGCGAGCTACCTCAAGCTCGGAATTGTTTACCCGCTGCCCTCCGCGCTCATCCGCGAGTTTGCGGCAAACGTGGACGAGCTCATAATAGTCGAGGAGCTCGACGGGTTCATAGAGCAGCACGTCCGCGCGCTCGGTGTGAAGTGCAGGGGCAAGGAGCTCTTCACATACATAGGCGAGTACTCGGCGAATATGCTGCGCGAGCGCGTTCTCGGCGAGAAGCCGGAAGCGGCCGCCCCCGCCGCCGCCCCCGCGCGTCCCCCGGTGCTCTGCCCCGGCTGCCCGCACAGAGGCGTGTTCTACGTGCTGCACAAGCTCGGCGTGAACGTCTGCGGCGACATCGGCTGCTACACCCTCGGCGCCGCCGACCCGCTCACCGCAATGGATACGACGATATGCATGGGCGCGTCGATAGGCATTGCGCACGGCATGGACAAGATAGATAGTTCGCTTTCGCGCAAGACGGTCGCGGTCATAGGCGACAGCACCTTCATGCACTCGGGTCTCACCGGGCTTCTAAACGTTGTGTACAACGGCTCGACCGCCACCGTTATGATACTTGACAACTCAATTACTGCGATGACCGGTCACCAGCAGAACCCGGCGACCGCTCTCACCCTCAAGGGAGACCCCGCGCCGGCGCTCGACCTCGCGGGAGTCTGCCGCGCGCTCGGAGTGAAGCGGGTTCGCGAAGTGGATCCGTTCGACCTTGCGGCGGTGGAGAGCGCGCTCAAGGAGGAGCTCGCTGCGGAGGAGCCGTCGGTGATAGTTGCGAAGCGTCCCTGCGCGCTGCTCAAAACGGTGGAGCGGAAGCCGCCGCTTGTAATAGATGCGGCGAAGTGCGTAAAGTGCAAGCAGTGCCTGAAGCTCGGCTGCCCCGCCATATCGCTTGCGGCAGAGAGCATGGTTATCGACCACACCCTCTGCACCGGCTGCGGTCTGTGCGAGAAGGTCTGCAAACCGGGCGCGATCGTCAGGAGGTAAGCGATGTATAACGTAATTATAGCAGGTGTAGGCGGTCAGGGCTCGCTGCTTGCGAGCCGGATATTCGGTAACGTGTTCCTCTCGCTCGGGTACGACGTCAAGGTGAGCGAAGTCCACGGGATGAGTCAGCGCGGCGGCAGCGTCATAACCTACGTGCGCGCGGGAGAGCGGGTCGCGTCCCCGCTCGTGAGCGACGGCGAGTGCGATCTTCTGCTCGCGCTCGAGGAGCTCGAGGCTCTGCGCTGGGCGCACACACTGAAGAAGGGCGGCAAGCTCGTCGCCTCCAGCCAGCGCATCGCGCCGATGCCGGTCATAACCGGAGCCGCGAGTTACCCCACCCATGAGCAGGTCACCGCCGAGATAGAGAAGGTCACAAGCGACTACCTTTTCCTTCCGGCGGAAGAGCTTGCGGAGCAGGCGGGCATCGCCCGCGCCTCGAATGTCGCGCTGATAGGCGGCGTGTCCGCGAAGCTCGACATTGACGAGAAGGTCTGGCTGGACGCGTTGCACGCCACCGTGCCGCAGCGGTTCCTCGAGGCGAACCTCAAGGCGTTCGAGCTCGGCAGAAACTATAAGTAAATCGATCGTTCGGAGATGTAGACGTATGATTTGGAATGAGAAATACGAGACGATGTCCCGCGACGAGATGACCGCGCTCCAGAGCGAGCGCCTGCGGGACTGTGTGAAGCGGGTGTATGAAAACGTTGCGCCCTACCGCGCAAAGATGGATGCCATCGGGCTGAAGCCGGAGGACATCCACGGCGTTGAAGACCTCCACAAGCTCCCGTTTACCACTAAGGATGACCTCCGAGACAACTACCCCTACGGTCTCACCGCCGTCCCGATGAGCGAGGTGAGCGAGATACACGCCTCCTCCGGTACGACCGGAAAGCAGACGGTCGTCACCTATACCGAGGCGGACGTCAAGCTGTGGGGCGAGGTTACCGCGCGCGCACTGATGATGGCGGGCGGCAGTAAGAACGACATAGTGCATGTAAGTTACGGTTACGGGCTCTTCACCGGCGGTCTTGGCGCGCACTACGGCGGTCAGACCATCGGCGCTGCGACCATCCCGGTGTCCACCGGCAACACCAAGCGCCAGGTGCAGATAATGCGCGACTTCGGTTCGACCATCCTCATGTGTACTCCGTCCTACGCGCTCTACCTCGCAGAGGCGATTGAGGAGGCGGGCTGCATCGACGACATCCACCTGCGCGCGGGTATATTCGGCGCCGAGCCGTGGACCGAGAACATGCGCCGCGAAATAGAGCGCCGACTGCGCATAAAGGCGTACGACATATACGGGCTCAGTGAGATAATCGGACCGGGCGTTGCCGCAGAGTGCGAGGAGCAGACCGGTATGCATATAGCGGAGGACCACTTCATCCCCGAGATAATCAATTCGGACACCGGAGAGGTGCTCCCGGCGGGCAGCCGCGGCGAGCTCGTGTTCACCTGCGTGACAAAGCAGGCGATGCCGCTCATCCGTTACCGCACCCGCGACATAAGCGAGCTGAGCTACGCGCCCTGTTCCTGCGGACGCACGACTGTCAAGATGATAAAGCCGCAGGGACGCGCGGACGACATGCTGATAATACGCGGCGTCAACGTGTTCCCCTCGCAGATAGAGACGGTGCTCATGACTATTCCGGAGGTCGCGCCGTACTATGTGCTCGTCGTCGACCGCATAGACAATACCGACCGCTTTGAGGTGCAGGTCGAGATACGTCCCGAGTACTTCTCGGACGAGGTCCGTGCGCTCGAGGAGATCCGCTCGCGCATCGCGCGTGAGATTCTCAGCGCGCTTGGCATATCCGCCGGCGTCCGCCTTGTCGAGCCTCACACCATCCAGCGCAGCGAGGGCAAGGCTGCGCGTATAATCGACAAGCGCAAGCTGTACTGAGAAACCGTGAAGCGATGCGTATCCGGGCTATCCACGCCTTGCATACGCATCGCTTTTATGTTACAATTTTAGTACCCGGATCGTCGGGACTTAAACCGTATGGGAGGTATCGACATGCTGATAAAGCAGATTTCGGTGTTTATTGAAAACCGTCCGGGCAGGCTCTCGGACATAATTTCCGCGCTCGCTGCGGGTGGTATCGATATACGCGCGCTCTCGCTTGCGGATACCACCAATTTCGGCATTCTGCGCCTGATAGTCAACGACCCCGCGCGCGCCGCCGAGCTGCTCCGCTCGCAGCGATTTACTGTGAGCGTCAGCGAGGTGCTCGCCGTCGAGATACCTGACGAGCCGGGCGGGCTTGCGAGCACGCTTGCTATACTTAACGGTGCTGGTATCAGCGTCGAATACGCATATGCGTTCATAACCCGCAAGGCGAAGGGTGCATACGTAATACTGCGCGTTGAGAATAACAACATCGCGGTGGACACGCTCCGTGCCGGCGGTGTCAAGCTCGTGGGCGCGGAAGAGCTGTACGCGCTGTAAAGGGAAGTATGGAAATTTCACAGGAGGCACGCCTGCGCGGCAAAGCCGCGCAGGCGGAGCTTGCGCAGTTATTTGAAGAGATTGACCGCATTGCGGAGGAGAACACCGAGCGGGTGCTCGGGGCGTTCCACCGCCACCGCGTCAGCGAGAGCCTGTTTGGGGGGAGTACCGGGTACGGGTACGACGACCACGGCAGGGAGACGCTCGAGAGGGTTTGGGCGGACATCTTCGGCGCGGAGAGCGCGCTTGTAAGAATATCGATTGCAAACGGCACACATGCGATAACATGTGCGCTTTTCGCGGCGTGCGAGCCGGGAAGCGTCCTGCTGTCCGCCGTCGGCGCGCCGTATGACACGCTGCACGG
>CALXFK010000052.1 GCA_944387575.1 uncultured Clostridia bacterium
ACCTTGCCCCAGTCGCAGACGAGTACCTCGCCCATTCCGAGCGCGGTCATGAAGTCCGCGATGGCGGTGCCTGCGGCGCCCGCCCCGCTTATGACGAGGCGGCAGTCCTCGACGCGCTTTCCCGCGAGCTTGAGCGAGTTGATGACTGCGGCGCCAACGACTATCGCGGTACCGTGCTGGTCATCGTGGAAAACCGGGATGTCGCACACCTCTTTGAGGCGGCGCTCTATCTCAAAGCAGTCGGGCGCGGCGATGTCCTCGAGGTTGATGCCCCCGAAGCTGCCCGCAAAGAGCGACACGGCACCGACTATCTCGTCTATATTCTTCGAGCGCACGCAGAGCGGGATGGCGTCCACGCCACCGAACTCCTTGAACAGGACGCACTTGCCCTCCATGACCGGCATACCGGCTTCCGGACCTATGTCGCCCAGACCGAGCACCGCCGTCCCGTTAGTTATAACGGCGACCGTGTTCCAGCGGCGGGTAAGCTCGTAGCTCTTTGTTGGGTCCTTCTGTATCTCGAGGCAGGGCTCGGCAACGCCGGGAGTGTACGCAAGAGAGAGCGACTCCATGTCGCCGACCTTCGCGCGCGCGGTCACCTCAAGCTTTCCGCGCCACTCATAGTGCTTTTGTAGTGCAAGTTCTTTTACCGTCATACTTCCAACCTCCCGTTCTTTTAGCTCTCAAACGGGAACTTATAGGGCAGCTTCAGCTCGTCGCGCACCTGGATAAGCTCGCGCTGTACAGAGTCGTTTACCGGCACTCCGGTGTCCTTGCGCTCCTGCCAAATGAGATACTCCTTTTCGCCTGCGGTGTATATCCGCTCGGCTCCCGGAGCCTTCTGCGACGCACGAAGCGCGCGGCAGATGTCGCCCGCGGTCTTACGGAAGCTGTCGATACCCATGAACGCCTCGCAGTCGATAGCCACAAAGAAGTGACCAAGGTGGTAGGGCACCTTCTCACCGTTTGCGCCGATGCCGCCGAGCATCTTCATGTAGTTGCCGTTGGCAAGGGCGGCGGAGAGGATCTCGACCACCGTCGCGTATCCGTATCCCTTGTATCCCGCAAGCTCCTCGCCGATGCCGCCGAGCGGGCAGAGCGCCGCATCGCCGCTCACGAGCATGTTAAGTATCTGCTGCGAATCGGTGAGCGTGCTGCCGTCATGCGCGATGACCTGACCGGGCGGGGTGGGAAGCCCCTTGCGCGCATAGTTCTCTATCTTGCCGCGCTGGACAATCGAAGTCGCGCAGTCTATAACAAAGTCAAACGGCTCGTCGGTCGGCAGACCGAAGGTGAGCGGGTTAGTACCGAGCATGTTCTCCACACCGAAGGTGGGCGCGATTGACGGGCGGGCGTTCGTGCCGGTGAGACCAACGCAACCCGCTTCGGTTGCCATAGTCGCATAGTACCCGGCGATGCCATAGTGCGTCGAATTACGCACTGCGACCATGCCCATACCGTACTCCTTGGCTTTGTTTATCGCCATCTGCATGGCGCGCTTGCCAATGACCTGACCCATTCCGTCGTGCCCATCGACGACGGCGGTGGTCTTGGTCTCGCGCACTATCTCGAACTTTGTGACCGGGTTCTGGATGCCGTCCTTTATCCGGTCGAGGTATATCGGCTTGAACCGGTTGACGCCGTGGCTCTCTATTCCGCGGCGGTCCGCCTCGAGCAGAACGTCGGCACATATGCGCGCGTCCTCCTCTGGCACACCGTACCCCTTGAACGAGTCTACAACAAAATCCTCAATCAGTTTCCATCCTACCGTAACATATCCCATACTGAAAAACCTTCTTCCCCTTTAATTGTTTTTTGGGCGGGCGACAAAAACGTCCACCGAAACAATAATACCATTTCTTCGCGAAAAAGTAAACGTATTCATTAAGACATTTTCTGAATTTATTCAGACATTCAAAGCATTCATCGCTTCCGCGCTCTCTTTGCTCCGCCCGTAGCACCGGCAGGCGGTACGATAGGCGTCGCCGCAGATTTCGCCCGCATGTCCTCGGCTCTCGATATACCGCGCGCCGAAGTCGCCGAGACTCTCGAGCACCGGCGAGAGTTGCTCTCCGAGCTCGGAAAGGCTGTACTCCACACGCGGCGGCACCTCTGGGTACACCCGCCGCACTACCAGCCCGTCAGCCTCCAGCTTGCGCAGCGCCTTCGTGAGCGTCGCCTGCGTCACCCCGCTCACGTCCTCTATGCACCGCTTCAGCTCGCCGAAGCGCAGCGCCCCTCCGCGGAGATAGCACAGTATGAGCAGTGACCACTTCCCGCTGAGAATGTGCTGCACCGTCA
The DNA here is from genome assembly GCA_944387575.1 of uncultured Clostridia bacterium. Taxonomy (GTDB): domain Bacteria; phylum Bacillota; class Clostridia; order Oscillospirales; family JAAYOS01; genus CALXFK01. The sequence continues at coordinate 2,302 of CALXFK010000052.1, forward strand.
GATACGGGCATTTGCAATACATTTTCGGCATATCCTCCACCGAAAACCCTCCTTTTCTCCGCATAGTCCAAGCTAGTATCCAATAAGATACTTATTATAAAATAAAATTGTACTTGACGAAACTCTCCTATCGGGTATTATTATAGCAAAACCGAGATATTTTTCAAGAGGTCCTGCATTTGCAGGGTATTGGTGGGATATGGACGACACAATTCTTCGCCTTGAAGGCATCCGCAAGAGCTTCGGCGAGACCGAGGTCCTAGGCGGCATCGA
>CALXFK010000053.1 GCA_944387575.1 uncultured Clostridia bacterium
GTTTACCCCGGCAAGCGCGACCCCCATGAGCAGAATTAGCACGCCGGACACAGCCATGACAAAATACTCAGAGTCGAGCGAGGGCGCGGACCCGCCGCTCCTCTCGCACAGTACCGCCGAGAAGCGGGTCATGGCGAGTATTGCGTAATACGCGCACACCGAAATAAACCACCACGAGCGCCCCACAAGCCCGAGCGCACCGTGGTACACCGCGCAGGACAGGTCTATGACGAGCGATACCGCAGCCGCGAACAGTACGCGGCTGCGTTCATTTTCGGTCACCCTGCGGTATTTTTCACCAATGGCACGCGCGGCGCTCATCCCCTGACGCCTCTGGTGAGCGGTATAATCGAGAGCAGGACAACTATCCCGGTAAGCCCTATCGCAACCCCGACCGCCATCATGTCCCATATCATGCTGCAGCACATGCCCACTCCGAGCCCCATCGCGCCCACGACGCCCGCCGCAGCCGTGACTACCGCCTTCGCAGAGACGTGAATCGGGCGCTTGTGCTCCATCCTGCGCCACACAAGCACAGTCACCGCGCCTATCACGAGCCCTGCCGCCCCGACAGCGGCGCCCTGCCCAAGCATATCCCACTCGGGTATCAGCGCCATGCACATTCCGAGCGCAAACAGCACCCCGCTCACCGTTCCAAGCACCATTGCCACAAAACTGCTCTTCTTCATTGCGATGCCTCCCAAAATCGGTTTTGGCTTTATTAAAACAACAGTTGTTGTTTTATCCGATATCAAGTATAATATCGGAGTACACGGAAATTCAATCATCAATTTCCATACAACTGTCGGAATAATGAGGAGGCACCGGCTGAGGATGAACACGAAGAACAATCGCCGCCGCCGTGAGTCGATGGAGCGGATAGAGAAGGCGTTCATGGAGCTGCTCCAGACGAGGGAGCTCGGCGAGATAACCGTCTCCGGGCTGTGCAAGCGCTGCGGGCTGAACAGGAGCACCTTTTACGCAAATTACACCGACATATACAGCCTTGCCGACCGCGTCCGCACAAACCTCGAGCAGGAGGTCAAGGGGCTGTACGCCGCCGAGCACTACCAGCAATTCAACAGCAACGACTACCTGCGGCTCTTCCGCCACATATATGAAAACCAGCTCTTTTACCGCACCTATTTCAAGCTCGGTTACGACAACCAGTTCAAACTTGAGTACTACGACGTCGAGCGGGCAGCGCAAGACTTTGACGGGCGGAACATCGAGTACCACGTCGAATTCTTCCGCAGCGGGTTCAACGCAATAGTCAAGATGTGGCTGAACGGAGGGTGCCGGGAGACGCCGGAGGAGATGAACGAGGTCCTGCAAAGGGAGTACAGCGGGCGCAGGTCGAGCGCGGTCGAACTCTGACCTCCGTCCCGCCCCGATTATCGGTTATTTTTCAATTTCGGTGCAACACTTCTCCACCGTCGTTCGTTATCATGGCAGAAAGGGGGCGAACCCTTTGTGGGACGAACTGTATGAGGACTATTACCGGGAGCTGGTGACCTACGGTACCCGCATGAGCGGCAGCAAGGAACTGGCTGAGGATTTGGTGCAGGAAACCTTCGTAAAGGCGCTGATGCACGCAGACACCATGGAAGACCTGTCCCCGAAAAAGCGGCGGGCATGGCTCTACCGACCCTTCAAAAACCTGTTTTTTGACCGCTACCGTCGGGCAGTTCTGGAAAATGAATATGTGCAAAGTTTACAGCCCGAACTCTCGGCGGATCCAGGAATACAGGAGGTTGAAAACAAGATCCTTCTGCAAGCCATTGACCCCCAGGACCGCGCTATCTTTGAGCTTCGCTATTTCGAGGGGTACACCGCCGAGGAAATAGCCCGCATGCTGGATCTCCCATCCGGAACGGTGCGGTCCAAGCTGTCCCGCTGCCGCAAATTTTTGAAGGCACAACTGCAAAATTAACGGAGGAGAACGATATGGCTAAGAAACTTATAATCAACTGTGCAAGCTGCGACGCTCGCAATATCCAGGAGGAAAACTACGCCAATTACGAGGCTATCACGGTCAACTGTGCCACCATTTTGACCACTTCTGACCGAAAAAACGTGCTGAACAGGCTACCATTCACGATTAACTGCGCCAATATGGTGGAGCTCGAGAGAGACGTGGATTTCCGCAGCATCAACGGCAGCGGCGAGATAAAGAGCGGAGACGCGGTCCCGGAAACGAAATTCTATATGTTGGTCAACGGCGCCCTGACCATCGGTCCCGACACCCAGAAGCAGCTTGCGCAGTGCGTCGGCATGACCATCAACGGCTCGCTTACCTGCCCGGAAAGCATCTGTGCAAACCTCACCGGTGTGAAGGTCAACGGTTCCACCACCTGCTATCCTGACGGAGCGACAGTTCTCAAACGCAACGCCGTCATTGACAAGCTCTTCTCTCTACGGGCAAAGAACAGCCTGTACTGGTCCGCAAGGCGGATGATAATGGTGGACCCGGAACTGGACGCGGAGGTCCTGCGAAGCAAAGGCGCCTCCTTTAGCACCAAGGAAGTCATTGTCGCCAAATCCAAAATAGAGGCGCTCATAGACCTCATCGACGAAAATGCGGAGATCACAGTCGTTCCCGATGGCACCGCCGTAGTGTCCGACGATATCACTCTCGATGACGCCACCCTGCGCCGCTACGGAAACCAGCTCTATGTCATCGGTGACGTGACCGTCCCGGAGGACGCAACCGCCCTCGATGAGTTGAAATACCTGAATGTCCGCGGAAACGCCACCGTTCCCGAAGAGCACAAGGAGAAGCTTCTCGGGGTGCTCACAGAGATCTCCGGGGAAGTGAAGATATCAAAACCCAAGGGTGCAACGCTGGAGGATAAGCCGTTTGTGAAGATCACCAGATGGATGCTGGAACAGCAGCCTATGGGTCTTGATGTCAGCGACTGTGCCGTCGTGAAGATCGCGGACGACATCCCGAAGGAACTGATAGCGGAGCGCCTCCACATCTCGGACTGCGGCGTCGTCAAGTGCAGCGAGGAGCTGGAGGACGCGGTCACGATGGTCTGCGAGGATGTGGGTCAGGTCGGCAGCTCCGGCGGCGAGGGCGACATCGGCATCGGCGACATCATCAAGGGCGCGCTTGACACCAAGGTCATTAACGCAGCGGAATATGTGCTGTGACCCCGTTCATCAAGAACCCCACAACGTATAGCGGGCAGCACCACCCCACACACCGCGCCGGGTAGCGACGGAGCGATTCACTCCCTCCCCTCCGCCTCACCGGCTCACCGCCGGGGCATACACTGTTCCGTCAATACAACTGCCGCAGCCGCTTAACGCGGCTGCGGCAGTTTTCTCTTTATTACCTGGTCTCACCCGACCGGGAACTCGAAGTCGGTCACCGCCGCGTAGAACACGCCGCCAAGCTCGAAGTCGAGCGTGAGGGTGTCGGTGAGGGCGCTATCCGCGAGCACCGACGTGATTCGCGTCTCGCCGTCCCGCCCGGTCGCCATAACCGTCCTTGTGAGCCCGCCCACCGGGTTTTCAAGCGCAATCGGTTTTAGCGTATCCGTGCCGCCGGTGATGACGCAGCCGAGCGCGAGACTGCCGTCGTCAAGCTGCTCTATCGCAAACTCGAGCGCGCAGTTCTCAAGCTCTACGGTCTCGCTGTACTCAAGAGCCTCCTCCACGCTCGCAAACTCCTCGTGAAGCTCCGCCGTCTCCACCTCTTTCAGGATTACAAACGGCAGCTCGAGCAAGGTCTCCGCCGCATTTGTGTTCTCGAATGTCAGGCGGGTCGGGTAGTAATTCCTGCCGTCCGGCTCGAGGCAGTACAGCTCCTCCCCGTCCGCGCGCAGGCAGAGCGCATCCGGCGCAAGCGCGAGGCTGAACCCGCCGCCGTAACCGTAGCACACAAAGTCGAGGTCGGTGTGGTTGACATGGTAGAGCTGCACCGATATCTTGTCCTCGTCCACCGTAAAGTCGGCGGCGACGTCTATGCGTTCGTTCGACCGCACTGCGCCTATATCAGAGAGGTCGGCTACCCTGTCCGCAAGCCTGAGCTCGAAGGTCACGTCCTCCGAACCCTCCTGCACGAGCGTGAGCTCGGTCCCCTCAGCGAGCTCCCCGGTCGGCACCGGGAATACGTAGGTCATCCCGAACTCAGCATTGTAGTTTACATAATCTGAATAGGAGGTCGTTGTATACTCCGCGTCCCCGACCTTCAGAAGGACGCCGCTCGCCTCCTTCCCGCCTCCGCCGCCGCGGGTACTGTTCCGCTCGCGACCGTCGGTAAACTCGCCCGCGAGGTTTATCGTGAGCTCGTCGCCGGCGGCGGCGACGTATACAAGCTCGCCCCTGCCCTCGCCGCGGTAGTCGAACTCCTGCGAGCCGCTGTTAGTGTACAGCGCGCCCTCGCCGTCCACCACGCCGAAGCCGGGCACAAAGCCGTACCGCAGGTCTGTATCGTCCAAACCGCCCGAGCCGCCTGAACCACCTGAGCCGGGTATCCACCCGTACCGCACGCCCAAGCCGACCACGACCGCCGCGACAAGAACGACAGCCACGCAGACGATGACCGTTTTCTTTCTCTTCATGCTGCTCACCCCTCCTCTTTTCACAGCGCGACCCATATATATACTTATCTGTTTGTAAATATTGTAACACATTTTTTATGTGTTCTCAATATTTTTTGTAGAACTTTTCAGATAGACGCAGAAAAGCGGCGGGACGCTTTTCTGCGTCCCGCCGCTACCGGCGCGATTGCAATTCAGATATTGTGTACCCGGAGCCAGCTTGCGCAGAGCTCAGCCCACCGCTTGAGGTGGTCGTCGCCAAATCCCGCGTCGTCGTGACCATCCGCGAGCCCGACGCCGTGGTGACCGGTCTCGAAGCAGTGCAGGTCGAACGGGACTCCCGCCTCTGTCAGCCGCTGCCCGAGCACGAACGCGTTGCGCGGGTCGTCGCTTATCGTCTGCCAGATGAAGAAGGGCGGGGTGTCGGGGGTGACGTTGTTCTCGGGGGCGAGGTATAGTTTCTCGTCACGATCGGTCTCGCCGAAGGTGCTCCGCATCATTCCGGGCGGGAACGCGACGGTCGCGAACGCGCCGTAGCAGAGCACGGCGGCGTCCGGGCGGCTCGAAAACCGCTCGATGGGGTCGGCAGCGTCCGGGTTTCCGCGGTCGTAGTGGGTGGCACAGTTGCCCGAAAGCATACCGCCCGCCGAGAAGCCGAGCACCGCGACCCGGTCGGTCACGCCGAGCTCATCCGCGCGCGAGCGGATTGTGCGTATTGCCCGGGACATATCCGCCATCGCGTCGCGGCGGCTGTACGGGCGGAGCCGGTAGGTCAGCACCGCGGTGTTGAACCCGTACTCCGCGAACCGCAGCGCGACATGGAACCCCTCGTGCCCCGCGTGGCAGGCGAACCCGCCGCCGTGCGCGACGATGACCGTGCCCCGCTTTTCGGTCTGTCCCCGGGCGGGGACAAAGACGATGTTCGGCTGTATCTGGAGCGGGTCGCGGTCGTCAAAACCGGGCGCGCCACCCTCCCAGAGCTGGATTGAGTCGCACCGCGCGACCGCGCGGTTCCAGATGTTCATGTTCTCGGCGAGGTTCATCTTGCCGTCCTCGCCGCGCTGGCGTTCGGCGGGCCAGATGACCGCACCCTCCTCGTAGATTTTGCGCAGTTCTGTGTAGTTGCTCTCGTACATTTGCCATTCTCCTCTTTCTTCAGATTCAGCCCCGGAACCGCGAGATTATCTCCCCGGTGGCTTCGGCGAGCTTCGCATTCCCGCCGTAGTCGGTCATCGCGCACCCCTCGGCGGCAAGCCGCATCGCGCGGTAACCGCCGGTCGTGACCTGCCACTCGGCAAGCCCCTCCCCATTCGGGTTGCCGGTGCGGGCGAAGTTCGCCCAGTACCGCTGCATCGTGAGCGCGAGGTCCCAGTCCGCCTGCTCGTACGGACGCCACGAACCGTCGAGCGTGCCGAACTGGTAGCGGTTGTCGCACGAATGCGGCACGCCGACATTGTCCCCGCCCGGCTGCTCGCGGTCGAACACGTAGACGTAGACCGGCTTGTTGCCCGCAGCGGCGCGGCGGTCGGCAAGCGCGAGCACCGACGCAAACGTGTTCCGCCCGAACCGGTTCTGCTTGTCGTTTGCGCCCTCGTCGACGGTGCACCCGATAATTACGTCCACGTTCCGGTCGAGACCGTTTGCGAAGCACTCGTCGATGTCGCGCGGGAGGACCCAGCCGTCGGTGTACATGTTGAAGCCGTTCATCATGCCGCCGAGGCGGTCGTTTGCGTCGCGCAGCTCACGCCAACCGAGCACGCGCATCTCCGCGATGCTGCCGCACCCGACCGCCTTCATGAACTCGACGCCCTTCTTCTCCATCGCCTCGCGCGGAAGCGACGGCATCCCGCCGCCTATCCCGCCGCCCGACTGTATCGAGGCGTGCGCGACATAGCCGCGCGCAAGCGGCGAGCAGCAGATGGCGGCGGTCGCCCGCGCGCCTCCCGACTGTCCGAAACAAGTTATATTATACGGGTCTCCGCCGAATCCCGCAATATTCTCGCGTATCCATTTCAGCGCCTGTATCTGGTCCATTATCCCGTAGTTGCCGCTCGTCCCGCTCTCGCTCTCGGCGGCGAGCTCGGGGTGCGTGAAGAACCCGAACACGTTGAGCCGGTAGGTTATCGACACCACGACTACCCCCTGCGCGCAGAGCTTGTCTCCGCAGTACTCATAGTCAGAGCCGTACCACTGCTGAAGCCCGCCGCCGTGTATGTACATCATGACCGGCAGCCGCTCGTCCGGCGAGGACGCGGGGGTGTACACGTTGAGGTACAGGCAGTCCTCGTCCATACGGGGCGGGTACGGGTAGTTCGGGATGCGGATGTACGGGTGACCGGTGTCGTCGGTCACGTCGTCGACCGCGACGTCCCAGCGGTCGAACTGCGCGCACGCCGGTCCGTACGTATCGCACACGCGCACGCCCTCCCAGCTCTCCGGGTCGCGCGGCGCGCGCCAGCGGAGCTCGCCCACCGGCGGCGCGGCATACGGTATCCCACGGAAGAGCGCGTATCCCGCGTTCGACTCGACGCCCTCAAGCGTCCCGTACTTCGTCTGAACCGTTTTAATCATATCAATTGCCTCACCTTGTCACAAACCCGTACATGTCGCCGCTCGGGACGTATGTCACCTCGAGCTCGGGCACAAGCCCGCTTATCCACTCCTGCGCGTACTTCATGCCGAGCTCCTCCCAGTTGAAGTGCCCGACGTGGATCATACCCTTCGCGCGACCGAGCTGCACCGCGTCCCTGACGTAGGACAGCACCGTCCAGTCTATCGTCTCGCCCGGCATTATCACGTCCACCTGCCGCTCGAGCAGGTCTATCATCTGCACCCCGTACTCTACCGGGCGCCCACCGTCCGCCCTCGGGCGCGCCATCGACGAGATGTGCCCCACTATCGCAAGCGAACTGACCCGCGCCGACGGGTCGCCGATGAAGCGGAGCCCGTTTATCCCTATCGTGTCCACCACATGCCGGCAGAGCTCGCCGAGCGTCGTTTCGGGGAAGTCGATAAGGAAGTGCGCGAACATACCGCTCGTCCGGTCCACCCTGCAGTGACCCTCCCAGCCGAGGTACTTTATCACCCCGGTGAAGATGCCGTCCGGGTCGTGGGCGTGCATGTGGTCGTGGTCGCGCCAGATGGTGATTCCGTGCTCGTCAATGAGCCGCCGCTTCTCCTCGTAGACGCTGTTCGGGAAGTCCTCGAACCACCCCGCCCCGTCCGCCGAGGTGTAGAAGGTCGGCTCGTGGACGATTATCAGGTTCGCGCCGAGCTCGATAGTCCGCCGTATCACCCCGATATTCGCGACAAGCGCGGTCGTCACCCCGGTGCACTCCCTGTCCGGGTCGCCCGACTTCCAGTCGTCGCAGCCGTGGTAGTCCGCCCCGAGGTCGGGGTGATAGTCGAGAATCCTGTTCACCACTTCGCGATGTGTCATTCTCTCTGCCTCCTTTTTTCCGCAGCTTCCGCCGCATACCTTTCGATACACGGCGGAGTCTGCCTCTATTCCACTTTTTAATACTATTATACTTTACTTCAAATCAAACCTGAACTGTTCGTCCGGTTCAGTTGCCGCGGTTGTTGTACCGCTCAAGTGCAGTCTCGTATGCCGCCACTACCTCGTGGATGCCCATTTCCTCTATCTCCGCTATAAACGCGTCCCACTCGCTCATCGGCTTCTCGCCGGTGATGAAGCGCACCGCATTCTCGTCGATGAACGTATTGATGTCCGACATGATGTTAGAACGAATTGCGCCCTCCTCCGCGTTGAGCGTGACCGCCGGGAGTATCCAGTCGCCATCGGTGCCATCGACCCAGGCGACACCGCACTGCGCGGTCGCCTCGGATGCGCTGTTCATCTCACGCATGCCGTCGCGCAGATACGGCGCGTTCTGGAGCATATAGACATTCTGCATCAGGTAGAAGTTCCAGCCCGGCTCGGTGGGGTTGAGGGTCTCCTCGGTGTACTGCGGATTCCCGTCCTCGTCGAAGTACATCGTCTCCCCCTCCACACCGTAGTTGGCGAGAATCGAGCCCTCCTCGGTAAACCCGTAGTCCCAGAACTGGCAGGCAAGCGGGATATCCGGGCAGGCGGTAGTTATCGCCACCTGACACTGCGTGACATGTGCCGCAGCAAGCGAGGCGTTTACGTGTATTGTGTCGCTTGTGTCATAGAGCGGGTTCTTTATCGGTATCAGCTCAAAGGTGTCGCCCACGCCGAGGTCGTTGTACTCGTCGAGGTAGACAAAGCAGTCGTACAGGACGCCGAGGTCTCCGTTGAGCACCTCAGGCTGGCTGTTGAAGTACGCAATGAAGCTTGAGTCGCTCAGGAAATCCTGCCACAGCAGCCCCTTATCGTACCAGTCGTGCATCGTCTCGATGTACGCCTTGTACCCCTCATCGAGGACTACCGGAGTGACCGCACCGTCCTTCAGTATGAACGGGGTCATGCTCGGGCTCGTTATATTGAATCCCGGCGTGAAGCCGTCGCTCAACATCGAGTTGCTGTACAGCGGACCGTTCGGCGCGTATGTGTCGCGCATGGCGGTGAGCATCTCCTCCATCTCCGCGATGGTGTCCGGATGGTCAAAGCCGAGGTTTTCCATCCAGTCCCCGCGCGCAAAGAGCCCGTTGACATAGGTCTGAGTCTCAGAGTAAATTACCGGCACGCCCGCGAGATAGCCCGCGTCGGTTATACTCTGAATCTCGACCTCATGGCTGACGGTGCGCGCCGCATTCATGTTCGGCATGTACTCAAGATACCCCATCAGGTCGACCACGTAGTCCTGCTCGACCGCGTCGTCAAGCCCGCGCGTGTAGTAGGTGCCAAAGTTGCGGACCATGTCCTCCATCGCCTCCGACGCGAGCATCAGGCTGAACGCCTCCGACTCACCGCCCACCGTCGGATGGATGAACTTGAAATATACGTTCGTAAGCTCGCTTACAACCTTGAAATACGTGTTCTCGCTGAGGTCGGTGCAGACGGTGGTGATATTGTTCTCGAGCGGCCACCAGCAGCTGAAGGATGTATACATGGTCGCACTGCGCGGCGCCGGCGGCGCGCCTCTTTTCAGCAGAATGGTGGTGTGATAATTGAAAATATTGCTCTGCGACCAGAACCCCCGCATTATATCTTCGCAGGATGGTCTTCAATCAGCAGCAGGGTCGTTTGCCCGGTCTCCATATTGTACAGGTACGAATATACGGTATTAACCGGATCTTCGGTGTACGAAATATGCACCGAGACGTCAGTGTCAAAATCCTCCCCCTCATGCGAACGGAAGAAGATGTAGTCCCCGCTTACAGCGCATCCGCTGAACGCCGCGCTGTAAGTGAATACTTCTTCGACACCGCCCTCTACGCACCGGTATACCGTATGCAGCTTATTCGAATAGAGATACAGTTGATTATCGCTCACCCCGACAATATATAAGTCGTCAGGCAAAGCGCCGGCGTCGATATCGATGCGCCCTTCGGCTGAGCCGTCGATATCCATATACGAAATCCCGCCGTTATCCGCATAAAATATCTTCCCATCTAATACCGCAAAGGGCGTGCCGCCGTAATCCTCCATTACATCGGTAAATTCACCGCTTTCCAGGTCGCAGGAAAGTATCCTCCGCTCATTGTAGTTAACGAAATAAGCGGTGTTCCGGTCTATCATCGAAACCGCCGATCCCCCCGGCTGCTTATATTCCGAGGCTTCGCCGCCCTCCAGTGAGTATTTCCTGACAGTGTACAAAAACGCATATGCATATCCGCCGCCTACGTATACATAGCGCGGCGTAGTAGGTTCGGTTAAGGCGCAAACCGTCTCGAGCGAATCATCCTCACCGATCCGCATGAGGCTGTCATCACCGCTGTTGTAGAAATATACCCAGCCCTCATACTCCTGCATGAAATGCGCTGTAACCCCCGCGGATTCGGACAGGATTTTCACCTCGTCTCCGTCATAAACACAAACATCCCGACCCGACGTCAAAAAGTAGGCTTTGCCATCCAGAGATACAATTGCGTCCGCATTGTGGTTGATAAAAGCAGCGGGGGCGGAGGACGGGTTCTCGCTGCCGGCACAGCCCGGCGCTGCCGTAAAAACCGCACACAGTATAACCGCGCAGAATAATCTCCTCAATTTCATTTTTCTCCCCAGCCATATATCGGCGTCACGACACGCCAATCCTATTGTCACCTAAAATCAGTGATCTTGCAGTATCACCATCGCCTCTGTGTTTTAAACCAGGGGCATGTCCAACTTCGCGGGCTGTTACTGCTTTCCAATATTCTGCATAGTGACAAATGGTCATACTATTGGATATAGTATGACCACTGCCGCGCCAACTTCGTGACTTCAATTTTGTAGAATTATAATCCGTTTTGGTTGGTTTGTATCTTTTTGAATTGACAGGTGCCGCTCTCAAATGGGTAAATATGATGACGAAACGTTTTAACAGTCGCTGTATGGGCAAAACTGTGACTTACAGGTGGTACTCCATCGGGTAGGTGAGGTAGCTGTGCGGCTCGAGCTGGTCGCAGGTGACGTAGCCGCAGGGCGCGTTGAGAAGCGAGGGGATGCGGTTGACGATGGTGGCGCAGGTGTGCTCGACGGTTGCGGGCTTGACCACGTGGAACTCGGTATCCGGCTCGCCGCTGAGCTTCCAGTCGCACATGTCGCCGTCGTCCGGTCCGTAGACCTTCCCTATCGTCTCCTCCTCTACGGTGATGCCCTGCATCGTCTCGATGGTGACGACGGCGGACATTCCGATGCAGTGACCGGCAGGAATCGTCTTGCCGAGAGTGGAGCTGTACACGTCGTGGTCGGCGATACACGGGACGTGCTTCTGAGTTATCGACTTTATCGTGAGCCCGAGCTTGTTGCAGATGCCCTCGCTTGCGTTCCAGGCGTAGGACGGCTCAAACTCGGCGGGGTGAGCTATATTCTGCTCGAACTCCTCCTTGGTAAGTCCGCAGCCGTGCGCCTCTGCAAGCGCGATGCCGTAATCATCGACGTTGTAGCTGTAAGCGCCCTGGATGCGGGTGAGCTTGTGGCAGCCGCTCGCGACCATTGCCACCATGTTGATCCAGAAAATGTCCTGCATTCCCGAGCCGGTGATGGTGCAGCCGTTCTCCTTTGCAAGAGCGTCCAGCTTGTTTATCTGGGCGGCGGCGGTGGTCCACGGATAGATAGCCTCCTCGCAGGTCGTGATGACGCTGATACCGCGGGACACGCACTTCTCGACATGCTCGTAGATGTCGCTGATGAAGCTGAAGAGGGTCACCACCGCGACGTCCGCGTCGCACTCGTCGAGCACCTTGTCCGCGTCGTTCGAGATGAGGATACCGGTCTTTACGCCGAGCTCGGCGTAGTCGCCCACGTCCATTCCGACCACAGCCGGATTGACGTCGATCGCGCCGACTATCTGGGCGCCGTTCTCATACAGATAGCGCAGAGTGTACTTTGCCATCTTGCCGCACCCGTACTGCACCACTTTTATCTTTTCCATACACTTTTCCTCCTTATCTCGCGTCACCCCCACCGGTCACGCCGTGCGGGGTCCCCGAAACAATTCTTTCGTTCTTTGAGTTTAGTGTAAACCCTCAAGCTGGATGAGAGTCAACAGGTTTTTATAAATTTTTTCACATTTTACAAAAATTATTCTACCGGGTAAACGCCACCGGGACCTGGAGCCGCAAAAACATGCTGCTCGGGTCGCAGTCGAACACCGTAAACCCGGTCATCACCTCGCATATGTAGTCCCCCGAGACCCTGTAACGGTTGCGGCGGCAGTAGTCGAGAAGCTGCTCGGCGCAGGCGGGCTCGTCGTCGTAGCGGTCGAGGTAGATGCAGGCGTACATCCCGCTCTCCACCACCTGCAGCGCCGCATCCGCCGGCGTATTCCGTCCCACAAACAGGAATATCTGCTCCGCCACCAGCCGCCTTTGGGGTGTATCGCCCCCACCGTCAACGGTTTCCAGTTGGAAACCGCTTGATCCTCGTTGTTCTGGGGCTCTCTGGTCCTTCACGGCTGGCTGCCGTGTGGTCGATCTCCCTGTCGTCTCTGCACCTTTGCTTTCGTGGAAACCTGCTGCTTGCTTACCCTCCTTTTCTGATGTCCAGAATTGGTGCGGCACCCTGCCGCCCTGCTGTCGATCCCGCCGATTTTATCTTGCGGTGAAGAACCGCCCTGTGTTTGCATACCGGATTTCTCTTTACCAATTTAGGGCTGACTTATAATATACAAATGGAAATTCAATTATCAGAACAGCGTACAAGATTTTGATTTTTCAAAATCTTGTACGCTGTTATTTTCCGAGAAGTTGGCTGTACAGGATCAATCTGCAATATTTTCGGTCAGGGGGCTTTTCAAATGGTTGGAAATATGGTAAACTAAATGTAAATTTTGTATCAAATGAGGGGTTGACAACCCATGCGGACGCGCAATATACTGACGGCAGAGCAGAGCAGAGCAGAGCAGAGCAGAGCAGAGCAGAGCAGGCAAATCTCTGCTTATTTGTGCTGTCCAAAATCAAGTAAACCTCTCAACGTCACATAAAGTAAAGCGACGCTTTGACGACACGGGATAACTGTGTCTGTCAAGCGTCGTTTTTTGTTTCGTCCGGGATGTGCCGCAGAATATCTTCCACATTGCATTGGAGAATATTGCACAGGTCATTCAAGGTTGCGGTTCTGCTTGAGGGAGTCCAGCGTCCCACGGCTGAACGAGTAGTTCTTGATTAGCACATAGGTCGTGATCCCTTTGCGTTTCATGGTTTCCCAGAGAGGATCATACACGATAATAAAAACCACCTCGCTTGTGGTTCTTATTATATTTTCTTGCCCCGCTATTGAATATTCCCGATATGCCGGGTATAATGATCCAGTGAAAACCCTTGCGAGTGACTTGAAATTTTGAATTTTGAAGGAGGATTGCAGGCATGAAAAAACAATCATCAGCAATCTGAGGCCGCTGGGGATAGCTTCGTCTCACTTTCTCCGGCGGTGTTAGCAACTGAGGGCAATCCAAATGCCGGAGAGTCGACCCAGAAATATATTTGCAAAGGTGTGTGAAGAAATGAAAAGGACGATCGCAAGCATTCTAACCCTATGCATGCTGGTCACAACCCTGCTTTCACCGGCCGCCCTTGCGGTGGAAATGCCCCTCGCCCAGGACAGAGCCTCCGGCAGTGAGCTGTCCGGCTCCTGCGGCGACGAATTAACCTGGAGGATTGATGAAAATGACGTGTTGACAGTTTCCGGTAGTGGTCCTATGCAGAATTACGATTCTAACTCCACCGGGATTCTGCAGAACTACTCCTACAGGAACGTCAGCAAAGTTGTGGTAGAAGAGGGCGTGACATCCATCGGAGCAAATGCCTTTGGAAATCTGATGGGAACAGGGACATCCAACAGAATAGAGTCACTCTCTATTCCAAGCACGGTCACCAATATCGGGGAGGGCGCCTTGCCCTATAATTACCTGCAAACGGTTACTGTGGCACAGGGCAACCCCGTCTATTATGTCCGGGACGGTGTTCTCTTTTCAACGTCCGATGCTCAAACAAAACTGGTCTACTATCCACCAGAAAAGGAAGGGGATCACTACCAAGTCCCCGATGGTGTGACCGAAATCTCGGGCCTGATTCCTGCCCAGTGCATGGCGCTGAAATCCATCCACCTACCCGCAAGTCTGAGGGAGATTGTGCCGGACGGTCTGGTGTATTGGAGAAATCTGAGCAATATTACGGTGGACAACCAGAACACTGTGTATTGTGCCCAGGACGGCGTCCTGTTTGATCGTGATAAGACGACCCTTGTCAAATACCCCAGTGAAAAATCCGGCGAGCACTATATGATCCCCAATACGGTGACAAAGATTGCCGAAGATGCCTTTTTCGGCGCACATCATTTGACTTCGGTGGACATTCCCCAGGGCGTTACGGTATTAGACGAGGCGGCGTTTAACGGCTGTTACAACTTGCAGAAAGTCTCCATTCCGGAGGGCGTCACCAAACTGGGCGCGTGGGCCTTCGGTGAATGCGAAGCACTCTCCAGCGTGACAATCCCCTCTACTGTGGAAGAGATCGGCGACTACGCCTTCCTGTACACAAATTTTAAGAGCGTGTCCCTGCCCCGCAGTCTTCAACGCATGGGCACAAACCCCTTTTACGAATCCGCGCTCACCGATATCTACTATGCGGGTAGCGAGGCGGAGTGGAGTCAAATCGAGTTTGAGTATCTGGATCTGACTGAGATCACTGTCCATTTCGGAGACGAATCCTCTGCGGAAGGGGACATCCTCCTGAATCACACCAGTCTGACGGTGCAGCAGGAGAACAGCTTCCAGCTGCAGGCGCTGGATACGAACGGCGCCTCCGTGACGTGGGCGAGCTCCGATACCGGAGTGGCCACTGTAGATCAGAGCGGCCAGGTGACTGCCGTGGCGGCGGGTGAGGCTGTCATCACCGCCAGTGTCACCGTGGACGGCGTGACCGACACGGCCACCTGCACGGTGACGGTTCCCGGCGTGGTCTTTGAAGAGCAGCGAGTCTATATGGCGGCTGACACCTGTATCCGGCCAGCGCACAAGGCCTATCCGGAAAACGCGGATCTGATCTGGAACAGCTCTGCTGAATCCGTCGCGCAGGTGGATCGCGAAACCGGCGCGGTAACCGCGCTCAACGGCGGAACAGCTCGCGTTTCAGCCACCATCACGATGGCGGACAGCAACGGTCAGTTCTTCACGCAGTTCTCCGCGTATGACGTGGAAGTTCTCGACGCCTACCTGGAGGAGACCACCCTGATCATCCATCCGGGGGAGACGGAATACGAGCCCCTGTGCGTAAACTACATCCCCTCCGGCCACACCCTGGAGCTACGGAGTGAAGATCCCCAGGTCGCCTCCGTCCCCAACAGCGGGGAAGTCGGGATCCGCGGCGAGGCGATGGGGACGACGACGGTGTACTATGACATCAAAGTGGGCGGGCGCACCATCCTCTCCCTTCCGTGCCGTGTGATCGTTCCGGGAATTCAGCTGGAGAAACCGGAGTTGTCCCTCCGCCAGCTGGAGAGTGTGACGCTGGAGCCGGCGGTATTCCCGGCAGATGCCGATGTGACGTGGAACAGTTCCGAAGAGACTGTTGCAAGTGTCACGACGACCGGCCTGGTCACTGCCATCAGCCCGGGGGAGACTGTGATCACAGGTACCATGGAGGTGGAGGGCCGGACATACAGCCAGCAATGCACAGTCACCGTCTATGCCCTGGAGGATCTGGCGGACATTGCGTCTTACATCAAGGAGCACGGGGAGAAGATCTATTCTCCGCAGATCGGCGCGGATTCTTACGACATGTACCGCTTTGACCGGATCCACAGCGGCGATGACGGGATCTGGATCGAGGACGGCGATGATACCTTTTATCTGCTGGATCAGGACGACCAGCTGGTGACCGATCCCGAAGTGCTGATTCAGGCGGAGTTCCTCCAGCGGTTCAACGGGGACACGGGTTTTGCCAATACCGACCGGTATCGGGAGGACTGGAACCTGGATGCATTTCTCGCCAACGATAGATTGATGCGTGAAATCCACGGTTCCATGATGTCAGTGTTTGATGCATATTATCTTGCCGACATTGCAACCGAACTGTATAATTTTTTTAGCAACACATACAAATTAGACAATATATCAGTGGCCTTTTGGGCAATGCAAGATAGCTATGATGGAATCTATGAGGCGGCCGAAGATCTGGTGGATCAATGTTTGGAGATCCAAAAGGGTGAGATTACCACGCTAGAATACCTTTATGCCCAGACGATCATCGGCCTGGAACAGCTGGAAGACAGCAGAGATATGTTGTTTGAAAACGCTTTGCACGGTGTGAGTGAAAGTTCTCCTTTCGTCTCTTCTTATTATGACGCCAAGTCTATTGAGCAGTACAGTGTGCTCCAGAGCCAAAATCAGTGCCTGCACCCCCTGGTTCTGAAATATTTTCGAAATCCAGTCGGCTATGATGATCTTTTGAGTGGTCTTGCTTGGATTATTGGATACTTCCCTGATAATGAAATCAACGAGTATGAGGAAAAACTGGAAGAGTGGCTGGGAGAGTTGCCGGAGCCACTACGTGGATCCATGCAGGAAAAGATGTGGTTCACCAAAAAGGACGGTCCAGACGGGAAGGCGCTCCTGGCTCTGGACAGAGACCAGATCAAGGACCCGGATTTCCTGGAAGCGCTGGAGGAGATCGAGCGCCTGGGCGAGGAATACCAGAAGCTTCTTTTCCCCATCACTGGTGAAAATGAAGTGGGCAACCTGGCTCTGTTGCAGGAGATGGAAGCATCGTACCCGGACTTCTCCCAGGTGGTCGCCATCCATTGTCCCGTGAATGTGGAGGTCTACAGCTCTAATGAACTCATTGCCTCCACGACATCCAACATTCCGTATAATGAAGAAAATCCCATCATCCTGTTACGGGATGGGCAGGAGACCACGTTGGTGTTTCCACGTGATCGAAACTACAAGATCACCATCACAGCGTTTGACGACGGGATTATGCAGTACATGGAGTGGGAGACCCACCCGGACGGAGGAACGAATCTGAAAAGCATCCCGCTGGAAGAGAGCGATGTCTTCTCTGTCAATGCTTCCGGTATGACCGCCCCGGACTACTCACAGATTCAAAAAGACGACGAAGAGATCCGCGTTAGCGTGACGGTCTCCGCAAGTGATGGCGGCAACGTAGTCGGCGGCGGGGACTATGTCAAGGGGGCACCCGTTGCCCTTGCGGCCATCCCTCAGGACGGCTACCGCTTCGCCGGCTGGTATGTGGGTAGCTCTAAAGTCGGAACAGAGACGGCGTATTCCTTCAAAGCCGATACTGACTGCTCCGTTCGGGCAGAGTTTGAGGCTACTTCTGAACCGGTCTCCTTCACCGCGGTCCAGACCGGCGGCGTGAGCGGAACATCGGACAGCGCTGGCATCGTCCTAAAATTCGATCACCCTGTGGAGGGGCTGTTGAAAAGGGACATCTCCGCATCCGGGAATACCGGTGCGGTGATTGGCACACCGATTTGCCAGAGCGAGGATAAAACAACATGGGTCGTGCCGCTTTCCAGCGTACGCGCTGAAGGGGAGCTCACACTGCGCATTGAAGATTTTGGAGTATATGACTTCAATAATCAGGAGCAGGTGGTAACTATCTATAAGGAGAAAACGACAGCATCCGTCTCCGGTGGATCTTCCTCCAGTGACCCCAGTTATTCCCCGAAACTGGACGTGAGCGATGGCGGCACCATCAAAGTGAGTCCCCGCACCCCTAGCGAGGATGACAAGGTTACCATCACCGTAACCCCTGACGAGGGCTATGAACTGGACAAGTTGACCGTCACTGACCGCAACGGCCGGGAGATCGACGTCACCGCCGAGCGGGATGGCACCTACACCTTCATCCAGCCCCGTGGCCGGGTGACCATTGAGACCACCTTCGCGGAGATCGTGGAGGAGCCGGATGCCCTGCCCTTTTTGGACGTCCCCACCGATGCTTACTACTATGACGCCGTGGCCTGGGCCGTGGAGAACGGCGTGACCGGCGGAACTTCCGCTACGACTTTCAGCCCCGACAATGCTTGCACCCGTGCCCAGATGGTGACCTTCCTCTGGCGGGCCGCCGGTTCTCCCGAGCCGGAGACCACTGTAAACCCGTTTACTGACGTGTCCGCCGATGCCTACTACTACGAGGCAGTGCTGTGGGCTGTGGAGAATGGAATTACCAACGGCACCAGCGCAACCACCTTCGGCCCCGATGCTACCGTGACCCGTAGCCAGACCGTGACCTTCCTGTGGAGAAACGCCGGTTCCCCGGTTGTTGCTGGAACCGGTTTTGCGGACGTGTCGGCGGACGCCTACTATGCCTCTGCGGTTGCCTGGGCTGCCCGTGAGGGTATTACCAGCGGCACTTCCACGACTACTTTCAGCCCCGACAATGCTTGCACCCGCGCCCAGATCGTGACGTTCCTGTATCGGGAACTGGCGGAGTGAGCCGGGTGAAGTTCACAATCTTTCCTCAGAATAAAGGCAGGCCCCCGGATTTGGTCCGGGGGCCTGCCTTTTCGGCATAGTGGATAGAGAATATAAATTGTCCCAGGTCAGGCCCGCAGAACCGGCTCGACCTGGGGCTTTTGTCAGGGCTCCATGTGGTTGGTTTTGGTGTAAGTATGGTGTAAATCGGTGGGGAATGCTCTGGAATGTTCTGAATTGTCAGGCAATAGAAAAGGCTTCTTGGCTTAACTATCTGGTAGAAATTCTCGGCGCACGGGATGCCCCATATGTAGCGCTGGTCGATATATTCGAGCGACAGCGTCCCGGTGGTCGGCGATTTCCGGTACCGTTCAATCGACTGGATAGCGCGCTCCACCGCGTCGTGCCTCGCCTTGAGCTGTCGCATCTGCTCGTGGAGCTGTTCATTTTTTCGGGCAAGCAGCTCCTCCACCAGCGCAAGGTCCTCCTTCTGAAGCACCTGCCCTATCTCGGAAAGACTCATCCCGAGCTCCTTCATATACGCTATCATGTCCAGACGGGCGTTCTGCTCGATGCTGTAATAGCGGTACCCGGTCTCAGGGTCTACGTAGCGTGGCTTTATCAGTCCCTTTTCGTCGTATAGCCGGAGCGTCGAGATGCTCACCCGGTTCATACGCGCCATTTTTCCTATCGGCAGCAGTTCGTTATTCATACGGCGCCTCCCAAAAACTCTATTACTTGTTTAGAGTTTACCATATTCCGACACCGACCGCAACCGGCTCCCAGGCTCTTCCACCCATCGAATCCAAGCGGTCCAAGTCCAAGGAGGCATCAGCCGCGTTATAACAATAGGAGGGACAGCCAGGATATACCTTGGCTGTCCCTCCTGTGTTACGATATGGATCGAGCGGTTATAGAATGTTATTGCACAATATTTTCGGCAACCCGCATCAGGATAGTGGATGTCTGCGCTCTGGTGGTCTGACCGCGGGGGTCCAGCCTGTGATCGCCCACTCCGACGATCAATCCCTGCTCCACGGTCCAGGTCACAGCCGACCGTGCCCACTCGCGTGTCTGCTCACCATCCACAAAAGCTGTGAGACTGCCATCCACGTTGGGGCTTCCCGCATACCGCCACAGCATGGTAGCCATCTGCTCACGGGTAACGGGGTCATTGGGTCCGAACTTGCCGTTGCCATAGCCTGTGACAACGCCTGCGCTGTCAGCCCAGCGAACCGCTTCACAGTACCAGTCCCCCACCTTTACATCATCGTATTCCATGGCACCGCCCACGATCGGACTGCCTTCCATCCTCCAGAGAATAGTGACTATCATGCCTCTGGTGGTAGCGGCATTGGGGGCAAAGGTCGTTTCGCCGGTGCCCACCATCAGGTTATTTTCTACGCAGTAGTGAACCCCGTCATGATACCAGGCGTTTCGGTCCGTGTCTGAAAAATCCGACACGGGGCAGTTCTCGTCCCGGGGGCAATCGGATGTATTGGTGATTTTCTGGAAGGTGACGGCAATGGTCACTTTCCCAGCCGGCTGAACAAAGGTAAATGCTTTACGGTCATACTGCATCGCCAGACCTCCTTTTAACGACCCTCTTGACGGTTTTGTACTTCCATGCTATCTTCATTGTACAAATCTCGATGGAAATCGGAAAGCGGCTGTTCAGAATTTGATGTTTTAGATGTAAAATTTGTATGTTGCTGTGGAGAGGAGGATGCTATGCTTCGGATCGCCATATGTGATGACGAAGAAAGCCAACTGGACCAGACAACGGCACTGCTGGAGACCTATCTTCTGTCGCGTCCCAACATGAGCGGACAAGTGGAGGCGTTCCAGAGCGGCAGTGCGCTGTTGGAGCGGGTGGAAAACTCGGAGGTCTTTGACCTCTATGTACTGGACATCCTCATGCCGGAGCTGAACGGGATCGACACTGGTCTGCGCCTGCGTTCACTTGACGCCGAAGGTGAAATAATCTATCTCACCAACGCCAACGACTTTGCTGCGGACAGCTACGATGTCGGGGCATTTTTCTATTTGCTCAAACCGGTGAAAAAGGACAAACTGTTCCGGGTGTTGGACATGGCAGTGGAGAAATTGAACCGGAGGCGGAGCAGCGCGGTCGTGGTCGCCACGTCGAAGGGTCCGCTGCGCATTCTACTCGAACGCATCCGATATGTGGAACGTGTGGGGCGCTGCTTGCGTTATAACTGTACCGATGGAACCATAGATTCTCAGACGATCCGGGTCTCCTTCCGTGAGGCTGTCGCTCCCCTGTTAGTCGACCGCCGCTTTTACCGGTGCGGAGCGAGCTTTGTGCTGAATTTTCAGCACGTGTCTGGGGTGAACGGTCAGCAGGCACTGTTGGACAACGGACAGACTGTCGACCTGCCACGTACAGCATCGTCAGAATTCAAAAAAGCCTGGGGCGGCTACTGGCTGGAGGAGAGGGACGCATGGTAGAATTATTTGTAGTAGAATATATGACGGCGCTCGGCATGACTATGGTGCTGTTGTTTCTGGACAGTCGATATTCCAAGAAGCGCACCATTTTAACAGTCTATGGTGTCACAGCGCTTATCATGGCGGTGGTTGCCGCCATATATTTGAAATTTGATTTTGAAGCCACACTACATATCTATTCCCTGGTCGTGCATATTCCTTCTCTTTTGCTTCTACTTTTACTCAGCCGCCACCGCGGGTGGCAGGTGGTGTTCCAGATGCTCTCAGCCATACTGTTCTGTTCACTGACACAACAAGGAGCAAGACTTATCTTTTACATGTCAGATAACAAAATCTGGGTGCTGATATTGTCATATGTCGTCCTCAGTGCGGTTATCATCTGGTTCCTGATCCGCTTTCTGCGACCGTTGCTTCTACAAACGCTACTGGAATTGCGCCGTGGCTGGTGGCTCATATGTGTGGTGATGGCGACCTACTACATCATCATCATCTACCTCATCCCCGATTACTCATGGAACACGTGGAGCAGCATCGTCCTCAAACCGGTCATTTCTCTGCTTATGGCAGGAGTTTATTGCATCATGATGTTTTTCTTTATCAGCATCCGAAATGAGGCGGAGGCACGGCACAACATGCAGTTATCAATATTTCAGCTCTCCGCCCTGCAAAGCCGTATGGAGGCGGTGCAGGCAGCCGAGAACGCTATCCGCACAGAGAGACACGACCTGCGCCATCGCATCCAGACAGTCATAGAGCTGGTGGCACGCGGGGACAGAGAAGCAGCCCTTGACTTTCTCGACGCTGCTCAAAAGCGGCTGGATATGCACAAGGCGATTCGATGGTGTCGCCCGCCGGTGCTAGATGCGGTATTTTCCTCTTACTTCGATCAAGCCGAAAATCAAGGCATTCGGGTGGATGCGAAAATCTCCCTGACCGATTCCCTCCCAGTGGACGAGGGTGAATTGGCTATCGTCCTGTCCAACGCCCTCGAAAACGCTATCCATGCAAATTTAGCGCTCCCCAGCGATCAGCGAGAGATACACTGCAAGATGGTAGGTACCCCCAGCATTATGTTGGAAATCTCCAATCCATGTACTGGCAATATCTCCTTTGATATCAACGGTCTGCCAATGGCTCAAAGGGCAGGTCATGGTCTGGGGGTGCAATCTATCTCTGCTTTTTGCCGGAAAAACGGAGCTGTCTGCCAGTTTGACCTGACAGACGGATGGTTCCGGCTTCGGCTCGTGTTGTAACCGCTCAAAAAAACGATAACAAAAGACCGCTGTAAACCATAAAAAACGGCATACAGCGGTCTTTTTGGCACCCCCGGCGCGACTCGAACGCACTACATTCCGCTTAGGAGTATGGCGTGCCGCTTGGTACATCGTCCGCTTCATAATTTGCCTTGTTGTTTTATCTGAAATTGTATTGCCTGGTTACTGGTCAACTTGCATATGCTTGATACATTACATGAAACAGAAAATGGAGCTGCACTGGCAGCAAATCAGGTTGGCGTTTTGAAACGGTTGGTTGCCATTGATTTTAACGATACACGATTAAAACTTGTAAATCCGAAAATGATAAGCCAAAGCGGTGTGCAGGAATGTGTTGAGGGATGCCTTAGTTTCCCGAACCGTTTTGTAAAAACAATTCGTCCACA
>CALXFK010000054.1 GCA_944387575.1 uncultured Clostridia bacterium
CATCGCTGATACCTGGGTGCAGTACACGTTGCTCTCTATGGCGCTTTTCACTGTCTTCCTCGGCTCCATGATGGCGTACCGCGAAAAGATCCTCAAAAAGCGTCTCGCATTCTCCACCGTGAGCCAGGTCTCGTACATCCTCTGCGGTCTGTTCTCTCTCAGCACCGCCGCAGTGGCTGGCGGTCTTATGCACGTCGTGTTCCATGCGTTCACCAAGATGTGTCTCTTCCTCTGCGCCGGTTCAATAATATTCGTGACTGGAAACACCCGCGTGGACGAACTGAACGGTATCGGCAAGAAGATGCCGGTGACCATGTGGGCGTTTACGCTTGCGTCGCTTGCTCTCGTGGGTATCCCACCCGCAAGCGGCTTTGTAAGCAAATGGTTCCTTGCCACCGGCGCCATTGGCGCTTCCACCACCGTCTTCAGCTGGCTTACTCCGACGGTGCTGCTCATAAGTGCCCTGCTCACCGCGGGCTATTTGCTGCCGGTCTCGATAAACGGCTTCTTTCCCGGCAAGAACTACGACTACTCCAGCCCTAAGACTGAGTCACCCGCGCTCATGTATATACCGGTGCTCATACTTGGTATCGCGTCGGTTCTTCTCGGTGTGTTCTCCAATGAAATTGTCGAGCTTGCGACCTCGCTTGCCTCGGCACTAATGTAGTGTGGATTGGCGGTGTGATATTGGTAATGTCTTATTTATTGCTTATACCGATTCTTCTGCCGATACTCGGCGGTCTCGCAATGTACTTCCTGCGCCCCGGTCCGAATTCTGAGGCTTACGTATCCGGTTCTCCGCTCGAGCGCCGTCTGCGCGCGCTCGTCATGACCATCGTTGTCCTTACGTCAGCTGCGGTCTGGGCGTGTATACTTCTTGTCGGCGATGAGGACGCAAATCTTTTCAACTTCACAAACGAGCTTCAGGTCGTACTTCGCCTGGACAACCTCGGTCGGATATTCGCCGGGCTCGTTTCGGTGCTCTGGCCGATAACCACCCTCTACGCCCTCGACTACATGGCGCACGATGGGCACAGGTGGCACTTCTACCCCTTCTTCATCGCGAGTTTCGGCGTGACCTTTGGCATCGCGGCATCCGGCAACCTCGTCACGATGTACTGCTTCTACGAGCTGCTCACCCTCGTCACCCTTCCGCTCGTACTCCATCCGAACACCCATGCGTCCAATCGCGCCGGTCGTTCCTACCTCGCATTCTCCATCGGCGGCGCGGCATTCGCGTTCATGGGCATGGTATTCCTGCTCCCGCATGGAGCACAGAGCGAGTTCGCTCTCGGCGGTATACTCGACGCAAGCGACGCAAGCTGGACCCGCTTCGTGCCGGTGATATTCATCTTCATGTTCTTCGGGTTCGGCGTCAAAGCCGCGCTCTTCCCGCTCCATGTGTGGCTGCCCAAAGCGGCGGTCGCACCCACCCCGGTCACCGCACTGCTGCATGCCGTCGCGGTAGTCAAGGCGGGCGCATTCGCGATAATCCGTCTCATATACTACGTCTGCGGCACAGATCTCCTCGCCGGAAGCTGGGCACAGACGGTCGCAATATGCGTCGCTGCGTTCACGATGCTCTACGGCTCCACCATGGCGCTCAAGCAGGGACACTGGAAACGCCGTCTCGCATATTCCACCGTTTCCAACCTCTCGTATATCGTGTTTGCAGCCTCGCTCATGACCCCCGCCGGAATGGCGGCGTCACTGCTGCACCTGCTTGCTCACGCGTTTATAAAAATCCTCGCGTTCTTCTGCGCAGGCGCAGTGCTCCACTACACCGGTCGTGAATACATCGACGAGCTCGAAGGCATCGGGCGCAAGATGCCAGTCACGTTCGCGTGCTTTGCGGTCTCCGCACTCGCACTCACCGGTATTCCGCTCTTTAACGGATTTGTCAGCAAGTGGAACATACTCCTTGCCGTTCCGGACGCAGCGCTCACCAATCCCGCCGCGTTCATCGGCGGCGGCGCGCTACTCATAAGCGCGATACTCACCGCACTCTATATGATAACCACTGCAGTCCGCGCGTTCTTCCCGTCTGCGGACTTTGACGCCGCGTCGCTTTCCGGCGTGCGTGAAGCCGGCTGGAGGATGCTCGTGCCGATGGTCATACTTGCGGCGGTTATCATCATAACCGGACTCTATGCGACGCCGTTTGTAAATATCGCGCAAACGGTCGCCGGAATATGACGGAGGTGCAAAATGAACCCTGTTCTTATATTTATTGCCGTCATGCTCCCCTTCGCCGCAGCAGTCGTGTGCTACTGCGCAGGACGTTACTCTAAAGGTTTGCGCGACTGGCTCTGCATACTTGCGGCGGCAATCGAGCTTGTGGTGTCGCTTGTAATGGCGTTCAGCGGCTCGGAAACCGTCTCTTTCGACCTTCCTAACTACTTCGGTCTCGGTCTCAGCCTTGAGCTCACCGGGTTTGCGCGAGTATACTGCGTCGTTACGGCGTTCGCATGGCTCGCCGCGCTGGTTTTCTCCCGTGAGTACATGCGCTCCTCGCGCAACCGCAACCGTTACTACTTCTTTACTCTGCTCACGCTCGGCGCTTCGCAGGGAATATTCCTCGCCGCCGACCTCACCGGTGCGCTCCTGTTCCTCGAGATCATGAGCTTCACCAGCTATGTCTGGGTCGCACACGATGAGACCGAGAGCGCAATGCGCGCAGCGGGTACCTACCTCGGTATTGCGATAATCGGCGGTCTGGCATCACTGATGGGTCTCTTTATCCTGTCGGTCGAGCTCGGCACAACTCGTATCGATGAGCTCGGCAGCGCATTTACCGCGCTGCGTGACAGCGGCGTCGGGCTCGGTCGTGTATACACCGGCGCAGCGTTCGCGCTTGTGGGATTTGCCGCAAAAGCCGGTCTTGTCCCGCTGCATGTCTGGATGCCCCGAGCATACACCGCCGCTCCCGCCCCCGCAAGTGCGCTGCTCAGCAGTATACTCTCGAAAGCCGGCGCGTTCGGTGTCGCGGCTATCACCTGCCGCCTCATGACCGGCGACGTCGACTGGGCTACCGCAATACTCATTCTTGGTGCAGCAACAATGCTGCTCGGCTCCATCCTTGCGCTGCTGAGCACCGACCTCAAGCGTACTCTCGCCTGCTCCTCGATGGCGCAGATAGGATTCATCGTCATCGGCATCGGCTGCTGCGGAATACTCGGCAGCGAGGGCGCTCTCGCCGCACGCGGCACGGCGCTCCATATGCTCAATCACACGCTGATAAAGCTCGTCCTGTTCCTTGTTGCCGGAGCAATATTTATGAATACCGGCAGCCTCGACCTCAACCAGATACGCGGTTACGGCAGAAAGAAACCGATGCTCGCGATAGTGTTCCTGTTTGCGGCACTCGGCGTCTCCGGCATCCCGCTCTTCAACGGTTACCTCAGCAAGAGTCTGCTGCACGAGGGCATACTCGAAAGCGTATCCCACCTGTCGGCACTCGGCTATTCAACCACCGCCATGACCGCACTTGAGTGGCTCTTCCTGTTCGGCGGTGGTCTAACTCTCGCGTACATGGCAAAACTGTTCTTCGCAGTCTTTGTAGAGAAGAATAATGACGCGGAGCTCCAGGCAGACTACGACTCAAAGAAGCTCTCCTGCTCCTCCCCGCTCTCTATGGTCGCACTCGCGGTGTGCGCTGTCATGATTCCGGTGCTCGGTATACTGCCCGGTGTCACCGCAGCCCCGCTCTCCGCAGTCTCATCCGACCTCTTCGGGGTTACGGCTGAGGGTTCTGTCGCCTGGTTCTCGCTTGAGAATCTCCAGGGCGCGGGCATCTCGATAGTTATCGGCGTCGTGGTATACTTCGCCGTGGTGCGCACCCTGCTCGTTCGCGAGGTAAAGGCAGCAAAGAAAGGCAAGAAAAAGGTCGAAACTACCGGCGTCAAGCAGTATGTTAACATCCTTCCCGCATGGCTCGACCTCGAGAACCTGATCTATCGTCCGATAGTCCTGCGCGTGCTCCCCGCGATATTCGGCGGATTTTTCGCACTCACCGACAGCCTGCCCAACCGCATCTTTACCCCCAAGCTGCTCTCACGGCTCGGCATGAGCACTCACGGTTCAAGCGACCTTGTTGACCTGATAATCGTCCTGCTCCGCCGCAGCCTGTTCCACGAGAGTCCGCGCACCGAGGAATCGAAGTACGAGCGCACCTTCGCATACCGCTTCGGCGCATACATTGACCGCCGTCGTGCAAAGCACCATCGTCGCAATGCGCACTACGCCGAGGAGCTCGTAAGCATTGAGAAGACTATCGGCGAAACTACGCATCGCATCACCGGCAGCCTCTCGTTTGCACTGCTGATGCTCTGCGTCGGTCTAACCTTCGCATTCATCTACCTGATGTTCCTGAAATAACTTCCTATAACAAAAGGAGGGCACCTAATGTACAGGCACGTCGTCGTTTGGAAATTCGCTGAAAACACTGAAAAAGAAGCTCAGGAGTTTATCTCCGCGCTTTGTGGGCTGTTCGGGGTTATACCCGAGCTGAAGAGCGTGGAAGCCCGGCTAAACACCAACCCAGAAAACGGGCTCTGCGGCGTGCTCATAAGCGACTTCGACTCGAAAGAGGACATGGAGCAGTACAAGGCAGACCCCAGGCATGTCGCGGTGAGCGGTATGTGCAAGAAAATCCGTCTCTCGCGTGAGGCGGTGGATTACGAGCTGTGAGCGCCGCGCCGAGCACAAACGAGGCTCTCTCGAGCCTCGTGGACAGGACCGCTGCCATCTGCGCACGTTTTTTCCCCGATGGGCTGCCCTCCAACGGCAGCACCTCACCCTATCTCGGTGATCCATCCCGGCTTGTTATCTCCGCGCTTGAATACCTCGAGAAGAAAGAGCCGTGGACGATGGCAAAGCATCCCGAACAGCGCGGAGAGCTTGCGGCTACTCTAGACCTGCTCTGTACTCGCTGTCTCGAGGCTGCCCGCGCGCGAGAACCGGACGACCCGGAAACTGCACGGCGGATCCGCGAACGCATTGGCGAAGTGGAAGCGGGCAGCGGCATGCGGCGTGTACGCACCGGCGAACCTCTATTCTACACACCGCCGGTCGAGAGTCCGCTCGCCCCGCCAGACCTGCCATCCCTACCCCGATATTTTGACACCCACGCGCACTATGACGACATCCAGTTCGACGGTGACCGTGAGGAGACACTCAAGCACATACGTGATGCAGGTGTCGAGCTCGTACTCGTGCCCGGCTGTGACGTCAAGTCCAGCCTCGCCGCCTCCCAGCTCGCGCACACTCATTCATTTATCTATGCGGCGGCAGGCATACATCCGCACGAAGCCTCAGGAGCCGGTGAATCGGAACTGCGTGAGATCGCCGGTATGCTCGGCGATCTCCGGGTAAAGGCAATAGGAGAAATAGGACTAGATTACTTCTACGACCTCGCCCCCCGCGACGTGCAACAGCAAATATTCCGCCGTCAGCTCGCGCTCGCGCAGGAGACCGGGCTCCCGGTCATAGTGCACGACCGCGAGGCGCATGGCGACTGTCTAAAGATAATCGACGAATTTCCCGATGTCTGCGGCGTGTTTCACTGCTTTTCGGGCAGCGCCGAGTACGCAGAGGAGCTTGTCCGGCGCGGCTGGTTCATCTCGTTTACCGGTTCGGTTACATTCAAAAAAGCGTCAAAGCTGCTGCTTGCCGCAAAAGCCGTCCCGGATGAACGGATAATGATAGAGACCGACTCGCCTTACCTGGCGCCTGAACCGTACCGCGGTCGCCGCAATGATTCGTCAATGCTGCGCCGCACCTGCGCATTTCTCGCGGAGCTTCGCGGTACCGACCCGGTGAGCTTCGCTGAACTCACTCTTGAAAACGGAAAGCGGTTTTTCGGAATATAAAATTCGAACCGGAGCGGATGCCCGCTCCGGTTTTTTATGCCCTTTTACACATGCACGCAATGTTTGAACCTGCAGATTCCGGGTCAGCACTTTGTCTCACTTACGCCCTGAATGTCCAAAATAATTTCACGGCAAAATCCGTTTTTGCTCCATTTTTGCACCATTATACCGCAAATCTTCCGAAATACCGCGACGTACTCTGCGTGCATAAAGATAAAATAAAACCTATTGGTATATTTGGGAAACTCCAAGAGCATTACACGGTCTGCTTTAAGATATTCCCTCTGAAACGCCATGACACCCTCTATACAGCGTTCCTTGCTTGTCCGCTGAGGGCGATGGTGATATAAAATAACGTTCTGCCCTCTGACATAGTAGTCATTCAACTCCGACCACTTGACATGCTTCCCGGTCGCGCCGCCCATCCTGTTCATATTGAGCGTCTCAAGCCCATTGTCCGGATCAAGAAAAACAACCTCTGCATCTTTTGTCTGTGCCAACGCCTTACTATGCCAGTATCTTCTGTTCCGGTCAATTTCATCCGAAAAGAATGATGCGGGAAACAATCCCGCCGTATCTACTCTTTCGATGCGACGGTCATTTTCGACGCATACGATCTCACGCAACGTATCGAACAACTCGGCATCGTATTCCCGGTATATGTCAGGCAAGGACAGGTAACTTATATATTTGCCGTCATCCTGCTTTACAGAGCCCGCCTCATCGACTTTATACCAATTTACCGACAACGACAGCCCTGCTGCGGTCACTTCACGAAGCAATCCGTGTTTTCCGTAATCACCTATATCGCCAACATATCTGTCCTGCACACCGTTGCCTCCCATTGCTTGCGTGTCTTTATAATTATAGGTTGTTTACTAATATTTTTCAATATTTCAGGCGCAAAATGGCACATGAATTTTTATTTAAGTAAAAGGAACGGCACCCTGCGGGATACCGTTCCTTTTTTACTCTCGATAAATAGGAACAACGTTAAATCACAGCACTGCTTTATGACGCCAATATCCTATTATATCTTCGCGAGCCTGCCGAGCCGCATCGGCGCGACGCTCTCGCTGTTCTTAAGCTTATTGTAGTAGTACGCGTACTTCTTTATCTGCTCGGGGTCGTTTATCATGTGAGTGTCGTTGCCGAGCTCGTTTATATCGAAGTCGTCGGTATACACCTTCCAGACCGGGAGCCCCTCACCGTTCGGGTCGCCGTTCTTGCAGAAGTTGTACCAGTACCCCTGTATCAGCTCCATGAAGTCGTAGTCCTTGCCGACCCAGTGGTAATCAAAGAACGGGTTGCGCTCGCCCTTGTCCACTCGCCCGAACACATACGGCATCTCGGCGCAGTGCGGCGAACCAGCGGCGTGACCGCGCTCGGTCTCGTTCTCCTTGACCATGAGCCATATGTACGCCTTGCGACCGTACTGGCGGCAGAGTTCACCTATGCGCACCGAGCCCATCAGCATTATGTCGGACGAGATGGTGGACGCCTGCTTCGCAGCCTCAATCGGGTTGGAAGCGGGGTACCACTTCTTCATGTTCTCGACATTGTCCGGGAACGCCTCCTCGAGATATTTGTGGAACTCCTCGACCGGCAGTCCCTCCGGTCCCGCGACCGGGAACTCCTGCGCACAGCTTCCCATCAGGACGTCGAAGTCGTTGAACTTGCCGTTATCCATTATGTTGGTGTAAGTGTCCGGCAGGAACTCACCGTCGATGCAGAAGCTGAAGCTCATCGGACCGCGACCAAGCTTCTCATACTCGTCGAAGAGATCCCATGCGTCGCGGCTGCGCAGCTCCTCTATGCTGCTGCACCCGACCTGCTTCATGAACTCTACGCCGCGTTTCTCCAGCTCCTCGCGTGCCGGAGGCTGCATGAAGCCCCAGTATATCGGACCGCTCTCTATCGAGACGTGCTGAATTAGCCCCTTCATAAGCGGGGATGCGTGTAGCGCGCCGGTACCTGCGGCACCGCCAGACTGACCGGCGACCGTTATATTCTCCGGGTCTCCGCCGAACGCCGCTATGTTCTCCTTGACCCACTGGCACGCCTTGCGCATGTCGTAGAGCGCATAGTTGCCGGAGGTGCCCGCCTCTGCGGTGAGGTCTGGATGCGCAAAGAAGCCGAAGAAGCCGAGGCGGTAGTTTATCGTCACGACTATGACATCCCTGCGCTTTGCGAAACCATCGCCGTCACAGACGCACTCAACGCCGGAGCCAGCGACCATTCCGCCGCCATGAATCCAAATGAACACCGGAAGCTTATCCTGGTCAGTCTGCGCCGGGGTCCAGACATTGAGGTAGAGGCAGTCCTCCTCATACTGCGAGCGCGCAAGCATCTGCGGAACTCCGTGCACGTTCGCGGGGAGATCCTCCTGCTCCATTACGTGCTGGATCGCAGCCGCACTGTACTCGACCGCTTTACGCACTCCGCGCCAGCGGCCCGGATCCTGCGGATGGCGGAAACGCAGTGCGCCAACCGGCGGCGCAGCATACGGTATTCCCTTGAATATTTTGAGCTTGCCGTCGGTGTACCCCTGGAGCCAGCCCTGCTTTACCCGAACCTTAGCATTGTCAAAATTCGACATATTGTTTCTCCTCTCTCCTCTATTTAGCTTTTACCTATATTTTGTGTGGAATCTTGTCCGCATAGTAGTCGGTCCTGGGCAGCCAGTCCATGAACTTCTCAAGCTCGAGATCCCAGATGGCGAACTCATGCTCGTAACCGGGCAGGTCGTCGTACCTGTGCTCTATTCCGAGCTTTTCAAGGTGGTTGTGATATTTGGTGACCGCCTCATACAGGAAGTCGTTCTGACCGATGCACATGAATATCTTCGGCAGCTTTGCCTTCCGCTCGACCGCCTTCTCCGCAAGTTCGAACGTGTCGAAATTCAGGTGGCTCCTGATGTTCCTGGAGCGCTCGCTCGTCTCGTCCCTCAGGAACACGCCGGGCGAGAAATAACCGACAGCCGCATACTTCTCAGGCTCGAGAAGCGAATGTATTATAGTACCGTATCCGCCCATCGAGTATCCGCACATATAGGTGTCCTCGGGACGGTCGGATATCGGGAAGTAACTGCACACAAACTCGGGAAGTTCCTTCGACAGAAGCTGGTAGAACTTGCCCCAGTCCCTGTCCTCATACGAGCTGCCACCCACCGAGCAGGTGACGAGCGCAAGACGATGCTCCTCGGCATACCGCTCTGCCGACGTATACCGCAGCCAGCAGCGATAATCGTTGCCGCCGCCATGCAGCAGGTAGAGCACCGGGAACTTCGCCGGAAGCGCATGTGTCGGCGGATTGCCGTCCCTGCCGTCCATCGAGCTTATCGAGGGCAGAGTGACCTCAATCTGAATCGGGCAGCGAATAGAATAGGAGTGGAAATTACAATTTATCTGTGCCATGGTCGTAAATACCCCCTTTTTTTTTTTATTTTACCAGATTTTAACCGCAACCGCAATTAAAATAGTATCATGTTGCCCACATTGCTCTCGCGCACACCAGAAGACCGGAGGCATTCCTGCCTCCGGTCTTTGATTATTTACCACCTAGAAACGGTCTCATTCCCGCCCGAGGTTGCACCGTGCCACTCAATGCTGGTGCTTTATGAGTCCGAACGCCTTGGAAAACTCCATTACGACGAGCGGTGTGAGAATGAGCGCTATTCCGAGCAGATAGAGCTCCACCGGGAGCAGCACCATTCCGAACGCGACCCGCGCCGGAGTGAACATCACTAGCGCGACGAGCACGAGCGACAACAGCGCCGCCCAGTTGAGCTTGTGGTTGCTGAACGGACCTATCTTGAAAAGCGACCGCTCGCTTCGCATGTTGTACGACTGGACTATCTGCGAAAGTGCGAGTACCATGAACGCGAGCGTCTGACCACCCTCGAGCGTCCCGGTGACCGTCTCTCCGACCTTAAACCCTATCAGAGTCAAAAGACCGAACATGAAGCCTTGAAGCACGACACGCAGACCTAGACCATGAGCGAAAATTCCCTCGGTACGCGGCTTGGGCTTTGCGTCCATGACGTTCTTCTCGACCGCCTCCATGCCGAGCGTTATCGCGGGAAGGCTGTCGGTGACGAGGTTTATCCACAGGAGCTGCATAGACAGGAGCGGCGTTTTGTGCCAGAGTATCATTGCTACGAAAACGGTAATGACCTCGCCTATATTCGTACCTAGCAGGAACCCGACCACCTTGCGGATGTTGGCGTATATACCTCTGCCCTCGCGCACTGCGTCGACGATGGTGGCGAAGTTGTCGTCGGTGAGCGTCATGTCGGCGGCGCCCTTTGCAACATCGGTACCGGTTATGCCCATCGCGCATCCGATGTCCGCCGCCTTGAGCGCGGGAGCATCATTTACGCCGTCGCCGGTCATCGATACAACCTGACCCTTACGCTGCCACGCCTGGACTATGCGTATCTTATTTTCCGGAGACACACGAGCGTAGACCGAAATGTATTCCACCGCCGCGTCGAGCTGCTCATCGGTCATTGCATCCAGCTCCGCGCCGGTTATTGCGCGGTCGCCGTCGGACAGTATACCAAGCTCGCGCGCAATCGCGGAGGCGGTGACGACATGGTCGCCAGTTATCATGACCGGTTTGATACCCGCCCTGCGGCAGACCGCGACCGCATCCTTTGCCTCGGGGCGAGGCGGGTCGATCATACCTACAAGTCCCATGAATGTGAGTCCGTTTTCGAGCTCGTCGGATGTCGGTTCCATCGGGACCGCGTCGATCGTCTTATATGCGACCGCAAGAACACGCAGCGCATTCCCACTCATCCGGTCACACACCGTGCGTGCGGTCTCGAGGTCACCCGCTTCGCACCGCTCTGCCATTATGTCGAACGCACCCTTCACAATAACGACGAGCTTCTCATCGATACGGTTGACGGTTGTCATCAGCTTGCGGTCGGAGTCAAACGGTAGCTCCGCAAGGCGCGGATTTTCCCGGTTTAGGTCATCCTTCGTCATGCCATTCTTATAGGCAGCGTATACGATAGCAGTCTCGGTCGGGTCACCGATGTGCTTGACGTTATCCCCCTCTACGACCACCGAGCTGTCGCAGCAGAGAGTACCATACTTTAAAAGCTCACGGATCGCGGGGGAGCAGTTGCCGTCAACTCGCTCCTCCGCACCGATGCCGCCCTCCGCATACGCATAGGTGAGCGTCATGCGATTCTGGGTGAGTGTACCAGTCTTGTCCGAGCAGATGACCGACGCGCTTCCGAGCGTCTCCACCGCAGGCAGTCGACGTATAAGCGCATTTTTACGTACCATTCGCTGCACGCCTATAGACAGGACTATCGTGACTATCGCTGGGAGACCCTCCGGAATTGCCGAAACCGCGAGCGAAACCGATGTCATGAATATTTCAAGCACCGGTATGTCGTTTAGCACTCCGACAACAAATATAACTCCGCAGGCAATAAGCGCGATTATGCCCAGATACTTGCCAAGCTGCGCAAGCTTTGCCTGGAGTGGTGTCTGCGTGTCCTCCGCACCCTCGAGCAAGTTTGCTATCTTCCCCATCTCGGTATCCATTCCGGTGGCGGTGACCACTGCGGTCGCGGTGCCATACGTGACACTGCACCCCGAGAACACCATATTCGTACGGTCGCCGAGCGGTGCGTTCTCATCCACGACCGCGTCCGCGTCCTTCTCGCTCGGCACCGACTCTCCGGTGAGTGCCGACTCCTCGCTCTTCAGGCTTACGCTGTGTATAAGCCGCGCATCGGCGGGAACGAAATCTCCTGCCTCCAGACGGATAATGTCTCCGGGTACGAGTCCCGCCGCATCTATTACCGACTCGACACCGTCGCGCAGCACCCGAGCATGAGGCGCAGACATGTTCTTCAATGCGTCGAGCGCCCTCTCTGCGCGGCTCTCCTGAACCATGCCCATGATAGCGTTCAGAATCACTATCGCGAGAATCAGAGCCGGTTCAAAGAACTCGCTAGGTTCTCCATTGACGCACGCTATAACAAACGAAACTGCAGCCGCAGCTATCAGAATAAGGATCATAACATCCTTGAACTGTTCAAAGAACCGCTGCAAATTGCTCTTCTTCTTGCGCTCCTTGAGTTTGTTTTCTCCATACTGCTCCGTGCGGCGGGCTACCTCCGACGCGCCTAGACCGGCATCCTGATCTGTTCCAAGCCGGTCGAGCACCGCATTTATCGGTTCACTGTAATATGCCACTTATATCTCCCTCCCTGTCGCTCATCTGCGCCAATACGCAGTATTACAGTTTATTTATACTTACATTTTAACAGAAACGTCCGGTAAAATCACTGTGCAAAGCATTAGGTGGCTCTCTTTTTTCAAATGTCAGTTTTGCATATTGCTTTTTCGCGAATACTCAGCATTGCTGAGCATAATTTCCCGAAAAAGTGAGCTTCTCAAGCATTTTGCGCAGTTTGTATAATTTAAGGTTTTCGTATAATATGCCCAGTTAAACCCGTCAAAAACCGAATACATAAAACGTGACCGGAGCTTATCCCTCCGGTCACAAAAGTCACTCTATTTCTTCTTTTTATCAAAAAATCCGCGTTTCTTTTCACCGCCGCCCGCCTTTTCACCGCGCAGCTCTGCAAACTGTTTGAGCAACTCCTTCTGCTGCGAGGTAAGGTTCTTAGGGGTCTGAACTGTGACGTGGACATACTGGTCGCCGCGTCCCTGACTGTTGAGGTACGGAATGCCCTTACCTCGCAGGCGGAAGGTCGAACCGGTCTGCGTACCCTCAGGCAGCGTATAAGTGACCTTACCATCGAGCGTCGGTACCTCGAGTTCCGCGCCGAGCGCCGCCTGTGCAAAGGTAACGCTCATGTTGTAGTGGACCGCAAAGCCCTCCCGTGTGAACAGCTCGTGTTTGCGTACACGTACGGTCACGAGCAGGTCGCCTGCACCGCCGCCATTGCGTCCCATATTGCCCTCACCGCCGAGCTGTATTGTCTGACCATCGTCAATACCGGCGGGGATATTCAGCTCGATGGAGCGGCTGCGGCGTATACGTCCCTCGCCACCGCAGGACTTACAGGGGTTCGCGACCGTCTTGCCCCGTCCGTGACATACCGGGCAGGTGTCGGTCGTGGTGACTATGCCAAGCGGAGTACGCCGCTGATTGCGTACCTGACCAGTGCCGTGGCAATTTGCGCAGGTCTCCGCCTGTGTCCCCGGCGCGGCACCGCTGCCTCCACAATCCTGACAGTTCTCGATACGGCTTACGTTCACCGTCTTTTTGCAGCCGAACGCCGCCTCCTCAAAAGTGATCGTGACCGACGTCCGGACACTCTCGCCGCGCATCGGACCACTCCGCTGACTTGTACGCCCACCTCCGAAGAAGCTTTCGAATATAGAACCGAGGTCCCCAAAGCCATCAAATCCACCAAACCCGGCGTCCGCGCCGAAGTTCGGGTCGACACCTGCATGCCCGTACTGGTCGTACCGTGCGCGCTTCTGGTCGTCGGACAACACCTCGTACGCCTCGTTTATCTCCTTAAATTTCGCCTCCGCACTTGGGTCGTCCGGGTGGAGGTCTGGGTGGCACTCCTTTGCAAGCTTGCGGTAGGCGCGCTTCACCTCGTCTGCCGAGGCGCCACGCTGCACGCCCAGTACCTCGTAATAGTCGCGTTTATTGTCCGCCATAAGTAATCAATCCTCTTTGTATCCGACGCTCCCGCTCCCTCTCACGCAGGTAACGCCGGGATTCGATAGCACACAGATTCGGGTCGGCAGTCAGCCGACCCGAATAATGGATCTGTTCCGCGTGCGAATTACTTCTTATCGTCGTCGTCGACGACCTTGTAATCCGCGTCATAGTAGTCGGCTCCGCCGTTCTGCGCGCCGCCGTTATTTGCACCACCCTGGGCATCATATCCGGTCTGACCCTGGGCTCCCTGTGCTCCCTGCGCGCCGGACTGCTGGTAGAGCTTCTCACTTGCAGCGTAGAACACCTTCGTGAGATCCTCGGTCTTCGCCTTGATGAGCTCGATGTCGGTGCCCTTCAATGCCTCCTTGAGCGAGTCGCAGGCGGACTGGATGGAGGATTTATCCTCGGCGGAGAGCTTGTCGCCCAGCTCACCGAGTGTCTTTTCGGTCTGGTACACGAGCTGATCGGCGTGGTTGCGCGCGTCGACCTCCTCGCGGCGCTTCTTGTCCTCCGCAGCGTACTTCTCGCTCTCGGCAACCGCGCGGTCGATGTCCTCCTTGGACATGTTGGACGAAGAAGTGATTGTGATGTTCTGCTCGCGCCCGGTACCGAGGTCCTTTGCCGAGACATTGACTATGCCGTTCGCGTCGATATCGAAGGTGACCTCTATCTGCGGCACGCCACGCGGAGCGGGTGCGATACCATCGAGGTGGAACCTGCCTAGCGTCTTATTGTACTGAGCCATCTCGCGCTCGCCCTGGAGCACGTGCACCTCGACCGAGGTCTGACCGTCGGCAGCGGTGGAGAAAACCTGGCTCTTTTTGGTCGGAATAGTGGTGTTGCGGTCGATAAGACGGGTGAAAACACCGCCCATAGTCTCGATACCGAGGCTCAGCGGGGTGACGTCGAGCAGCACAAGACCCTTGACATCTCCGCCGAGGACGCCGCCCTGGATAGCCGCGCCCATTGCGACGCACTCGTCCGGATTGATGCCCTTGAACGGCTCGCGCCCGGTGAACTTCTGCACGCACTCCTGAACTGCCGGGATACGGGTCGAACCGCCAACGAGAAGCACCTTCGAGATGTCGGAGGGCTTCAGTCCACTGTCGCTCATCGCCTGACGCATCGGCTGAAGGGTCGCCTCGACGAGGTCCGCGGTGAGCTCGTTGAACTTGGCGCGGGTGAGTGTGACGTCGAGATGCTTCGGACCGGTAGCGTCTGCGGTGATGTAGGGCAGGTTGACGTTCGAGCTCGTCACACCGGAAAGCTCTATCTTCGCCTTCTCAGCTGCCTCCTTGAGACGCTGCATGGCAATATTGTCGTTTGTGAGGTCGATTCCGTTCGTGCGCTTGAACTCTGCGGCAAGCCAGTTCATTATACGTGCGTCGAAGTCATCGCCGCCGAGGCGGTTGTTACCGGCGGTCGCGAGAACCTCCAGGACACCGTCACCGATCTCAAGTATTGAAACATCGAAGGTACCACCGCCGAGGTCGTAGACCATTATCTTCTGGTCGCGCTCCTTGTCAAGCCCGTAGGAGAGCGCGGCTGCGGTCGGCTCATTTATTATACGCTTGACGTCAAGACCTGCTATGCGACCTGCATCCTTGGTCGC
The DNA here is from genome assembly GCA_944387575.1 of uncultured Clostridia bacterium. Lineage (GTDB taxonomy): Bacteria > Bacillota > Clostridia > Oscillospirales > JAAYOS01 > CALXFK01. Next base: position 15,154 of record CALXFK010000054.1, read on the forward strand.
CTGACGCTGCGAGTCGGTGAAGTACGCGGGCACAGTGATTATCGCCTCAGTGACCTTCTCTCCGAGATAGCTCTCCGCGTCGGTCTTGAGCTTGCTCAGTATCATGGCGGATATCTCCTGCGGAGTATACGCCTTGTCGTCTATCTTGACCTTGTAGTCCGAGCCCATCTCACGCTTGATGGACGAAATGGTCCTGTCGGGGTTGGTAATCGCCTGGCGCTTTGCGACCTGACCCACCATCCGCTCGCCGTCCTTCGAGAACGCCACGACCGAAGGCGTGGTGCGCGCACCCTCAGCATTGGTGATGACTACCGGCTCGCCGCCCTCAATGACCGCGACGCACGAGTTTGTAGTACCGAGGTCGATGCCTATGATCTTTGCCATAAAAAATCCTCTCCTTGTGGAAAATACAATTATTTAAAAGTCCGTCCGCCGCTCAGTCTCTCAGTTCGCAACCTGAACAACGGCGTGCCGAATTACCTTGCCCTCTATTGAGAAGCCCTTCTGGAACACTCCCGCGATGCGGTTTGCATCAAGTGTCTCATCCTCGGTGTGCATGACCGCATTGTGCAACTCCGGATCGAACTCGTCACCGCGCGCCGCCGGGATCTCGGTTACACCGAGCTTTGCAAATACATCGTCGAGCTGACGCGCTATCATCGCCACACCCTGCTTGTATTGCTCATCCTTTGTTTCCTGCTTTACCGCAAGCTCAACATTGTCGTATACCGGAAGCAGTGCCTCCACCGTCGACGCCTTGGCAAGCGAATAGAGCTGCTCGCGTTCCTTTGCGGTGCGCTTGCGGTAGTTGTCGTACTCGGCGGCAAGGCGCAGATACTGATCTTTCAACTCGTCGAACTCGCCTTTAAGTTTATCCAGCGCTTCCTGTGCCGATTCTACCGCCGCCTCCGCAGCATTCTCCGCCTCGGTATCCTGCTGAGCAGCACCGGTAGCAGCGGAATTTTCGAGTGCGGCGTCATCCGCCGGCTTTTTCTTGGTCATTATTTCTGTTCCTTTCTCTCGTCACCGCTGTCCTTAGCAAACAGCGAATTGAGCCGCCTTGTGAAAAATCCGAGCCGCGACGCAACGTCAGAATACTTCATTCTGGTCGGTCCCACAACGCCTATAAGTCCTCGCATACCATCTCCGAGCTCGTAGGTCGCCGCAACGACGCTCGAGTCGCGAAGCTCTTCGCTTACGTTCTCTGTACCTATAATTATCTTGACCCGTCCTCGTTCTTCTGGTGCGGGCAGCCTCGCGTTGTCGCTCATCAGATACTCGACAAGCTTTCGCGCCTTAAATATGTCGTGAAACTCGGGGTGGTCAAATATATGCGTCGCACCATCTACGTACACCGCGCTCCGGTCGTGCGCCGCCGCAGCATCGTGTATGAACCCGACGACCGCAGTCACAAACTCTGGCGACACACCGGTGTCCCTCGCGATCTCAAGCGCGACAGCGACCACTATTTTGTCCGCCCCGTACTCACGCAACCTCGCGTTCAGCGCCGCGGTGAGCCTCGCAAGCTCCTCCACACCCACCTCGGGCGGGTGGACAAGCACCGTGTTCTTGACCACATTCGCCGAGAACACCGCCACCACAACACAGCTCCCGCCTTCCATCGGGATTATATCCGCCTTCTTGAAGCGTATCCCCTCCGGACGCACGGTCCCTGCATACACCGCGTAGCTCGTGAGGTTGACAAGCAGCCTCGCAACATCCGCTATCATTCTGTCAATTTCGCGCAGCCGCCCGTGCAACGCGCGCTCGATACTCTCTGCCTCCTCAGCGGTTATCCTATGCGGCTCCATCAGCTCGTCGACATATAGCCGGTACCCCTTGTTCGACGGAATCCGCCCCGCCGAGGTGTGCGGCTGCTCAAGATATCCCATGCTCTCAAGCTCGCTCATCTCGTTACGCAACGTCGCGCTGGAAAGTCCAAGATCAAGCTTCTCCGCCAGGGTGCGCGAGCCGACAGGCTCCGCATGTTCAATATAGTCGTCCACAACCGCTCTCAATATTATTTTCTTACGTTCGCCTAAAGACATTTGAATCACCTTTGGATATAAGCGCAGTTTCTTGCGGACAGTTTATACTGTTAGCACTCTTTTCTTCTGAGTGCTAATACACTTTAGCACTGTACCGCCGGATTGTCAATAGCATTTTGACCTCCGGCGGTACGAAAAAGGTAAACATTTTATTAACTTGACTTTTAAAACTCGATGGCCTCGCGTGCGGGCACTCCGCGCGAGAACGGATGACGTTCGGCGGTCATATGCGTTATATAGTCCGCCTCCTCCATCACCCAATCGACCGGCTTGTGACCGGTGATGACGAGCTCTACCCCATCCGGGCGTTTTCGGACAAGCTTCCGAAACAACTCCTCGTCCACAAGCCCGTGCCGCAGTGCGTCCACGCCCTCGTCGAGCACCAGCAGGTCGCACTCACCGGCAAACACTCGCTCTGCGGCAGAGGAGAGATTCGCATCGTGGATTGCACGGGTCGCGGCGTCCTGCACCGGGTCGGTGCCGGCACGCTTATCACCCGCGCGACCACGGAGCACTTCTACGCCGAGCTCCGCCATCGACCTGAGCTCTCCGGTCTCCACCCCTTTCAGAAACTGCACCACTATCACACGCGCACCGCGTCCTCGCGCCCGAGCCGCAAGCCCGAACGCCGCAGTAGTCTTTCCCTTTCCGTTTCCGTAATAGACGTGCATAAGACCCAGATCGCGCACGTTCACACCTCCGTTTCTCTCTTCGCACATTTGACGCATCCGACCAGCACCGGTACCCCATCCCGCATCGACAGTTCTGTCGTCCAGCTCTCAAGGTTTCCAAGACCCCACTCATAATATCCGCGCGGCGGTTCGGCGTACCGGCTGAGGATTGACATCGCAGTCCCGCCGTGAGCCACCACAACGAGCCGTTCCGCACCGGACGCAAGCGCTTCGGCAGCAATCCGCCCGAATGCGGCGCAGCTCCTGTAGACAAACTCGTCCTTGCTCTCCCCGCCTGGACAGCACCCCTCGCACATCCCGTCTACCCACTCGCGGTAGAGCGGGTCATCCGACATCTCGTCCGCACTGCGGTTCTCGAATACTCCGAAGTCCATCTCCCGGAAGTCCGCAATCTCCACAAGCTCCGCACCCGGGAACAGCCGCTCCGCCGTCTGCCGTGCACGCAGCATTGGACTTATGTAAACTCGCGTGACCCCGCCTACCGGGGTAATCCGTTCAAGTTCTCCGGTGCAGACCGGTTCGTCGGTACTGCCGATATATCGGCGAAGGCGGTTCCCCGGAGTCGCACCGTGGCGAAAAATCTCAAAGGTCATCTGCCGTTATTCTCCTTGATAACGGTAGGTATCCCGCTCACCAGCCGCACGACCCTGTCAGCGCGCTGGGCGAGTCGTACCGCGAGACGTCCGGCAGCCTCTCTGCCATCCCGCTCACGCCGTTCGAGGGGGATAACTCCGCTGCCCACCTCGCAGGTTATCACGACCTCTTTCTCACAGAGACGTTCGAGAAGCGCCGCACTGCCCTCCGGGTCGCGCATCGCCATATCCTGAACATTGAATATCACCGGGCGCGCGTCGATGACCGCATCCGCCATGTCCGTCTCCGAATATCCGAGGCTCATGACATACTCGCGCTTTCCTGACGCACGTCCGCCTGTAACCAGAATCATACAATTACCAGCCTTTCTGCAACTATGAACGCGGCGAGCGCCGCAAGTTCAGCCACCTGTAAGAACCACCCTGAGAGGTCGCCACTCATCCCTCCGAAGCAGATCTTCGAGACCGGATAGAGCACGACCGCCGCCGCAAACACCGCAGCCGCGCAGAGTGCGCCCGCCACTGGACTCAGTGCCACCGCCACAGCCGCTGCCGTGATAAACACCACCGCATCTATCCCGGCGGCTCGACGCCGGTCCGCTACCCCGCGGAAGTATCCGAGCAGACCCTTGGAACCGCTCGCCGGGTAGGTTATCGAGCAAAACCCACTCGCCGCCCGACTCATGACCTGGCAGAGTACAAGAGGTAGCACCGCCCCAACCGCCGGGATCCCGTCCGCCCCGAGTTCGCATCCGAGTGCGTAGTACGCGAGCATATACCCACCGGTTCCGATTATCGCAAACGCACCAGAGTGCGAATCCTTCATTATCTCACGCCTCCGCTCGGGCGCTGCGTGGCTCGCAAGCGCGTCGCAGACGTCACAGAACCCGTCGAGGTGTATGCCGCCCGTCACCACAACCGGGCAGAGCAGAAGCCCCGCCGCGAACAGCTCACGCCCGAATCCGGCAGCCCCGCAGAGCCACACCCAGCCGCATATGAGCGCGCCGGTCGCAACCCCTACGAGTGGGAACGCCGCAAGCATATACCGCATGTTCCGCTCGTTCCACTCGAACTGAGGCATCGGTATGCGCGAAAACATCGAGAACGCCACCACGCAGGTCTGGAAAAATATCACGACCTTCTCCCCCTGTCTCTCTTTTCGCTATCTCTTGATAGGAAGCGGGATGCCGCACACGAGCTCATACACCTCGTCCGCGAGCGCCGCCATCTCCGAGTTTATCCTACCGAGCGCGTCCACGTACCGCATCGTGAGCTCGTCGTAACCGCCACCGTCGCTTCCAACGTCGTTTGTCACCACCACAAGCGTTGAGGTCTGTGCCGCGAGGTTCTTCACCCCCGCGACGACTGCCGCAACCGCGCGTTCCGCGTCCGCCTCACCGACCGAGCCGTCTCCGCTGTTCTCGTCCATATTCTCCCCGGAGAACATCTCGTTTGCGGTGAGATTGCACAGGCACTCGAGAAGCGCCGTTCCTCCGTGCACCGGCAGCTCCAGTCCTGCGGTATCGGTGTACCTCTCGACCGTCTCAAAACCCTTCTCACAGCGCATTTCACGGTGCCGCTCAATGCGTTTCAGACTCTCTTCGCCGAACGGCTGCATCGCCGCGACATAGAAGAGCGGTCCGCCCGCCGCAGCCTCCACCGCGAGCTTTTCGGCATAGGTGCTCTTCCCGCATGCCGAGCCTCCGGTGAGCAATATCATTCTTCCCATTTTGCTCTCCCCCGCGTTCAGTTCCCTGTCTCAGGCTCAAAGTGCTCGTATGCCGCGATGCCTATGTCACCGAATGTAGTCATTCCGCCGTACACCGCGAGCGCCATGTCCAGAAGGGGCAGCAGCGCGACCGCACCCGTCCCCTCGCCGAGGCGCATCCCGGCACATATGAGCGGCTTCAATCCTGCTGCACTCAACGCAAGTGACGCCGCAGGTTCTGCAGAGACGTGGCTCGCTATAGCGCTTATGGCGCACTCGCGGCGTATCCTCTGCGCGAGCAGCGCCGCCACCGCGCTTATAAACCCGTCTACAAGCACCGGCACGCGGTATATCGCGCCGCCGATGAACATCCCCGCCATCCCCGCGATGTCGAACCCGCCGAGCTTCGAGAGCACGTCGAACGGGTCGCTCCGGTCGGGTCGATTGACCTCAAAAGCGCGCTCGATAGCTGCAATCTTCCGGCGGAGACCGGCGTCGGAAAGCCCCGCGCCACGCCCGGTCATCTCCACTACCGGACGGTCAAGCAGCGCCGAGGCTATGGCGCTTGAAGTAGTCGTATTACCTATTCCCATCTCCCCGGTCGCAAGGATGCGATATCCCTGCGCCGCGAGATCGCGCACCATCGCGACCCCCACATCCACCGCCCGCTCCGCCTGTTCACGGGTCATTGCGGGACCTGCCGCTATGTTCGCAGTACCACGCGCGACGCTGTGGTCCGCGACACCCTCCACCGGCTCGACCATTCCGATGTCTACCGGTATCACGTCCGCGTGTGCCACCTCAGCCATCCGGCAAACCGACGACTCGCTGCGCAGTATCTCGCGCGCGACCGCCGCTGTAACCTCCTGCCCGGTCTGGGTGACTCCCTCGCAGACAACTCCGTTATCCGCGCACATCACCACTACCGCGCGGCGGTCGAGCGATACATCCGCGTTTCCGGTGAGTGCCGCTATCTTGACCACCGTGTCCTCAAGCAGTCCTAGGCTGCCGAGTGGCTTTGCGATACTGTCCCAGCGCCTGCGCGCCTCCGCCTCCGCGTCCGCAGACGCTCCGGCTATACATCCAAGGTAGAGTCGTTCCACTGTTCAAACATCCCTCTCATATATTCAACTACGTCAAGCGAGTATACGCGCCTGAGATTTTCGCGTGAAAGCACCTTCTTTGTCTCTCCATACTCGACGGCGTGACCATGCTCTAGCAATAGCGTCCGCGTACCGAACGCGCGCGCAAGACTCAGGTCGTGCACCACTGATACGACCGAGCGCCCGGTCTGGGCTATCCAATCGCGCACAAGCGAGAATGTCTGTTTTTGATAGACTAGGTCAAGATGGTTTGTCGGCTCGTCGAGCAACATAAGCTCCGGATCCTGCGCAATGAGCTGCGCAAGAAACGCGCGCTGGAGCTCCCCGCCGGACAGCGTGAGCACAGATTGTGAGCGAAGCGCGGTCATCCCTGTGAGTTCGAGAGCCCGCTCGACCGCGTCGTTATCCCCGTTTCCCGCACCGCCGAAGAGACCGCGTGAATGCGAATACCTGCCGAGCCGAACCACCTCCTCGACCGAAAATGAGTAGCTCACCCAGTGGTTCTGCGTGAGAACACCGAGCTTTCTCGCGAGCTTCGCCGGCTTCATGCGTGCCGCGTCCTCCCCGTCGAGGCGGACCGAACCGGTGTACTTCACGTTCTGCGAGATTGCCCCGATTATCGTGGACTTTCCCGCCCCGTTCGGTCCCGCTATCATCAGCCACTCCCCGTCGGGCAGCGTGAAACTTATCCCATCCACTATAGTGAGCGCACCGTATGCGACGGTGAGATTTTCAAGTTCGAGCATCATCCACCTCTCCTTGTGCGCCAGAATATCAACACGAACACTATCGAGCCTATAAACGATGTCACTACTCCGGCGGGCAACTCGAGCGGGCTCAACACCGTGCGTGACACAAGGTCAGCAAGCAGCAGGAACACCGCCCCCGCAAACATTGACGCCGGAAGCAGCTTGCGGTGGTTTGGTCCGGTGAACATCCGCGTCATGTGCGGCGTGACCAATCCAACGAACCCGATGGTCCCGCTCACCGAGACGCATATGCCTATCATTGCGGACACCGACACCATTATAATAAGCTTTACGCGACGCACGTTAACCCCAACACCGCGCGCATTCTCCTCACCCACCGCAAAAGCATTCAGCTCACGCGCGTGCAGCAATATCACCGCGCCGAGCGCTACAAATGCTCCCGCAAGCACTAGAACCTCTGTGTAACCCTTTCCACTGAGCGAACCCATCGTCCAGAACATAATCTGACGCACCCGGTCACCCGCGAAGGTCACCACAAGGCTGATGATACTGCTCACAAACATTGAGAATATCACGCCTATCAGGATTATAGTGTTTGTCGCAAGCGAATAATCGAGCTTGTATGCGAGAGCAAGTATTACTATTAGTGACAGGAACGCAGATATCATCGAAAGCGCAGTCACCCCGGCAAACGACACCCCCGGAACAACTATCCCAAACGCAAGCGCCGCCACCGCACCGAGACTCGCTCCAGAGGACACCCCGAGCGTCGACCCGTCTGCAAGAGGGTTTTTCAGGAGACCCTGCATCGCCGCACCGCTCACCGATAGCATCGCACCTATCAGTGCCGTGCATATCACCCGCGGGATCCTGACCCGCAAAATTATCGCGCTGTATGTATTCGACTGCTCCTCACCGCATATCGCGCGCCATACTATTTGAACTGTGTCCCCGATAGGAACCCTGACGCTCCCGAGGCACACACATATCAGCGCTGCCGACAGCGTTACCGCAGCAAATATCGCGTACCACCCCGCGCCGAATCCCTCTCGTTGCCTTACCGCAGCCATCTTCACCAGGTCACGTCCTCCGTTTTTTGTGCGTTTTTAATGTTTTTAAGTTTGGTCTATTATAACATTACGGCAAAGCCGGAATGGTATAATGTGCCATGTTTTTCGGTTGTCCCGTAAGGGACGATAAAAACGGCTTGAAACGAAGTATAATAACCGCCTTGCGGTTATTATAACATGCCGGCCGGACTAGGTCAACGCGCCTGCGGCGGACTGCACAGCAGAGTGTCCCCCACCGCCGCGAGCGGACGCCGGTACCTCTTTCCGCGGTACTCGACCGAGATCCAGTCCTCCCCGCAGTCGAGCGCGCGCACCGTCTCCCCGTTTTTGCAGTACATGACAGGAGCATCATCTGACTCTCTCTCACAGTCAACGACGAACTCCGCCTTGGCATTTCCACCCCACTCGTCTACGGTCACATGTCCATGGAGCGGGCGGCGAGTGCAGATTATATCGAGAAGCTCGCGTTCCGCTCCGTTCCAGACCACCGCGCCAAGCCCGCTCTCGGTGTCCCATATACGCACATGTTCGCGCTTCTTTCCGAATATTCGCACTCTGCCCGTCCGGTAACCGCACACCTCTATTAAAAACGGCGGAAACCCCTCGCCGAATGGCTCAAATCCCGCAAGTTCGCGCGCGAGTCGCAAGGTTATCCTGTCCGGACTGAGCCGTGCGTCGCATACCTTCTGCGCCGGCGGGACCTCGGTCTGCTCCGCAAGCTCGCAGAACCGCCTCCGCAACTCCCCGAGGCACTTCTCCAGGGTACTGAACCCCGCAGCCCGCATGTGCCCGCCGTAGGATGTGACAAGTCCCTCCTGCGCAAGCACCGAGAGTATATTTACAAGCGAAAATCCCTCAGGTGCGCGGCAGGACGCTTTGAGCACACCGCCATCGTGCCGCGCGAGTACCGCGGATGGACACCCGGTCTGCTCAGTTATCCGACCCGCGACTATTCCAGCTATCCCCTCGGTAAAACTCTCATCGAACAACACCTGTGCCGCGCTCCCTTTCTCGACCGCGCTGAGTGCCGCCGCAGTCTGGTCCGCCGTGAGCTGCTTGCGCTGTTCATTGAGCACCTCGAGCTTCATCACCGCGCGTCGCGCCGCCTCTGCATCCCCCGCAAGCAGCAGCTCAAGCGCTGCCGCAGGGCTACCAGTCACCCGCGCGGGCGCGTTGAGCATAGGTGCGTAACCGTACGCAATGGTCTTCGCATCCACGTTTCCCCCCGAAGCGGACGCCTCCCCGAGTACACGGAAAGCGGGTCGTGTCCGGGCGTTTACCCTTTTCAGCCCCTCTATAACTATCGCGCGGTTGTACCCTACTAGCGGCATCGCGTCCGCCACAGTAGCTACCGCCGCAAGGTCGAGCCCCGCAAGCGCTTTTTCAGTACCGATGCCTGCGAGCTCCGCAAATTTCAACATCACTCCGAGCGCCACAGCCGCGCCGCAAAAATCACGCGCACCGGCGTCCATAGCCGAGACAGTGCCGCCACTTCTGCATTTGGGGTCAACTATCGCATCTGCATCCGGTAGCCTGTCCGCCGGCTCGTGGTGATCGGTCACCACCACCGAAAGCCCGAGCTTGCGAGCGTGCGCAACACCTTCAAAAGCGCTTATCCCATTGTCCACAGTGAGTACAAGACTCACCTCGGGATGCCTTCGCACTATCTCGTCCACCCCGCCGGGACTCATTCCGTACCCATCCCCGCCGCGCAGATTCGAGTACATCACCACGCGCACCCCCGCAGCACGGAGCGTCTCGACCGCTATCGCTGCCGCACATACACCATCCGCATCATAGTCGTGGTACACGGCGCACACACCGTCTGAACACCTGCACTCCAGTATCAGCTCCGCGGCGCGATGCGCGCCCTCAAGCGACATGAGTGCCTCAACCGCCGCTCCGATATCTACCGCAAGTAGCTGCCGTACCTTCTGCGCGCTGTCAAATCCGCGCCGCCACAACATGTCCGCCGTTTCCGCAGAATACCCTATTTCCTTTGCAAATCCCTCCGGCGCGCCGCCCTCTCTGCATACATACTTCCCTGACAAAACCTCTGCCTCCGCAAAAAACTTTTCTTCATCGGCTGCACCGCCGAAATAAGTCAAAATACCAATTTTAATAATACTCCATATCCACTCGACCAGGCAAGTCAATTTCATACTTTTTTCGCATTCCCTCTCCCGCTCCTCCGGCACACAGTATTTTTTAACATTTTTATATTGACATCTTAAATAAATTTATTATACTAAAATTGTTGTATTGACAACAATATGGGGGTGTGTTGGATTTGGTTAGAAAATTCATGCGCAAGTATGGCTGGATGTACATACCGGGCATTCTTTTTCTTGCGCTAAACTCGCGCATAGCAACCCTTGCGCCGACGGCACTCGGCGACGCAATAGGGCTTCTCGAGCAAGAGTCTCCGGTGGCGGCACTCGTCTACCGTTCGGCGCTAAACATAGTCCTGATAGCGCTCGGAGTGTTTGTCACCCGCTTCATCTGGCGTATGTTTATAATTATGAATGCACGGCGGATGGAGGTGTTCATGCGGGAGGAGCTGTTTGTAAAATTGCAGAGCCTTCCGGTGAGTTTCTTTGCAAAGCAGCGTTCGGGCGACATGATGGCATATGCGATAAACGATGTCGGCGCGGTTCGTCAAACTTTCGGACCAACGCTCGCGCAGGGGATAAATGGTATCATCACCGGCACGCTCTCGATAATGGAGATGGTACGTGCAACCGATGCGCGCATGACGCTCATAGCGCTCGCCCCGGTGCCGATAGCTGTGGCGGCAATCATAATACTCGGTGGCAGGATACGCGAACACAGCCGCAGGGTGCAGGGCATGTTCGCAGGTCTTTCCGGTTTTGTTACCGAAACGATAATGGGAGTCCGTGTTGTAAAGACTTTTGCGAGGGAGGACGAGTGGCAGGAGATCTTCAAAAAGTCCTCCGATGAGATGCGGGATGCGAACGTTGCGCTCACCGATGTATCGTCACTTCTCAACCCGGTCACGCTGATAACCTTCGGCGTTAGTTACGCATTGAGCCTTATAATCGGCGGCGAGATGGTCATGGCAGGCACGCTCGGGCTCAGCGAGCTTGTCGCGTTCCAGGGATACCTGCTTCTTATACAGCAGCCGGTCGTTGCGCTGAGCCGTATAGTCAACGCCATGCAGCGCGGTCTTGCAAGCTACAAGCGGCTCGACGCGGTGTTCCGCGAGCCGTCGATACCCGACTTTGAGCAGGAGGAGCACACGCCGGTAGAGGGCGAGATAGAGGCGCGCGGGCTCACATTTACATACCCCGGCATGAGCGAGCCTTCGCTGAAAGACGTGAGCTTCAAACTGCCCAAGGGCGGCACCCTCGGTATCGCAGGAGAGACGGGATGCGGCAAGACGACCCTTGCGTCTCTGCTTCTCAAGTTCTATACCGCTCCGTACGGACAGCTCTTCATCGATGGCGAGGACATCCGAAATATCCCCGCAAAGGCGATACGCGACGCGAGCGGTTATGTGCCGCAGGATGGATTCCTGTTCAATGCTACAATAGAGGACAACATATCGTTCTATACACCCGGATGCACGCACGACGACGTGCTTCACGCGGCCGAAGCAGCAAACATCCGCACCGAGATAGAGGCGTTCCCCGAAGGGTTCAACACCGAAGTCGGCGAGCGCGGAACACACCTCTCCGGCGGTCAGAAACAGCGCATAAGCCTTGCACGCGCACTCGTGCGCGACCCGAAAATCCTGATACTCGACGACACCCTCTCCGCTGTCGACAACCTCACCGAGCAGCGCATAGTAGCAAACCTCGACGGTGAGCTTAAGGATCGCACCGCAATAATAATCAGCCACCGCCTCAGTGCCCTCCGCTCCGCCGACCTCATCCTGTACATGGACGGGGGCAGGGTAGTGGAGAGTGGCACGCACGAGGAACTTATGGCACTCGGTGGGCGATACGCCACCACCTGTCTCATGCAGGAGCAGGAAGAAAACGAGAAGGAGGGGGAGCATGAGTAAGAAACCACGTGGCGAAATGAAGCAACACAAGCCATCCGGATTGCTGCGGCTCGGCGATCTTATGCGTCCGTACGCCTTCAAGATGTTCATCTGCGTCATCTGCGTCATAGTGGTGAACGCAGCCGAACTTGTAAAGCCGCTTATCGCCGAGGTCGTCATAGACAAATTCCTCATCGGCGGCGAGGAACAACGCGGCATCTGGTCGATACCCGGAATGGGTCTCGTATATCTCGTAGTCGTCCTGCTCGGAGCGCTGCTTTCGATGACACAGGTGAGGCTGATAGCGCGCGTAAGCCAGGCAATACTCAACAAACTGCGCCTCGGCGTGTTCGACAAGATACTGCACATGCCGATGAGTTCACTTGACCGCAACGGAACCGGAAGGCTCATCACCCGCGCGACAAACGATGTCGAGGCGATAAATGAATTTTACTCCGACGTCTTTTTGAACCTGTTCCGCGACATATTTCTGCTCATAGGCATAATAATCGTCATGCTGCTGCTCGACCCGGTGCTCGCCGGAGCGGCTATGCTAGGTATCCCGATTATAGCCGCGCTCACCTTCTCGCTGAAGCGGATAATCAAACGCAATTTCAAGCGCATGAAACAGATAATCGGTCAGATAAATGGATTCTTTGCCGAAAACGTCGCCGGGATGCGGATAGTCCAAGTATTCGGGCGGCAGCTCGACAAGTTGCGCGAGTTTCGCGAGCTGAATGCGGCATACTTCGTGACTACTAAGACACAGGTGCTCCTCAATAGCTTCCTGCGTCCCGCAATGGAGGTCATAAACAATCTAGTCATAGCCTTCCTTATATGCATAGGGTTCGGGCGGATAACCGGTGGTGTGCTCGAGGTCGGGGTGCTGTACGCGTTTACTACATACGTCAAGCAATTCTTCGAGCCAATAAACGACCTCGCCGAGAAGTACACCACCGTCCAGTCGGCGCTTGTGTCCACCGAGCGCGTCTACGAGATCCTCGATGACCAGGATGTTGAGGATCCGGACGCGGGCGAGGTCGGAGGAGAGGTGCGCGGAGAGGTGGAGTTCCGCGACGTGTGGTTCGCGTACAACCCGGGCGAGTGGGTGCTCAAGGGGGTCAGCTTCAAGGTCTCCCCCGGCGAGCACGTCGCGTTCGTCGGCGCGACCGGCGTCGGAAAATCCACGATAATCAGCCTCATCGCGAGGTACTACGAAATCCAGAAGGGCGAGATACTTATAGACGGCATTCCGATCGGAGAGTGGAAGCTGCGCGACCTGCGCCGTGCGGTCGTCACGGTGCTCCAGGATGTGTTCCTGTTTACCGGGACGGTCGCAGAGAACATCGACATGCACGCAGGTCTGGACGCCTCCGCGCTCACTCTTGCGGTGGAGACCGCGCAGGCAAGTGACGCCATTGCACCGCTCGGCGGGCTGGACGCGCCGGTCATCGAGCAGGGTCTCAACTTCTCCACCGGCGAACGGCAGCTTCTGAGCTTTGCGCGGGCGATAGCGCAGAGCCCGTCGATACTGGTACTCGACGAGGCCACTGCGCACATCGACTCGGTCACAGAGGAGCGGGTGCGCCGCGCGATAGACGGTATCTCCGCCGGTCGCACGTCAATATTTATTGCACACCGCCTCTCCACCATCCGTTCCTGCGACACCATCTTCGTGATGGTGGACGGGAACATCGCCGAGCGGGGCACGCATGAGGAACTTCTCGCCGCAGGCGGAGAATATGCTCGGCTCGTCGCCGCTGCCGACTGAGAGCCGGATAATATATAAAAACGCAACGCGGTGGGACCTCACGGTCCCACCGCGTTCTGCGAGCGGGTCTATAAGCCGAGTTCTGTATTCGTCAGCCATCTATCTTGGGCGCACGTTGCCGCACACCTCCTGCCACCCGTCCGGGGATGCCGGGCAGGCTTGACCCCCGTGTCGGTGTTGCTCCGGGTAGAGTTTACAGACCTCCCGCGTTACCGCGGGACGTGGTGAGCTCTTACCTCGCCTTTCCACCCTTACCGGCGAGAACGCCGGCGGTATATCTCTGTTGCACTCGTCCTGAAGTCGCCTTCGGCGGATGTTATCCGCTACCCTTGCCCTGTGGAGCTCGGACTTTCCTCACGGTCTCCCGCGCGGCTGACCAACCGGCTCGCCTTTTGAATATATCACTCTTTCGTCATTTCGTCAAGAAACGTCTTGAATAAAGCGGCGTTATGATGTAAAATACCATAGGACTTCATTTCAAGTTTTTTACGGAGGCATGCAAATGACCTTTCAGGAGTTCCTCGACGGTCACGCCGGCAAAAAGACTGCGGTGTGCGGCGTCGGGGTAAGTAACCTTCCGCTTATCCGGTTGCTGCGCGGAGCCGGGTGCGAGCTCGAAGCCCGCGACCGAAAACCCGCCTCTGAGCTTAGCTGCCGTGCGGAGCTTGAGGCGCTCGGCGTGCCGCTCATATGCGGCGAGGACTATCTCGACGGTATCAATGCAGACATCGTGTATCGCTCGCCCGGTATACATCCGGACACTCCCGGACTTCGTGAGGCTGTTAAAAATGGCGCGCGGCTCACAAGCGAGATGGAGGCGTTTTTCGAAGTCTGCCCGTGTCATATTATTGCGGTGACCGGGTCGGACGGAAAGACCACCACCTCCACCCTCATAGCAAAGATACTCGAAGCGGACGGCAAAACGGTTCGGCTAGGCGGCAATATCGGCACGCCGCTTCTCGACCGCGTTCCCGAGATGAATCCGGATGACTTCGCTGTCGTCGAGCTTTCGTCCTTTCAGCTTATGACCATGCGGCGCAGCGCCCCGGTCGCGGTCGTGACCAACGTCGCGCCAAACCATCTCGACATTCACGCCTCGATGGATGAATACGTCGACGCAAAGCGAAACGTGTTTCGCTGGCAGGAGACGAATGGGCGGGTGGTACTAAACCTTGACAATGACATCACCCGTACATACTCCGGCGAAGCGCGCGGAGAGGTCCTTTTCTTCTCGCGGCGCGAGCAGCCGGAAAACGGTGCTTACTTTGACGGAGAAACCGTATTCGCGGTGCGGCAGGGTCGGTCTGAACCGGTCATGCGCGCCTCTGATATACGGATTCCCGGGCTCCACAACGTCGAAAACTACATGGCGGCGCTCTGCGCCCTTGACGGAACGGTGAGCTACGACGCTGTGCGTCGGGTCGCCACAGAGTTTGGTGGTGTGGAACACCGTATCGAGTTCGTGCGCGAGCTCGACGGCGTGAAATATTATAACGATTCCATCGCATCCTCACCCACCCGCACCATTGCCGGACTCCGCTCCTTTTCCGAAAAGGTCGTGTTAATAGCCGGCGGATACGACAAACATATCCCGTTTGAACCACTTGCGCTCGAGCTTGGCGCACACGTAAAGGCGCTTGTTCTATTCGGCGCGACCGCAGGTCTTATCCGCGCGGCGGCTGAATCCCAGCCCGACTGCCCACCCCTCTGCGAGGCACATACACTCGATGAGGCGGTCTCGCTTGCACGCACAGCCGCTGGAGAGCATGGCGTCGTCCTGTTCTCCCCCGCATGCGCGAGCTTCGACATGTTCAAGAATTTTGCCGAGCGGGGCAACGCATTCAAGCAGGTCGTTCTTGCGCTCAGGTAGCGCAAAAAGGATAAAAAAGACATTAAAAACAGAAAGGAATGATACAATGGATTTGGCAAAGACCCTCACAGCGCTGTCCGAGGCGATGGGTCCGAGCGGATTCGAGGCGTCGGTCGCAGAAATGGTGGCTGAAATAATGCGACCCATGTGCGACGAGGTCACTACCGACGCGCTCGGAAACGTTCACGGCATCCGT
Organism: uncultured Clostridia bacterium; assembly: GCA_944387575.1. Classification (GTDB taxonomy): domain Bacteria; phylum Bacillota; class Clostridia; order Oscillospirales; family JAAYOS01; genus CALXFK01. Next base: position 30,921 of record CALXFK010000054.1, read on the forward strand.
CACGCGGCAAAGCCCGGCGCACCAAAGCTGCTCTATTCGGCACATATGGACGAAATAGGTTTCATGGTGACCGACATAAAGGACGGTTTCCTGCGCTTCCGCACGATAGGCGGCATCGACCCTCGCGTCATGCCGGCGCGGGAAGTCACGGTGATGACCGACCCGCCGATTCACGGGGTCATCTCTTCCGTCCCTCCGCACCTGCAGGCTGCCGGGGACAATACGAAGCCGTTTGCGGTTGAGGAACTTGTCATTGACATCGGCATGAGCGACGAAAAGGCGAGAAAGCTCGTCCGTCCCGGCACCCCCGCAGTGTTCAGCGAACACGCGCAGCTCCTCGGAGACAAGCTGTTCTCCGGAAAGACGCTCGACGACCGCGGCTGCGTCGTCATGCTTCTGCGTACGCTCGAGCTGCTCCAGGGCAAAGATCTTCCGGTCGAACTCGTTATCCAGGCGAGCACTCAGGAAGAGGTCGGTCTGCGCGGCGCACAGGTCGGCGCTTACGCGAATGCTCCCGACTGGGCGGTCGCGGTGGATGTCACTCACGCCGAGACCCCCGATGCCCCGAAGCGTCCGGACATCGTCAAATTTGCGGGCGGTGTTCCTATCTCAATGGGTCCGAATACAAACCGCGCTCTCGGTCGCCGTCTGTGCGAGCTGTCCGAGAAGCTCGGTATGGGATACCAGCCGCAGGTCATGGAGGGTGGTACCGGTACCGACGCCTGGGCTATGCAGGTCGCGGGAGACGGCACGGCTTCCTGCGTCATCTCACTACCGCTCCGCTACATGCATACCGCGGTCGAGACGATACACCTCGATGACCTCGAGAACGCAGCGAAGCTCCTCGCTGAGTTCGCTCTCGATCCGGGCGAGGCTCCGCCGCGCGGTCCGCTGGTTTAAGACGCACCCGTAAGCTGTGAAATTGAGAAAGGGCTGAACGCATGAAAGAACTTGTTAAAACTTTATGCGCTATAGACGCACCCTCCAGCTTCGAGGATGCGATGCGCGATTTTATCCGCCCCCGTGCAGAGGCGGCTGGCTGCGAGGTCTATGAGGACGTCCTCGGCAACCTGATAGTTCATAAACCGGGCGCTCCCGCCGACAAACGCATAATGTTCGCCGCTCATATGGACGAGGTCGGCATCATTATCAAGGCGCTGGGTGACGACGGATACCTCAAATTCGCCTGCGTCGGCGGAGTCGACGTGCGCGTGCTCATCGGTAAGCGGGTGCTCGTCGGAGCAAACCATGTACCAGGCATAATCGGCATCAAAGCCGTCCACCTCACCACCCAGGACGAGCGCAAGATTGTCCCGAAGATAAACGACATGTACATAGATATCGGAGCATCGAGCCGCGAAGAGGCTGAAAAGCTCACCTGCTGCGGAGACTACGCCGTGTTTGACAGCTTCCCGGTCGATTTCGGCGAGGGTATGCTCAAAGCGCGCGCCATCGACGACCGCGTAGGCTGCGCTACAATGCTCAAGCTCATTGAGAACGGTCCTGCGGTTGACTCGTGGTACGTGTTCACCGTGCAGGAGGAGGTCGGCACCCGCGGCGCCGCCCCCGCGTCCCACCGCATAAAGCCGGACGCCGCCATTATCCTCGAGGGTACCACCGCCGGCGACCTGCCCGACGCAAAGCCGCACCTCAAGGTGTGTGCCCCCGGCGCGGGTGCAGTTCTCCCGTTCATGGACAACTCCGCGATCTATGACCGCGAAATGTTCAACGAGCTTCGCTCGCTTGCGGAAAAGAACGGCATCCGTTACCAGATAAAGCAGTACGTCAGCGGCGGCACCGACGCCGGCAACATCCAGCGCGCCCGCGCGGGAATCCCGGTCGCCGCGATCTCCGCAGCCGTCCGCTATATCCACTCCCCCTCCTGCGTCGCCTCAATAGACGACTTCGAGCAGATATACGCCCTTGCCGCGGCGTTCCTTGCCGCGCATGCGAAATAAATCAACACACATATATATTTAGAAAGGATGTCCGAGAATGCTTGATATATTTGATACTCTGTGCGAGATTAACGCCTGCGTCTCCCCATCCGGCAGCGAAGAGGCAGTCTCAGTCGCGATAGCGAAAGTCGCCGCTCCCTTTGCCGACTCGATAACCACCGACGCACTTGGCAACCTCATCGTCAAAAAGAACGGCAAGCCCGGCGGCAAGAAGATCATGCTCTCCGCCCACATGGACAGCATCGGTCTCGTCGTCACCTACATCGACGACAAGGGCTACATCCGTTTCTCCAACCTCGGCGGCATCAATGCCCCCGGTCTCCCCGGCACCCCCGTCCGCTTCGGCAACGGCACCCGCGGTGTTGTCGCCATGGAAGGCAAGGTCAAACTCGCCGACTGCAAGATCCAGAACCTCTACATCGATATCGGCGTTTCCTCCCGTGAGGAAGCTGAGAAATACGTCAAGATTGCAGACGTCGCGGCGTTCGACACCCCCGCCTTCCGCACCGGAAACTGCATTGTCTCTCCCTACCTTGACAACCGCATCAGCTGCGTGACCCTGCTGCGTGCCCTTGAGCTCGTCAGCGCCTCCACCCCCGAAAACGAACTCTACTTCGTCTTTTCGGTCCAGGAGGAGGTCGGCACCCGCGGCGCGCAGGTCGCGGCGTTCGGTCTTGAGCCCGACCTCGGTCTCGCGGTTGACGTAACCCGCACCGGCGACACCCCCGAGATAGCGGTCCCGATGGCATGTGACGCGGGCGGCGGCGCCGCCGTCAAGATCATGGACGGCTCACTCATCTGCTCGCCCAAGCTGGTTGCCGCACTCGAGAAGTGCGCTGAGACTAACAATATAAAGTATCAGCGTGAGATCCTGCTCAACGGCGGCACCGACGCCGGTGTCATGCAGCGCTCCAAGGGCGGCATGCATGCAGGCTGCATCAGCATCCCCACCCGCTACATCCACTCCCCGCAGGAGATGTGCTGCGAGAGCGACGTCGCGGACTCCGCGGCTCTGATAGCGGCATTCGTCTCCGCGAAGATAGAGCTGTAAGTATTGTCCATTGTTAAACCAAATGAAAAGCTGATGGGTTTTACCCATCAGCTTTTCTGCTTTTCAAGAAATGCTCACTCGAAATCTCCATTATCAAACACATATACACGCTGCCCATCCTTGCCACACACAATGACGTCTAGCTCAACGTCCAACCTTGAAAAACACTTTGCAACCTCATTGTAAACCGGTTCAGCCGAGCTCCTGCAAATGAACTCTGTCGGCACGCCCCCGCGCGCGCATCCACTACTGTCATCGGGAACCATAACTATCGAGAAGTAGTCCTCTCTGTCCTCGGGATAGACATATGTATAGCTGTATCCGTTATACTTACTGCTCCGGTAATCGGACAGTACCTTCCTCGCCTGCGCCACCGCATCCCCGAAGTTGTCCGGCAATACACCGGCGCAGCCCACAAGCAGACCTCCAAAAACAATTATCAGCAACACAGCGAGCACAGCGCCCTTTCTCATTCTCATTTTGCATATCCCTCCAGCTTTTACACATTTTTGTTCGGCGGCACACGATATTCATAAGCCGCCCAGTGAAAGGGTAACACAGAAAATGTCCTGTATCAATGTCGTAACGACATTTTCAACACGTTTATAATTTGTATAAACACCTCTAAACTATTACTGAGGTGATCAACATGCGGGAGGAATACCGGGAGCAGTACCGTAAGTTTGGACTAAATGTGGTGTACTACCGAAAGAAGCTGCGTGTCACGCAGCTTGAGCTTGCTGAGATGCTGGACATTCAGCGCAGTCACATAAGCGCGATTGAACTTGGAAATGTCGGGGTCTCGTTCGATCTGCTGTTCAAGATGTGCGAGGTATTCAGCATAAAGCCCCGCGAGCTTTTTGACTTTCGGGATTAGCGGCAGAGGCAGAAAAAGACCAGAAATCGAGCGGGGCGGCTTTGCCGCCCCGCTCGCGATACTCAATGTCTACACCTTGCCGCCAAGGTGGCGGATATAGTGAAATATGTACTGCTGCGCAACACCGGCGTCACCTCCGAACGCACTGCCATCAAATCCAGGAGGGTAATGCTCGGCGAGCGCCTTCTTCATCCAGACGTCTATCGGGAACGCATCCGGCTTTCCGGCGCCGAACAGCAGTGTGCAGCTCGCGACCTTCACCCCGACCCCCTCGACCGAGCAAAGCCGCTTTATCGCGTCGCGGGTGGACAGCGGTCTGAGCTCCTCCGCGCTTATCCTGCCCTCCGCTACCGCGCGCGCCGCCGCGACAATGTATGCCGCACGATACCCGCTGCGCAGAGGAGCAAGGTCATCCGGCTCTAGCAAGGCTATACGTTCCGCCGTCGGAAACGAATATACCCCAGGCTCTATCTCCTCACCAAACAGCGCGCAGAGCCGTGAAACTATCGACTTTATCCTAGTGATGTTGTTGCACTGCGAGATAATAAATGAGCAGAAGGTCTCCCAGAACTCCTGATTGAGCACCCGTATCCCTGCACCATATTCGGCGGCGGCAGTGGTGAATGGGTCGGTCGATATCCGCGCACGGAGCGCCGCGTAGTCCCTCCCCATATCGAAGTAGTCGCGCCAGTACCACTCAAACTCCTCGCGCGGACAACCTATCTCGACCTCATCCCCGCGTCGTACCACCTCGAGCGTCCGCCCCTTTGCGACCCCGCGCCACACGCCATCTGTACCAATATCCCAGCGGAAACACTGCCCGCAGTCAAATATCAACGCCGGGTCGAAATCCACCGCCGGTGCAACCGTCCTTCCCCCGCGCTCCAGAATGTCTAAACCACTCATCGTTCACTCTTCCTCACATCACATCTACACATCTTACAGTTCTGAATATTTTTATGTATTTATCCGGAAATGGTCCGGCTTTGTACCCCCGATTTTACACCAAATGTGTCTCGGACGCAACCCGTTCAAAGCATACGCTTGCCATTTTGGCAATCTGCTGATATAATAGCCGTGTCACGTTCATTTTTTGAATTTAAACCGCGTTGAATGTATAAACGCAATACCGACCGGGTGGAGGTCACTCAAATGGTTGAAAAGAATTATACAATACCGATAAACGAGGAGTTCGACAAGTACGACGGCTGCCCGGTGTGCAGGCTGCACGCTGCTCTTGAACGGCAAAATCTTGAATACATCATGGGCGCCGCGATGATGGAGCCGGACGTGCGCATAGAATCGAACGCCGCTGGGTTCTGCCGTAAACACTACTCGGACATGCTGCTCATGAAGAACCGGCTTAGCCTCGCACTGATGCTCGAGAGCTACCTTGACGAGCTCGACCGGAAGTTTACCGCACCTAAAAAAGTCTCCCGCCGCGATAAGGGCACCGTCTCTTCCGAGGTGGTGCGTGCGTCGGACGGGTGCTTTGTCTGCGAGCGGATGAGCGGCACTCTGCGCAAATACTATTCGAATATCGTCCACCTCTGGCGCACCGAGCCAGAGTTCCGCGAAAAATTTGCAAAACAGCCGTTTTTTTGCCTCGAGCACACGGCGGGTCTTTACGCCTCCGCCGAAAATAACCTGCCCCCGAAGCTTCTGCCTGAGTTCGCAGAGAGCCTGTTTACAGTCTCTCGCAAGCGGCTCGACGTTCTGCGGGACGAAGTGGGCAGGTTTTGTAAAAGTTTTGACTACCGCTTCGCCGGTGAACCGCTCGGCGATGCCGCACAGGGGGTCGAACATGCCATTGAGTGGATACTCGGCGAGGTATAGAGGAGTATCTGGATAGATGGTCAATTACCGCGACCTGCAGCGTCTGGACATACGAAACATCGATGACTACCGTAGTCGCCGCTTCTGCGTCATCGACTTTGAGACCAATGGCAGGATGGGCGAGCAACTCGAGGTCATAGAGTTCGCGGCGGTCAAAGTCGTTGACGGGCGGCTGGACACACACGTCTCCTCACTCTGCGCGGCGTCCGGACCTCTCGATCCGTTTATAACGCGGCTTACCGGAATACGCGACAGGCAGCTCATCGGCAAACCGCGCTTCGAGCAGTTTATTGAGCCACTGATAAGCTACATCGGACAGGACATCATCGTCGCACACAACGCTCCGTTCGACGTGCCCATTCTCCTGCAATACTGCCGCACTGCCGGCATCGACTACCGCCCTGACGTACTATGCACACTCACCTCCTCCCGGCGTCTTTTCCCCGACCTGCCAAGCCACAAGCTGGCATATCTCGGAGAGGCATTCTCGCTATACGACGGGCGCGCACATCGGGCGCTCGCGGACACATTAGCCACTGCGCGGCTACTGCTCGTGATGTTTGAATATCTCGCCTCGGAAGGCGCAATCTCAGGGGGCAGACAATAAATACCTTTACGGAAGAAGTGTTCTCGATGAATATCAAGGCGCTGTACGAGCGTCTCTCCGCCCACCCGAAGTTCGGAGTACTCATACAGTTTATCAAGTTTGGGATCGTCGGTGTGTCAAATACTCTAGTTGACCTCGGCGTATACTATATATTCGTACTGATAGACCCGTCACTTTACCTCCCTGGAAAGACCGCGGGATTCCTCATAAGCGTTCTCAACGCGTTCTACTGGAATAACCGCTACGTGTTCAAGACCCGCGGCAAAAAGGACGGCAATTCTGTCCTGCTGCCGACGCTGAAGCGGCTCGGCAGGACATACCTGACCTACGGTAGCACATTCCTGCTCACTATGCTGCTGCTCTGGCTCGAAGTTGAACACTGGGGCATAAGTGAGCTTGTCGCCCCGCTCATAAACATGTTTATCACAATACCCCTAAACTTTTTGATGAATAAATTTTGGGCTTTCAGAAAATAGGTGAAGTTGTGAAGAAGATTTCTGTCGTGATCCCCTGCTTCAATGAGGAGGATAACGTCCGCCCCATCTGCGAAGCCGTATGCGGGGTGATGGAGCGCGAACTTGCACACTACGACTACGAGATTGTCTTTATCGACAACAAGTCGCTTGACCACACGCGCGACATCATTGCCGCACTCTGCGCCGAAAACCCTCGGGTCAAAGCGATTTTCAATGCACGGAACTTCGGTCAGTTCAACTCGCCCTACCACGCTCTCTGCCAGGTGGACGGGGACTGCGCAGTGCTACTCTGCTGCGACTTCCAGGACCCGGTCGAGATGATCGCACAGTTTGTGCGCGAGTGGGAGAACGGATACAAAATAGTCTGCGGCATAAAGACGTCGAGCCGTGAGAACCGGTTCATGCGCCTGCTTCGCACCTGTTACTACAAGCTGATACGCAGAATGAGCTCTGTCGAACAGATCGAGCACTTTACCGGCTTTGGGCTGTACGACGCGAGCTTTCTCGCGGTGCTGCGCTCGCTTGACGACCCCACCCCATTTCTGCGCGGGATAGTCGCTGAGCTCGGATTTGCGCGAAAGGACATCGCTTACGAGCAGCAGCGCCGACGCGCGGGCAAGACCTCCAACAATTTTTTCCGTCTGTTCGACGCCGCGATGCTCTCTTTCACGTCGTACACCAAGACTGGGCTGCGCATTGCAACCCTCGTCGGATTCGTGATGTCTTTTCTGAGCATTGCCTCCGCTCTTGTCTATCTCTGTCTCAAGCTCATATACTGGGACCGCTTCCCCGCGGGGACTACCCCTATACTGCTCGCGGTGCTCGTGCTCGGGTCGGTACAGCTCTTCTTCATAGGGCTTGTCGGCGAGTACATCATGAGCATGAACGCACGCATAATGCACCGTCCCCTCGTCATCGAGGAAACACGGTTGAATTTTGAAAAAAAGGAAAACAACGATGCTTAAAGGGATCCTGTTCACACTCGGCGTATCGATGCTCCCGGTGGTCGAACTGCGCGGCGGTATTCCGTTCGGGCTCGCCTACGACCTCCCATTTGGCGTGGCGGTCGCAACCGCGATAATTGGTAACCTCCTGCCGATACCATTCATAATCGTGTTCATTCGTAAGATATTCAAGTTTCTCAAGGAGCATGTCTCATGGATGCGTAAAATAGTCGAAAAACTTGAGACACGCGCAATGAACAAATCCTCCATTATTCAGAAGTACGAACTTATCGGGCTATGTATATTTGTCGCTATCCCGCTTCCCGGCACCGGCGCATGGACCGGCGCACTTATAGCGGCGCTGCTCGACATGCGTCTGAAACGCGCTCTGCCCGCGATAATAATCGGCGTACTCATAGCAGCGCTTATCATAAGCATTGTGAGCTACGGCGTAATAAAGGTATTTTGATGACGTAAAACTAAATACCATGCAACCAGGGCAGAAGATGCAGTGTTTTCCGCACCTCTGCCTCTTTATTCTTTGCTAAACCCCAAAGCTAAAAGGGCGCCTCCCGGCGCCCTTTCGGTTTTCCCTTTTCCATATCTGTGTATTTATATAATAATATGTATTTCAATTATGTCTGCAATATGACAAGCGGAGCTCAATTCCTCGCTTATCAATTATCACTCAAGAAGCCCCGATTCTTTCATTACGAGGTAATCGACCTGCAACGCCTCCATCGGAGTAAGTGCGTGCATGAAGTCCTGCTCGACGATCGCGTATTCTATACCAATCTCGGCACACGCCTTCAGGCATCCGTGCACGTTGAGCGCACCGCTGCCAAGCGAGCAGAAGTTCGGCATATTGTACTTCTCGACGCTTCCCCAAAGCGGAACCTGAACATCCGGACCGGGCAGGTAGTCCTTAAAGTGGACAGCCGAAAGTCTCGGAGCGATGCGATGGAGCACCTCGACCGGGTCGTAACCGGCATATGTAGTCCAACCGACGTCCAGCTCTATCCAGAGGTCTGGCGCATATGCGAGGAGCATATCGAAAACAGTGAGCCCGTTAAAACTCATACGGAACTCCGGGTCATGGTTGTGATATGCGAGCTTGATACCCTCGCGCTTGCACTGTTCGGCGGAGGTCTGGAGCAGCTCGATCTCGCGCATGACATCATCGTAAGAGGCGGGCTTGTTCATCTTGGTGAAATAGACCTTGCCGTGGAACATGACCGCACGCTCCACTCCGATATCGTGCGCACGCTTTATAAGCGACGCCGCGCCATCCTTGGCAAGCGTCTCTCCGGACATTGTGCTCACGGTGAGGCACTCCATGCCCAGGTCGCGCATACGCGCGCGATTTTCTTCAAAATTCCCGTTACGCAGCAGCATTTCGCCGGTCTCGGTGCCACGGTATCCGATTTTCGCCGCGGCTTCGAGCTGTTCCCACGGGTCGCCGTTGCGGTCCATAAAGCCGATATAGCCAGCTTTCATTTTCGCCATATTGTTTACCTTTTCCTTTACAAAACTCGGTCAATCCAACCGTCTCCCCCGCCTTCCGGCAGGGGAGACTCGGACAACCTGCGATTAGTCATCAAAAACGCGCTGCTGCTCGTAGCCGCGATACACTCCGGGGGCTACTGCCTTCGGACGGTCGGCATGGGAAACCATCTTGTGGTTTACGCCGTTCTTGCAGCTGTCAATGATTCCGTGGACGGTCTCGAACGCCTGCATACCCATCGAATAGTGGCAGCGCGGCTTACGACCGTTACGCAGCGCGAACGCGAGGTCGAGCAGACCAACGCCGCGACCCTCCTGGAGGATGCCGTGCGTGGGCGGGACCTGATAATTCGGCAGCGGTACCAGTCCGCCGGGGGTGTAGCTCGGGGGCTTACCCACGTTGGTCTGGATATAGAGGTTGCCGCCAAAGAAGTTCGGGTCGGGGCAGATAAGGGTTGCCTGCGAGCCGTAAACCACGAACGCCTGGTCGGAATCGGAAATATTCGAGGCGAAGATTATCGAACCATACACACCGTTGGAGAATTCAAGCGAGCCAACCAAGGTGTCCGGTTCGTTATTGACCTTGTCGCTCTTATAGAACGTGTTGAGCGGGTCACCGGAGGCGTAGCTTGCATTCGTCTTTATGTAACCGGAGACACGGTTGATGTTACCAAAGAAGTTGGTAAGCGAATGCAGGTAGTATCCGCCCATATCGAACGGTAGTCCGCTACCGTCCGGGGTACGCGGGTTGGAGCCGGGCAGCATCCTGAACATTCTCATCATGTTGTCCTGCTCGCCATCCTGCTTGGGATACTCACGACGGGTGGAAACGCCGCGCTCGCCGCCGAGTATCATATTGCCGCGGGTGACGAGGCAGTATGCCGCGATCGGGTCGCCGATGAATCCGCTGTCAATGAGCTGGCGGGCGGTCTGCCATGCGCCGCCGAGGAAGGTATCCGGCGCGTTGGTATACCACTGTCCCTTCTTCTCGCACTTCTCGGCGAGGTTGTACAGCTCAATTGCGTCCTCCCAGCTCACGCCCATCATCTTCTCGGTATGGACGCTCTTGCCGGCTTCAAGCGCCATCTTGGTTATTTCAAGATGCGAGGTCGGGAAAGTGAGGTTGAGAACGACTTCGATTTCCGGGTCGCCCATTATATCCTCAACGGTGGTCGCCTTGCAGCCAAACTTTTCCTCAAAGAGCTTTGCACGCTCCGGAACAGTGTCGGCACACTTCACGACGTCAATCATGTTGTACTGCTTGAGTATGGTCGGCATATACGAGCCAACGGCTATCATGCCGCAGCCGACGAGACCGACTTTTACTGGTTTCAAAGCTGCCATTTCGTTTTCTCCTTTTAATCAGGTTGATCGGGATATTTTTATTCGATATAGCCCATTTCCTTCATGTTGAGGTAAGCGGCAGTGAGGGTTTCCTTCTGGGTGAGGTTGTACTGGAA
>CALXFK010000055.1 GCA_944387575.1 uncultured Clostridia bacterium
GAGGAATGGGCTGAACTCGGAGCATCCGTAATAAGCGACGCACGCGCAGACCGCGCTCGACTCCTCCGGATAGAGGTCGTCGTCGAACTCCTTTGTCCAGCCGGTCGAACCGACCATGAGCGAGGTGTGACCGCCCGAGCTGTCGCCCCAGACCGCGATGCGGGTCGGGTCGATGCCGAAGGTCTCGGAGTTGTGACGCAGGAAACGGATTGCCGCCTTGACGTCGGAGACAAACGCCGGGAAGGGCGCGATGTTGGTCGGACGGTACTCAACCGATGCGACCACAAAGCCTAGGCGCGCGATATCTATGAGCATAGGAAGAGTCTGGTAGCAGTCCTGCTTACCCCATGCGGAACCCTGGATGAACACGACGCAGGGCATACGCAGACCAGGCTGATACTGATTCATGCCGAACGGGTTGGTCTTTTTCTCGGTCTTAGCCTCAGCCTCCGCCTTCTCCTCGGTCACGCCCGGACGCGGACCCATGCGGCTCATATACTCGGGGTGCTCGCGCATGAGTATCTCGCGCTGCCTGACTATGAGCGGTATCGGAATGTCGGGGTAGAGCATCTGCAGGTGCAGCTTCATGCCGCTGCGCTCCGCATACACGACATCGTTGACATACCGGATGTTGGAAGCCTCGCTCTTGTCGGCATAGAGTATCTTCATGCCCTCGCGCTCGGTCTCATCCGCCTCGATTATCTGGTTATAGTAGAAAGTTGCCATTAAAGTTTTCTCCTTTCAGATTTACTTATTTTCCTTTGAGTGGCAGCCACTCGAGCACATCACGGAGATGCGACTCCCAGTAGTCCCAATTGTGCGCGCCGCTCGCCTCTATCCACTTCAGATCGTAGCCCAGAGAGAGCAGGTGGTCGCGGAATTTGAGATTCTCCTGGTATGTAAAGTCCTCGGTACCGCACGAGCTCAGGAGCTTGGGTATCGGTCTGCCCGAAGCCATCAGACGCTCAGCCTCCGCAAAGAGGTCGTTCTCGCCGCCAAGGATCTTGTCAAAGTCGCCCGCCATCATCTTTCCACCCTGTGGGAAGTTATGCGCCTCGCCCGAAGCTATTTTCTGCGGAACGCACGCGCCGCTCGAGAGCGCAGCACCCCAGCCATATCTCTCGGGGAACTTCAGCGCACCACGGAACGCGCCATATCCTCCCATAGACATACCGACCGTGAAGTTCTTCTGCGGGTCGGTGGAGAGCGGGAATATCGAGTGAGTGAAGTCGTAGAGCTCATCGTATATCCAGTCCGCCCAGGACGGACCATACGCCATATTCATGTAACTCGAATTCTGCGCAGACGGACAGATAAACGCCACTTCAAACTCGTCTGCAAGCAGCTCCATGCGGGTAAACCTCAGCCAGTCCGCCCGGTCTCCCCCACCGCCGTGCATCAGAAGTATCGACGGGAGCTTGTTGTCCGCTGAGTAATACTTTGAAGGATCGCCGGTCGGCGCGCACTGCGGTATTACCACATCGACCTGCGTATCGAACTGCAGGCTCATGCTTTGCATATGTATCTGCAACCTTGCCATCAAATCATTCCTTTCCTGACGTGATACCGCGCGCTCACTGCGCCGCGCCTACGCTTATCGGACTCCCGCGGAAACCCGCCCACTCTATAAATGTCTTCAGGCGGCTCTCGCAGTAGAGATAGCTGTGGTTCCCGGGCGCGACGTCCCAGGTGATCTCATAGCCCTTCGCGGTGAGCCTGTCCCGCGCACGAACATTAAAGCTGTTGCAGAAGTCATCCTCTCCAACACTGAAAAACATCCTCGGACCAAAGTTGCCGCGCTCCGCATTCTTCTCCGCAAGATACATCGCGTCGTTTTTGGAGCCGACGAGGTCTTCCACCGTATTGAATGCAAGGAAGAAATGCCGGTCGAGCACCCCGTCGTGCAGATGGTTACGGGTAACCGTGTCCACCATGTCGTGCACACCGCCAAAGGTACCGAGCGCCGCAAACGAATCAGGATAGGTCATCGCTAGCTTGAACGCTCCGTACCCTCCCATCGAGAATCCTGCAACAAAGTTGTCCTCCTTAGCGGTGGATATTGGGAACATCCAGCGCATCATCTGAGGCAGCTCCTCCGAGATGTAAGTAAAGAACTTGTCCGGATTGCCATAGTACATATCGGTGTACAGACTCATATATGTTGCAGGGCTTATCGCAAAGAAATTGTACTGCAAAGCGTACTGCTCTATACACGTGAAACGCGCCCACTCGCTGCCGTCTCCGCCGCCGCCGGGCATGAGCCAGAGCACCTGATATTTCACTCCGGGCTTCCACCCCCCGTCCGGACACTCGGGCATGCAGACTGTCACGCTGCTGTTGGTGCCAAGAGAATTGGAGTGCAGCGTTATCTCGGCTATTGCCATAGAGGATCCCTCCTGATAATTAGTATACGCATATCATACCTAACCGCACCCCCTTTTGTCAATAAATAATATATCCTCTTACAAACCCGCATAATCATTTGTTATTTTTTATAGACAAGCTGCCGCAAGTGTTATATAATCAAATGCAGATAAACATTTGAAAGGAGCACCATCATGGCAGTATTTGAAATAAGTATGTTTTCCCGCTCCCTTGGGCACATAACCCATATCACTGCGATCGTCCCCACCGAGCTTCGCCGGTTCCCGGGCGGACCGGAGCCGACCCCCGCAAAGAATCTCCGCTCGCTCATCCTTCTGCACGGGTATAGCGGGATCGACACCGACTGGATACGCGGTTCAAGCATCGCAGAGCTTGCTCAGATGCACAACATAGCGGTATTCATGCCGGACGGCGGTAACTCCTTCTATCTCAATGACGAGATTCGCGGCGAACTGTACGAAGATCTCGTTTGCAAAGAGCTCCCCGAGTTCATCCGCAACACTTTCCCGGTCTCCTCCGCGCTTGAGGACACCTACATCGGTGGTTTCTCCATGGGCGGTTACGGCGCGCTGCATTCCGCGCTCAAGCATCCGGACGTCTTCAGCGCCTGCATCGCGCTCTCGTCCGCAATGCTCGTTGACAGCCTCGAGAAGATGACTCCCGACATGAAGAACCCGATAGCCAGGTACAGCTACTACACCCACATCTTCGGCGACCTGAGCAAGGTTCGCGGCAGCGACATGGATCCCAAGGCTCTTGCGAAGTCCGTCATCGACGGCAAAGGCAATAAGCCCGCGCTCTACATCGCGTGCGGCTCGGAGGACATGGGTGTCGCCGGCAATCGCGACTACTCTGCATACCTCGATTCCATCGGCTATGAGCACATTTACAAGGAGAGCCCCGGAGTCCACAACTGGCTGTTCTGGGACGAGTACATAAAGAAGGCGACCGACTGGCTCGATACACTTAAAGGTTGAGCGTTAAACTCTTGCTTTCCCTTTCCGCTCTCTGTTCATAAAGAAGGAGAGCGGAAATTTATGCTCAAAGTTTAAAAATTTAAGAGGTTTAAAATGAAGATAAATTTTGAAAGCTACCCCGGTTCCGCCGCCATACCGCATGGGACACTCAAGACCTTCGAGACCACTATGCACCCCTATCCCGACGAGCGCACCCGCACCATCCGAGTATGGCTGCCCGAGGGGTACGACGGAAAGCGCCGCTTCCCGGTCGTATACATGCATGACGCCCAGAACCTGTTCCGAGGTCTTGACGACCGGAAAAAGTGGGACGCCGACCTCGCGGCAGTTTCGCTTGCCAAAGACGGTATCGAGTGCATAATCGTCGGCGTAGACACCGCGCCCACCAGATTTTCCGAGCTTCAGCCCCCGTTCACACATGAGACCGAGCATCCGCTCGGCAGCAAAATGGGCATGCCGATAATCCTGCCCGAACCGAGCGGAGACCTGTACGACCGCTTTATAACCGAATACCTCAAGCCGATGATCGACGAGAATCTTATGACCCTGCCCGACCGCGAAAACACCTGCATCGGCGGCTCCTCAATGGGCGGTTTACAGTCTTTCTATATGGCAATGATGCATCCGGATGTCTATGGGCGTGCTATCTGCTTCTCGCCTGCATTTCCGGTATTCCCGCTTGAGGAGATCATGGACCTGATAAACGGGTACGACATGAGCCGTCTCGAGGGCAGCCGTTTCTTCTTCTACGACGGAGGTCAGGCGCTCGACCGTGAGATAATCGCTCCCACCCTCGCCGTGTACCTGCGTCTTGAGGAACTCGGCATGGGTCCGACGAGCAATGCATTCATTCTTGACAGCCGCGAGCCTCATTACGAGACGGCGTGGGCGAAGTACCTCCCGGAGGCACTGCGTTTCCTGTTCCTCGAGGACAACAGCGTCCCCACCCCGCCCCCTCCGCCGCCGCGCGGTTCCGCTGCCCCCAAGAAATAAGTTCCCCGGCAAGAGCGGCGAAGCGTCCCAAAGCGACCTGAGACGTTCAAAACCACCATTATCAGAAGGAGGATCTGACATGTCACAGAAATACGATGCGCTGTTCCGTCCGATTAAAATAGGCGGCGTAACACTGAAAAACCGCGTTATAATGTGCGCAATGGGCGGCACATCCCCCTTTGGGCACTTCGACTACAACTTTAATCCGCTCGTCCGCGACTACTACATTGAACGTGCTCGCGGAGGGGTGGGTCTGATAATCCCGGGAGTGACCCAGGTCAAGCTCGGTGATCACTACCTCTACGAGGCTGAGGACGTGTTCCTCGGTCCGGTAAAGGAGATAATGGACGAGCTGCACTCGTACGGCACAAAGTACTTTTTGCAGATAGGCGCCGGCTTCGGGCGGGTACAGCTCATGGGTCTTGACCATGCGGACGATGCAATGCGCCGGTCTCTTCTCGTCTCCCCCGCCGACGGGCTTCAGAACGTTTGGACGCCGGAACTCAAGCACCGCGGACTGACGCTCGACGAGATACACGGGATAATCGAGGCGTTCGGAAAATCTGCACTGCTCTGCAAGCAGGCGGGAATAGACGGCGTTGAGATACACGCGGTCCACGAGGGATACCTGCTCGACCAGTTTGCGGTAGCGTCCACCAACGGCAGAACCGACGAATACGGCGGCTCGCTTGAGAACCGCCTGCGCTTTGCCTGCGAGATAATACGCGAGATGAAGCGGGTCTGCGGCGACGACTTCCCGGTCTCGGTGCGTTACAGCGTTGCAAGCAAGATGCGCGGCTTTAACGCCGGCGCGCTGCCCGCCGAGAACTATGAGGAGTTCGGGCGCAGTCTGGAGGAGAGCCCTGCGGCGGCACGTCTCCTCGAGGAAGCCGGTGCCGACCTTCTCAACGCGGACAACGGCTCGTACGATTCGTGGTGGTGGGCACATCCCCCGGTCTACATGCCGCTCCATTGCAACTATCCGGAAGTAAGCTACCTCAAGAAGTTCGTAAATATCCCCGTCTTCTGCGCCGGACGCATGGAGGACCCCGAGTTCTCAGCACATGCTATAGAGAGCGGAGAGATAGACGGTATCGGAGTGGCGCGTCAGTTCCTTGCCGACCCATACTGGCTCAACAAGGTCAAAGCAGGCGACATAGAGGACATACGCCCCTGTATCGCGTGCCACAACGGGTGCTTCCCGATAGGGCTCGTCCCAGGAAACACCAACAACCCTCTCAAGATGTCGCACTGCGCGCTCAACCCCGCGACAATGGACGAAGCGAACTGGCGTCTCACCCCCGCGGAGGTCAAAAAGAATGTCGCCGTCGTAGGCGGCGGCGTGGGTGGAATGGAGTGTGCGCGCCTTGCAAGCTTGCGCGGGCACAACGTCACCCTCTTTGAAAAGACCGACAAGCTCGGCGGAGTGTTTATCGCGGCGGCTGCCCCCTCCTTCAAGGAGAAGGACAAGATGCTGCTCCAGTGGTACATCCGCCAGATCGAGTCACTCGGCATCGACGTACGCATGAACTGCGAAGCCACACCGGAAATGCTCAAAGATTACGACACCGTCGTGGTAGCTTCCGGCTCTACGCCGCGCAAGCTCGCTGTCCCCGGTCTCGATGACCCGCGCGTCGTGGAGGCGATAGAATACCTCAACCACGAGAAGCCCACCGGCAAGCGGGTCGCTGTCATCGGCGGCAGCCTCACCGGCGCGGAAATCGCCTACCAGCTTGCGCTCGACGGTCAGACGCCGATCATCGTCGAGATGCAGAACGACATTCTGCAGGTACCCGGGCTCTGCGCCGCAAACTCGAATATGCTACGCGAGATAATCCGGCTGTATAACATCGACGTCTACACCGGCGCCGAGCTTAAATCGGTGAGTAGTGGCACCACTCTCAGCGTACAGATCCACAGCGCGGACGGCGACCGCACGCTCGACGTGGACAGTGTCGTACTCGCAGTCGGATATGTCTCTGATACACGCCTCGCCGACAAGCTCCGCGAAAGCGGGATAAGTGACATTCGCGTGATCGGCGACGCCCGCAGGGTCGGAAACCTCATGAGCACGATTTATGACGCTTATGAGGTGGCGTACGCCATCTGACCGCAAATATAGCCGCAAAGGGGGACCAAATGGTCCCCCTTTTTGGTTCGCTCTCCGGTACGTGCAAACGTCTCCGCAATACGGATAAACCGGCGCCGCGTTTTTCACTCTTGACTTCACCGCCCCGGTACTGTATAATATGGTTAAGAATATTAAAAGGAGATGGTTATTGTAGTGGACGGAGACAGTTGTAGTTGCAGTAACAGTGACGGAAATTACGACTTTGCAGGCGTACATAGTGTGTTGTCAGCATATCTGCCCTGTGTTCGACGGTGCAGACATGCTTTTTTGCGTTTATAATGCCGTTTTAAAGTAGTTTTACATCAGTCAGATATTTTTAATTATAAACGCAAAAATGGAGTTGTTTTTCTATGTTTACAGATAATATCCCAATAATTATTGCAATTGTTATTCTAGTTATATTGTCCGCGTACTTTTCCGCGACCGAGACTGCGTTCACCTCGCTGAACAAGACGCGCTTGCGCTCCATCGCAGAAAAAGGTAACCGCAGAGCCAAGGTCGCGCTCAAACTTTCGGAGGACTATAACCGTCTCCTCTCGACCATTCTTATAGGAAACAACATAGTCAATATCGCGGCGGCGTCACTTGGCACGGTCCTGTTCGTAGAGCTGTACGGCGACATCGGCGCGACGCTGTCCACCGTCGTACTCACTATCGTTGTGCTGATATTCGGCGAAATTTCTCCGAAGAGCATCGCCAATGACCGCCCCGAGCAGTTTGCAATGTTCTCAGCGCCCATTCTGAACGTGCTGATAGTGTTTTTCACTCCCCTCAACTTCCTGTTTTCGTGCTGGAAAAAAGTTCTCGCAAGGATCTTCCACCTCGAATCGAACAAGAAAATGTCGCAGGAGGAGCTCCTGATGTTTGTTGACGAGGTACAGCAGAGCGGCAGCATCGACCAGGACGAGGGCGAGCTCCTGCGGAGCGCTCTCGAGTTCAGCGAGCGTACTGCCGACGACATACTCACCCACCGGGTCAATCTCACCGCAGCTCCGGTCGACATATCATGCGAGGAACTTGCAAAGCTCTTCTCAGAGACCAAGTTCTCCCGTATTCCGGTATACGAGGATAATATCGACGATATTGTCGGGGTTGTCCACCTCAAGGACCTGTACGACGGCGCGTCGCTTGTAAATGTCCCGGTTCGTTCCATAATGGGTCCGGTCGTATTTATTATGCGCAACGACTGCATAGACAACATCCTCAAACGTCTCCAGCGCTCCAAGTCGCATGTTGCGGTCGTTCTGGACGAGTACGGCGGCACCTACGGAATAGTCACAATGGAGGACATTCTCGAGGAGCTCGTCGGAGAGATCTGGGATGAGCACGACGACGTAATTGAGGAAATTTCCGAGATCCGCCCCGGTCTCTACCGCGCAAACGGTCTTGCTGAATTCGAGGATTTCAAGCGGTTTTTCGGCGTGGATTCAGAAAGCGAAATGACTTCGCTTAGCGGATGGGTGACCGAGCAGCTTGGTCGTATTCCCGAACCGGGCGAGCGCGTAGAGTGCTGCGGGTTATCCATCGAGATCTCTGCGGTCGAACACAATAGAATCACTTCAATGCTTATAAACAGTGCCCCCGTAGCGACAAACGCATAATGCAGCAGTACGTGTGGACTAGATCACCAGAGGATTTAAATGAATAAGAAGGAAATAGCAGAAATACGCCGCCGTTTTAACTCAGAAAAGAGCAATATCACGTCTGTATGCGGCTGCTACGTAAATTCAAAAAAGGAGATCGTCGCCGAGTTCAGCGAGTCACTCTCGCTGATGCCGGATGAGGAGCGGGACCAGGTTTTTTCCCGACTGCGTCACGTTCTGTCCGGGTCCCCGGACCGTAACCTCTATGACATAAGCATAAGCACGCAACAGGTGATGAGCGGCGAGGAACACCGTCTTCTCTCTAAGCTCCGCACCGATGGTCTCGGCGATGCAGAGGCGGTAGGTCGACTTTACCGCAGCATTATAAGCGCGGTATCTTTTGACGACGGCTTTCTCATTTTCCTCGCGCATGACACCTATGACGTCCCGTATCGCAGCCGTGATGGCGCGGAGGACGCTCAGGACTCGGAAAATCTGTTCAGATACATAATATGCGCAGTCTGTCCCGTGGCGACCACAAAGCCCACACTCGGTTTCCATCTCGGCGAACATCGCCTGCGCAACATTGCCACCGACTGGGTCATACGTCAGCCTGAAATAGGCTTCATGTTCCCCGCGTTCGACAGCCGCGCCGCCAATATATACGGAGCACTGTACTACACTCGCGACGCAGCAGCAGACCACAGTGCTTTCATCGACGCAGTGTTTCGTGCAAAAACTCCGATGCCGGCTGCGGCTCAGAAAGAGACGTTCCAGTCGGTACTCGGTGAAGCTATCGCGGACGATTGCAGCCTCGATGTGGTGCAGGCGGTGCGGGGTCAGCTTGGAGACATTGCCGCCACCTACAAGGAGACGCGCAGCCCCGACCCGCTCCGGTTTACTAAAGAAACCGTCGAGGACGTTTTGAAAAGCTGCGGCGTGTCCGATGAACGTGTGGACGTCTTCAGTCAGAAATACAGTGAAGAGTTCGGCTCCTCCGCCGAGATCAGCGCTGCCGCCGTGCTTGACAGCCGTCCTATAGAGATAGACACACCTGATGTCGTCATCCGCGTAAATCCGGAGCGCGGCGACCTTGTGGATACCCGTATAATCGACGGAGCGCGCTATATTCTCATTCGCGCAGAGGAGAATGTAAAAGTTTCAGGAATAACGATACACATAAACGAATAGCGAGCATCAAAACGGCGGAACGTAATGATTTACGTTCCGCCGTAGTTTTTCGTACTTTATATCTCTTTAGACCTAATATGAAATCGAATCGCCCCGCCCGGCTCTCCCGACTCCGTATCCCCAACGCAATGCTCTCTCAGAGCTCAATTTTAGTTATCTTAGCAATACACTCAGAACAGATATTCTTACCCTTATAGCTTACAAGATCATGCGAGTTTGAACAGAAAATGCAGAAAGGCTGATGCTTTTTGAGCATAATTACATCCTCTTCAACGTATATCTCAAGTGCATCCCTTTCCTCGATGTCTAACGTGCGGCGAAGTTCAATAGGCAACACGATGCGACCAAGTTCATCAACTTTTCTGACGATGCCTGTCGATTTCATTTATTTCCCTCCATTTTTCGTTATGCGGTCTGACGCGGAGCTCGAAAACAAATATACCTCCACTATATCAGACTATACGTAGTATAAATATAATTATCTGGTTTGTCAACCATTTTGCTCCACATTTGACATTTTTATTGCCAATATAACACAGGAGGTATACAGCATTGATGTCATTTATATGGACCCTAATGGCGATCGCATCGTTTATATACGGTGCGGCTGCGGGAACGCTGGATGCGGTATCCTCCGCGGCAATGGAAGGCGCAGAGGAGGCGGTAAAGGTGGTCATATCGCTTGCGGGAGCCATATGCCTGTGGAGTGGGGTTACCGAAGTGATTTCACGCACCGGAGGAATACGTGCGCTCAGCCGAGTATTTGCCCCGGTTTTGAGGCGACTGTTCAAGGAAAGCTCGAGCGACCCAGAGATAATGGACGCGATCTCCACCAACATGGCTGCAAACCTGCTCGGTCTCGGAAACGCTGCCACCCCCTCCGGAATACGCGCGGCTACCCTCATATGTCGGAAAAACCGCACTGTCGAGGATCTCTGCACACTCGTCGTTATAAACACGTCCTCGATACAACTCATTCCCACAACGATAGCTGCGCTGCGCGGGTCGCTTGGCGCCTCGTCTCCGTTCGACGTGACCCCCGCAATATGGTGTGCCTCGGTCTTTGCGCTCTCGGTCGGACTTCTCTCACTCGCCTCACTCAGGTGGGTCGCATCAAAACGCGGATGAGCGCGCTGGTACCCGCGCTTATAGCGCTGTGCGCAGCGGCAGCACTGCTGAAACGAGTTGATTTATATACCGCTCTGACCGACGGCGCGATGGATGGTCTGCGTACATCGGTGCGAATGCTGGCACCGCTCATCGTCCTGTTGACGGCAGTTAAAATGCTGCGGGCAAGCGGTGCGCTAGGCGCGCTTGAGGATATACTTTCTCCGCTCTCCGAACTTGTGGGACTGCCCGAGGAGTGCCTCCCGATCGCTCTCATACGACCGCTTAGCGGCAGCGGCGCACTCGCAGTCGCAGCCGAAGTGATCTCCTCATGCGGCGCCGATAGCCTCGCCGGGAGAACCGCCGCGGTCATGCTCGGTTCCACCGAAACCACATTTTATGTTATAACCGTCTATTTCAGTGCCGCATCCGACAATGCGCCCGACGGGACCCGGCAATCCATTGCCAAAAAGAGCCGCCGGGCAATCCCGGCAGCTCTCGCAGCGGATGTCGCAGGACTGTGTTCGGCAGCTCTCTTTACAAGGCTGTTTTTCTGACCAATGAAAGCGGCGTCCTATCCCATGTCGACGCTGATGTGCTCCATACCGTTCTGTTCAAATTCGCTCACGTACTCCCGCATGCGAACCTCAAGCTCCCCCGAATCATCCTCCGAGAGACCCTCAGCCTGCATATCACGACGCGCGAGTTCCTCCGCAAGGATGTCGAAAAATACCGCATCCTCATAGTCCATTATCGCCTCGTGTATGCCGCCCTCGGCAAAAGCACGCGAGGGCTGCACCGTTCCGTCCCGAAACTCAGCAAGCGAACCCATACCATTCTTCACGCATTCAAAAAACAGCTTGCTCTCGACTTCGTCATAGTCGGTGATACGATCCTCACCGCGCATGGAGTTGAGAACCCAGTTCCCAATGTATGCCATATCGAGCAGAAGGCGGAACTGCTTGGTCGTAAGGTCAAATGTCATGATGCTTCACCTCTCCCCAGCCGGCAATTCTTATACGCAGCGCACAACCGCGCAAGGCATCTGCATGCCTTTGCTATATTATACTATACGTACGGCTAAATTTCCATACCTATTTTGATTTATTGGGCAGCGGAAAAAAAATTACACCGCACCATATTTTACGCTCCGGTCAGCTCGTGACCGCCAAATGTATGCAGAGATTCATTTTTATGGATTTTCTCGTGAAATAGTGGAAATATTGTCTGTACTGTGTTAAAATAGATGCACTTTGTTTTCCCACCGCGCAAGCGCTCGCCGTTTTGCGCGTGGGATAGAATAGTGTTTGCTTTTTTAGCTCCGGTTTGTACATAGTTGAGGTTGTATTTCCGGAATTTTCGCTATATATTATATACGTATTATTTTACAGTTGCTCGAGGTATTTACATGAAAAAAAGTGTGTGCGTACTATTCGGCGGCATGTCTTCGGAACACGAGGTGTCGCTCATGACTGCGCGTTCAATACTCGATAATATAGATCGGTCGCTTTTTGATGTCTACCCAGTAGGCATAACCAAATCGGGTCGGTGGCTCTATTTTGGCGGAGCACCCGCACTCCTTACAGACAGTGGGTGGGAAAGTTCCGGATCTACCTGCCCCGCGCTGCCCTCCCCCTCGGTGGGCGACGGGCTCATATTACACGAGCCGCTGGGTAAACGCCGCGTAGCCATCGACTGTGTATTCCCGGCTTTGCACGGCGAAAACGGAGAGGATGGAGCTCCCCAAGGACTCTGCCAGCTCGCAGGCATACCATGCGTCGGAGCAGGCATTGGGGCATCAGCAGTTGCTATGGACAAAGACTTTACTAAGGCGGTGGTGAGCCGCCTCGGCATACGGCAGGCGAAGTACATTGCAATAGAGCGCGGCGGCTGCGATGCGCAGGAGGCAGCTGATCGTGCGGAGAAGATTTTGGGCGGTTACCCCGTATTTATAAAGCCGGCATCCACCGGCTCCTCGGTTGGAGTGTCAAAGGCAAAGAACCGTCAGGACTTCATCGACGGTCTTGCGCACGCCCTCGAGTTTGACCATAAAGCTATTGTTGAGGAGTTCTTCGATGGGCGTGAGATCGAGGTCGCTGTAATGGGAAACACCGATTTGAATGTCTCCTGCTGCGGTGAGATAATTCCCGGAGAAGAGTTCTACTCGTACGCAGATAAGTACGTAAATGCGCTCTCAAGCGAGCGCATACCCGCAGACCTTCCCCCAGAGACCTCGGACGCAATCAGGAAATATGCCGCAGAGATATACCGTGAACTCGGCTGCGCCGGTCTCTCGCGGGTCGACTTCTTCGTTCACAAGCGTACTGGTGAAGTCTGCTTCAACGAAATAAACACCATACCGGGATTCACCCCGATAAGCATGTACCCCAAACTTTTCATGCACGGTGGGATGAGCTATCCGGAGATAATCACCCGTTTGATAACTCTTGCATGTGAGGGCTGAGAATGGACGAAAGACCGATAGGGGTTTTTGACTCCGGGCTCGGCGGGCTTACCGCCGTGCGCGAGCTTATGCAGGTTCTGCCCGGCGAAAACATCGTATATTTCGGCGACACCGGGAGGGTACCATACGGAGGTCGCTCGGATGATACGATCATCCGATACGCACAGCAGGATGTCCGCTTTCTTGAAAGTTTCGATATCAAGGCGATACTTGTAGCGTGCGGAACGGTATCGTCGGTCCTTCACCGCTTTTCCGGCTCTCTCCGTCTCCCGGTGACTGGAGTTGTCGAACCTGCAGCGGCAGCTGCCCGCGTCGCCACAAAGAATCGTCGGGTCGGCATAATAGGCACTGCGGCAACAGTGCGCAGCAAATGTTACATCCAAGCGCTCGGAGGCGGGATAGAGGCAATGGCACAGGCGTGTCCACTGTTCGTCCCGCTTGTAGAGAACGGTCGGTTCAAGCTCGGAGACGTGGTCATTGAGACCGTTGCACGCGAGTACCTCTCTCCGTTTATCGAGTTCGGTTGCGACACACTGATACTCGGATGTACGCACTATCCGCTGCTTCGCGACATAATCGCGGAGCTTCTACCAGGGGTCACTCTTATCGATTCGGGCGCCGCGGGCGCAAAGTCGCTCGCTTCACTACTTCGAGACGGCGGTTCGTTATGCGGTCGCAGCTCGGGCGGAAAGGTGGAGTACCACGTAAGCGACGACCCGAGCGGTTTCGGACGGCTCGCATCGCTGTTTCTCGGCACCTGCGTCAATGCCGATGCACGCAAGGTCGACATAGAGACATATTGACTACAAAACTACAAAATACAGGAACAGAAAATGAATAAAGACGTACTAATCTCAATTAAAAGCCGCCAGTTCTTCGACGGTGTTGGTACCGATTTCATTGAGCTCATCACCCCGGGGACGATGCTGAAACGCAACGGCAACTACGTTATCAAATACTGCGAGAGCGACCCTGACACCTCCGCCGAGACCCATACCGTAGTCACGACCGAGCCGAGCGGGCTTGTCACAGTCATCCGCCACGGCGATATCGAAAGCGAGATGATCTTTGAGCAGGGGCGCAAACACATGTTCCATTACGACACCGATAAGGGTTCGATGACTATGGGCATTTTTGCAAACAAGGTCGGAGTGTCGCTCGGCGATTCCGGTGGAAAGATCGACATAGACTACGCCATCGAAATAGAAAACTCGGTCGCCTACGAGAACCAGCTCCGCATGGACATTACCCGCCCCGCCCAGTCCGGCGTACCGTTGTAATAAAATTACAGAATATATAGAATGTAAAATATAAATGAGGTAAAATGTCATGCTTAATCCGGTATCCGACGCCAAACTCGAACTTGTAAGTCTCATCAAATCCGCATACGCCGCCGCTGCCGCAGCAGGCGAGCTTCCGCAGGCGGAGCTCCCAGAACCTGTCGCCGAAATTCCACGCGACCTGTCCAACGGCGACTTCGCCACCGGCTTCGCAATGGCGGCGGCGCGTTTCCTGCGCCGCGCTCCCCGTGACATTGCGGATACCATTGTCAAACATATCGACCTTTCAGGTAGCCTGTTCCGCTCCGCCGAAGCCGCCGGTTCTGGCTTTATCAATTTCCGACTCGGCAACAACTGGTACGGTGTGGTCGTCGACGAGGTGCTC
Source organism: uncultured Clostridia bacterium (assembly GCA_944387575.1). Taxonomy (GTDB): domain Bacteria; phylum Bacillota; class Clostridia; order Oscillospirales; family JAAYOS01; genus CALXFK01. The sequence continues at coordinate 14,497 of CALXFK010000055.1, forward strand.
TCCAACCCGGACGGGTATGGCAGGAGCAACGTCGGCGAGGGACGCACCGTGCAGGTCGAGTTCGTCAGCGCAAACCCGACCGGTCCTATGACCATAGGCAACGCGCGCGGCGGCGTCCTCGGGGACAGCCTCGCCTCGCTGCTCGACTACACCGGCTGGAAGGTCACACGCGAATTCTATCTCAACGACGCCGGTAACCAGGTCATGCTGCTCGGTCGCTCGCTCGACGCTCGCTACCGCCAGCTTATATACGGCGAAGACAGCGTTGAGTTCCCGGACGATGGGTACCACGGCGACGACGTTCGCGAGACCGCCGCGATATTCCGCGCCGAAAACGGGGACGAGCTCGCCTCCCACCCCGCCGAGGAGCGCGAAACCACCCTCGTTCGCTACGGTCTCGAGCGCAATATAGCCCGTATGCGCAAGGATCTCGAGCGCTACGGCATCAAGTATGACGTCTGGTTCCCCGAGAGTGACCTCCACAATTCCGGGTATGTCGCAGAGACGGTTGACATAATTAAGAAGAATGGGTACACCTATGAGAAGGACGGGGCGTTGTGGTTCCGCGCGACCGACTTCGGTCTTGAGAAGGACGAGGTGCTCATCAAGGCGAATGGGTTCTACTCGTACTACGCGGTCGATATTGCGTACCACCGCAACAAGCTGGTAAAGCGCGGGTTTGACCGGGTCATCGATGTGTTTGGCGCTGACCACCACGGTCATACGCTCCGATTCCGCGCGGGTCTTGAGGCGCTCGGCATAGATCCGGACAAGCTCAACTTCGTGCTCTATCAGTTCGTGCGTCTACACAAGGATGGCGAACTTGTAAAGGTATCTAAGCGTTCGGGCAAGGTCATCACTCTTGCCGACCTTCTCGATGAGGTCCCACTCGACGCCACCCGTTTCCTATTCAATATGCAGAGCACCGGTTCGGTCATAGAGTTCGACATGTCGCTTGCGGTGAGCACCACAAACGAAAACCCCGTCTACTATGTCCAGTATGCCCATGCCCGCATATGCAGCCTCATTGCTGCTCTCGCAGCGGATGGCGACCATGTCCCGTCCGCCGCAAGCGTGGACTACTCTTTGCTCTCCCACCCCGAGGAGTTCAGTCTCGTTCGCACGATAGCTCAGTTCCCGGAACAGGTGCTGAAATCGGCTGCCGAGTACGAACCATCTCATATAAACCGATACCTCATCGATCTTGCGGGCGCATTCCACAGTTTCTACGGAGCCTGCCGCATTCGCGGAGAGGAACCAGGCGTGCGCAGCCTACGGCTCGCGCTCGTCGGTGCAGCGCGCACCGTGCTTGAGAGAGGACTCGCCTTGCTCGGCGTATCCGCGCCCGAGAAGATGTAATTTACCCCCGAAAGGAGAACCTATGCGCAGATTTCTCGCGGCACTGCTCGCCGCAATCCTGCTGCTCTGCACCCCCGTTTTCGCAGCGGAGAACAGCTCAGACTCATACGAAGGCGATGCCAGCACCAATACCGATACCACCGCCAAGCTCGTCGAAATACTAAACCTTCTCACCTCGTACAGCCTGAATTACAACGGCGAGAGTGCCGAAGAACTGGTCACCTCAGCGCTCCTTGAGTACCTCAAGCAGAACCCCGAAGCGCTCGACGAGTTCCTCGACATACTGCTCCAGCAGCAGGACAAGTACTCCCACTTCATGGAGCCTGAGATATACGACGACGCATACTTCACCGACACCGAATTTGTCGGCATAGGAGTAAGTCTGGACGATGCCGAGCCGTATTCCGGTCGGATTACCGGCGTATTTGTCGGTTCACCCGCCGAGCAGGCAGGTCTGCTCGCGGGCGACATCATTATTACAATAGACGGTGAAAACGTCGAAGGAAAGCATTACTCCGAACTCAGCACGCTTATCCGCGGCGAGAAGGGCACAGAGGTCACCCTCGGGGTGCTCCGCGACGGAGAAGCCATGGAATTCAAGGTCGTGCGCCAGGTCATAACTGTGTCCGACATCGAGTTTCGCGACCTTGGGGATGGGATAGCTTATATCCGCATTTCTCAGTTCCGCGACATCCGTACATACGTCGACTTTGTGAAGGCGCTTGACAACATTTACCGTGAGGGATACACCGCAATAGTTTACGACCTGCGCAACAACCTGGGTGGAGACGTAACAGTCCTTTACAACATGCTCCAGTACGCTGTCACCACTAAGGGCGCTGAGCTATTCACACTCGCGCCGCGCAACGAGGTGCCGAATGTCTATTACAGTAACGCGCTCGGTCAAAAGGTCAATTCGGTCGCAGTTCTCATAAACGGCAACACCGCATCCGCCGCCGAGATGTTTGCCGGTGCCCTAAAGTACAGCGAGGGCGCGGTTCTCGTGGGCGAAACTTCGTATGGTAAGGGCGTCGGTCAGTACCATTTTGAACTGAGCGATGGCTCGGTCGCGATAATTACGAATTTCGAGATCCTACTTCCGGGCAGCATCAGCTACAACTCGGTTGGCATCGATCCGGACATCGCAGTGGAAAACACCCCCGTGCTCTTCCCCGAATACGACACCCTCTCCCCGCTCGGAAGCGAAGCCATCAGCGCGCAGAGCTCAGGCATACAGGTCCGTGGGTTGGAGGAGAGACTCGGACTTCTTGGCATGTTTGATGGGACTGCGGACAACGTTTTCGACGACGCGACCCTCGCCGCGGTAAACGCATTCCAGGAGGAGTACGGTTTTGCGGTAACTCCTGAGGCGTCGCCAGATATGCTCGAGGCGCTCGATCTCATATTCCGCGAACTTGCTGAAAGCGAGGTCGCGCTTGACCTCCAGCTAAACGCAGCCATCGATGCACTTCTCGCTGCAGCTCACATGCCGCTCGGATGCACCGGAGCTGTTGATGTACAATAAAATATCTGATGACTGTTCCGGAATATCCGGACAGTTTGCGGACAAAATACCTCTGAAATATTTTCGGAGGTATTTTGCATATGTCGCTTCCATCGAATAAGGAGTACCAGGCTCTCGTCAAACAGTCCTCGCCTAGTTCCCCACTCGTAAAGGATATGCTGTTTGCATTTCTGATAGGCGGAGCAATATGCGCGATCGGTCAGGTCGCAAGAAGCCTGCTTTCAAATCTCGACCTGTCTGCGGATGACGTCGGAACTCTTGTCTCCGCGATAATGATTTTCCTCGGGGTGCTGCTCACCTCCCTCGGAGTATATGACATGATTGCCAAATACGGAGGCGCCGGCACTCTCGTTCCGATAACCGGGTTTGCAAACGCCGTATCCTCCCCCGCAATAGAGTTCCACTCGGAGGGCATAGTCACCGGCATCTGCGCAAAGATGTTTACAATTGCCGGTCCGGTCATCGTATTCGCAACTCTCTCCGGTACGATCTACGGGATAATTTACTGGCTCAGGTCGGTGCTATAAGCGGTCACATTCCGGCTTACGCCGGTACATATAGCATCATTGCCATATTTCATCGATACATAGGAGGCTCTATCTTGCTACTGAACACCGAAAATCTAATCATACGCAACTTTAACGAGTCGGATTTCGACGGTTTTCGCCGCCTTATACTCGACCGCGAAGCTCAGCCAGATGCTATATATGACGAGCGCTTCCCCACAGATACGCGCACTCTACATCTGCTTCTTTCAGCATTCTCGGCGGACAACGAGTTTCTCGCGGTCTGCCTACGCGACAGCGGCGAACTCATAGGCTTTACGGCGCTCGTGCGCGCGCAGTCCGGCAACATCCGGAACCTATCATTCTGCATTCGCAGCGACATGCGAAGACACGGATATGCAGCCGAGAGTGCGCGCGCAGCCATCTCATGGGCATTTAAATATCTCGGTCTCGACTCGCTCAACGCAGGAGCCGCAGCTGCAAACGTCGCGTCGGTTGAACTCATACATTCACTCGGATTCAAAAAAGTCTGCGAGAGGACCGCCATTTTCTCGGTCGGCAGCGATGGAGAAGAAGTCCGTCACCCCGCAGTCTATTTTGAGCTGCGTCGTCCTGACTGGGAATCCTCCGCATACCGTCACTCCCCCACCTAATAAATGCAAGATTGTTTTTTCAAATCGCATTTTTGCCGATACGTTTTGCTTACGCAAGCCATTTCTTCCACATTTTATGCAAGTCGCCATTGACATTCCTTCATTTTTGCTATACAATTGATGTTAGCAACTAAGGTTACGTCGGACTGCTCCGGCGACGAAAGGAGACACCATGAGGAGCGACCGCAATCTTTCAGAAATAACGCCAAAGATTCACGAGCTTTCCAGCCGCTGTGAAGCCGTGGATGTCATTGAGCGTTCCCTCTTTGACAAGTACAACGTAAAGCGCGGTCTGCGCGACGAGAACGGAAAGGGAGTTCTCACAGGGCTTACAGGAATTTCGGATGTCCGTCAGGTCGAGATCATAGACGGCAAGGAGGTGCCGGTAGCCGGCAAGCTTTTCTACCGCGGTATCAACGTGGTAGACCTCATCAGCGGCTGCCTCGCGGAGAAGCGTCCCGGATTCGAGGAGACTACATATCTGCTGCTGTTTGGCAAGCTGCCCGATAAGCAGGAGCTCGACGCATTCACACAGCTTCTGTCCAGCTACCGCACGCTGCCGCCTTCCTTTGTACGCGACGTAATAATGAAAGCACCGTCCAGCGACCTCATGAATTCGCTTGCACGTGGTGTGCTGACACTGTACGCATACGACGACAACGCCAACGACATATCCACCCCGAACGTGCTGCGGCAATGCTTGCAGCTCATCGCCATGTTCCCGCTTCTCGCGGTGTATGGTTACCAGGCATACCGCCACTATTTCTTCGACGAGAGTCTGTTCATACACACCTCTAACCCGGAGCTCTCCACCGCCGAGAACCTGCTGCATCTTCTGCGTGCAGACAGCTCCTACACCGAGCTTGAGGCGCGCGTCCTAGATATAGCCCTGATACTCCACGCGGAGCACGGCGGCGGCAACAACTCTACCTTTACCACCCGTGTCGTCACGTCTTCAGGCACCGACACATATTCGGCAATCGCCGCTGCGCTTGGTTCGCTCAAGGGTCCACGTCACGGCGGCGCGAACATAAAGGTCGTGCAGATGTTTGACGATATGAAGCGCAACGTCCGCGATTGGACCGACGACGAGGAGATATCTTCCTACCTCCGTGCACTGCTCGACCGCAAGGCATTCGATCGCAGCGGGCTGATATACGGCGTAGGGCATGCGGTATATACGATAAGCGACCCGCGCGAGCAGGTGTTCCGCAGCTTTGTCGGGCAGCTCGCCGGTGAAAAAGGTTACTCTGCGGAGTTCGATCTCTACGATCGTGTCTCCCGCCTTGCACCTCAGCTTCTTACCGAGGGTCGCAGCATGAACAAGCAGGTAAGCCCTAACGTCGACTTCTGGAGTGGTTTTGCGTACCGCCTGCTCGGTCTGCCCGAAGAGCTGTTTACACCGATCTTCGCGGTCGCACGTATTACTGGTTGGTCCGCTCACCGTATGGAGGAACTCATCAACAACGGCAAACTCATCCGTCCCGCATACAAGAGCATCTGCGTTGACCGCGACTACATACCGCTCACCGACAGATAAAACTATACCGTCAAACCCACACCCGGCTGGTCTGTTCCCGCCGGGTGTATTGTTTGCCTTTGTCACATACATGTGATATAATAACTGTCATAGTGGTTATATACAACCACAGCACGGTTATCGGGCGCCGTCCGACAACCTCAGTAAAAAACAAAAAAGACAGGGAGGCAATTTATGGGTATCATGCGCTTTAACTATCGCAGCCAAACACTCGGCTACTACGTGGACATAACCGTAGTCCTACCTACTGACGAACTCAGTTACTTTGACCCGACAAAGGAGACCAAAAACCTCCATCCGAACGCACTACGTCCGCGTCCGGTTTATAAGCCGGGAATGAAGTTCCAGACCGTATACCTCATCCACGGCGGTGGAGACGACGACACCCTTACATACCGCTACACAAACGCAGAGCGTTATGCTCAGCGCAACCAGGTGATGCTTGTCACGCCGTGCATACCGAACAGCTTCGGAGCGGAAGCCCAGTTCGGAATACCGTATTCCACCTTCCTCACCGAGGAGCTTCCGGTCGTAATTCGCTCACTCTTCCCCTCCTCCTGTGCCCGAGAGGACAACTTCATCATGGGTTACGCGATGGGCGGAAACGTCGCTCTAGGAAACGCTATAATGCACCCGGAGGTATACTCTGCGTGCGTTGACATATCCGGTGGCATAGGTTACACCGTCCGCACCCAGACCATGGTGGACGAGCTGGAGGGCGACCACTTCCGGACGCGCTTCCCGCTCTTTCTCAGCACATTCGGAGACAGTAAGTCGTTCCCCGGTTCGAAAAACGACCTCGCACCCTATGTCCGCAAGTACCAGCAGGAGGGCGTAAAACTCCCCGACTTCACCGTTATATGCGGAAGCAAGGAGTTTATCCGCCCGCGCGTCGAGGGCGACGTCGCGGCGATGCGTGAGCTCGGCATAGACGTAAACTACATCTGCCCCGAGGGGTACGACCACGACTTTGAAATGTGGGATAAGTTCATCGGCGTCGCGCTCGACGAGATACTCCCGCTCAAGCGTTCGCCCATTTACCCGGATTAACAGAGCGTCTATATTGAGAAAGACCCGGTGCCAGATACACC
>CALXFK010000056.1 GCA_944387575.1 uncultured Clostridia bacterium
GCCGCGAGGTGCGCCTCGTCGCAAATCAGTACGTCGACGACGCCCTTGTCCGCGCAGAGGAGGCTCTCAGCACTGCGCTCAATGAGGTCAAGGAGTCGCGCGGGAAGTTCAAGGCTGCCGCAAAACAACAGCAGTAAAAGTACACCCAAATACCAGTAGTAACAGACCCAGGGTCACCGGAAATGGTGTCCCCGGGTCTGTATACTTTTTTTGCGGAAATACGTCTGCGCAACGTAGATAAATGTTTACAGAGAATTAAAAATATATTAAAATATATTTAGGTATTGAAAGTGTTTCAAGGGTACTTTTCAATAAAGGCACTGGAGATGAGAGACGCGGCAAAAGACAGGGATTGCCGAAAAAAGGAAGAGACGCTTGTGAACAGGGGAGAGAAAAATGCGTAAAAAGCTGGTCAAAAAACTGAGAGGGCTGTTTGTGTGCGCACTGTGTGTGGCAGTTTTGGCTGTGGGGTACCAGCCTGCGCGGGCGGAGAGCGGGGCACTGACGCTTCTTGTGCCGGTGCGGTCTGACTGGATAGATGCGGCGGCACAGTCGTATCAAGACGCGACCGGCGTCACGGTCAATATTATCGATTTCACCGAGCTGCGGCTGATGTGGAGAAACTTTGACGCCGAGTACACCGACTATGTCGGTGAAATAGGCAAGTATGCCCGCAGGTACGACTGCGACGTAGTGCTCACCCTGTCCCAGCCGGCTGAGGCATGTGTGGACAGCTCGGTGTTTGTGGACATGCGCGAGCTCATGGCAAGCGACCCGGATTTCAGGGCGGAGGATTACTACACCGGGGTAATCGAGAGCTACGGGTGCTGCGACGGGGTGTATACGATGCCGGTGGCGTTTGACCTGCCGGTTGTTGCGGCGTCGGAGAGTGCGGCGGCGAAGCTCGGCATGGAGCTTCCGGAGAGCATAGGCGGCAGGGGCGAGTTTTCGGCGCTCTGCGGAGAGTATGCGGAGAGCGGCGGAGGCGCGTATGTAGTCGCGGACGGGATAGACATGGGCGCAGAGGGCGGCGGCTGGGTTCCGTCGAATTCGAGGCAGCTCGACGACATGCTGATTGAATTGTGCTCGTATGCGGAGCTCGGGGAGGAACCGGGGGTTGCCGGGTCTGCGCGGGAGATATTTGCGGACTACTATGACTACTACTCGCAGAGTTTTGAGCTGGATGAGGGATATGGGTTCGGGAACGCGATGCCTCCCGATGCCCTTGAGATGCTGCGGCAGGGCAGGCTCGTGTTCTGCGGGACCGGGTTTGACGGTGCGGCGTCGCTCGGCGGGGGCGGGGAGTACCGGTTCTACCGGTTCCCGGCGTCCGCGCAGGACGGGATATACCACTCGGTGACCGGGGTCTCGATAGTTTCGGGCGGGCAGGAGAGCGCCGCCTGGGACTTCATAAAGTATCTGATGAGCTACGAGGTACAGCTTGGGATAGCGAGTTCGGGTTCCGGTTCGGGAACAGAGGCGAGGGTGGACTACGGGTTTGAGGACATCAATACGCTGTTTGACGCATGGCGGGTCTCGTCGCTCATATATCCCGGGAGAAACGGGCGCTGCCCGATAAACGTGCGGGCGGCGGAGGAGCTGAGCGCAGGAGTGACCGTGGAGGGGGAGAGCCTCGCGGAGCTCTGCCGCGGGTGCGTGTCGCCGTCCTACTTCACGCCGTCCGGCGGGCACCTGTTCGGGGTGGACACCCGTGCCGGCGCGGTCAGCTCCGCGAACAGGGACATACAGAGCGGTATGTCACTCGGTGCGGGCGGACCGGAGCGGTACGAGAGCATGTTCCTCTCGGCGCAGGAGACGATGACGGAGTTTTTCCGTGGGATGTCGCCGTATGTCAGGCAGCCGGTGGGCGCGATATTCTACCTTTTCCCGCTCCTCGCTGCGGGGGCGGCGGTGGTCATAGCCGTACTGCTGGCGCTGCGCGGAAGCGAGTTCAGGAGGATGAGGCGGTGGAACGCCGGAAAGATGACCGAACGGATAGACGGGGACGGGCGGCGGTACGTCCGGTTCGCGGCTGCAATGTTCGCGGCGGCTGCGCTGTCGCTTGCGGGGCTGCTGCTCTGCGGGGAGAGGACGCCGCTGGTTTTGCCGGTCAGCGCGGTCTGTCTTGCACTGTTGTTCGCGGTGCTCGGCGTAGGAGCGCTGTTCCTGCGCGGGTACAACTTCATCGAGATGGGCGATGAAAGATTCCTCGTGTTCAGGAAGGGCAGGGGGTTCATGTTCACCGGAGGTGAGATACAGAAGGCGGACTGGTGGAGCACGCCGGAGGGAGACGGGTGCAGCATCACGGTACACGGACCGGGGCTGATAACGCTTGCACCTGGCGCGTTCAGGGGACTTGAACGCCTGAAAGGCTACATCCCTCAGACTGCCGCCGAGTAAAACCGGGTAAAAAGACAACATGCCCCTCCGCGCAAGCGGAGGGGCATGTTCGGTTATTCGGCTTCTATCTGCTGGGCGCCGAGCTCGACTGCGCCGTATTTCTCGCGGAGCTTCGGCTTCTCTATCTTTCCGGTGGGGTTGCGCGGAACGACGTCGAAGATTATCTCGCGGGGACGCTTGTAGCGGGGCAGGGCGGAGCAGAAGTCCATGATGTCCTGCTCGGTGCAGGTTGCGCCCGGCTTCAGCTCGACAATCGCGCTTGCTATCTCGCCGAGGCGGTGGTGTGCGCGACCGATGACCGCGACGTCCTTGACCCACTCGCAGGAGCGGAGGAAGTCCTCAATCTGGACCGGGTAGAGGTTCTCGCCGCCGGTGATTATGACGTCCTTCTTGCGGTCGACGAGGTAGATGAACCCGTCCTCGTCCTGGCGCGCCATGTCGCCGGTGTACAGCCACTCGCCGTGCAGCACGTCGTTTGTTGCCGCCTCGTCGTGGTAGTAGCAGGTCATGACGCCCGGACCGCTCACCGCGAGCTCGCCGACCTCGCCCGGTACGACGTCGTTGCCGTGCTCGTCGATTATGCGGGTCTTCCAGCCGAACCCGGCTTTTCCTATCGCGCCGACCTTATCTATGTTCTCCACGCCGAGATGGACGCAACCCGGACCTATCGACTCGCTAAGCCCGTAGTTCGTGTCATACTGGTGGTGCGGGAACTTCTCCATCCACCGTTTGATGAGCGAGGGGGGCACCGGCTGCGCGCCGATGTGCATGAGCCGCCACTGGTCGAGATGGTAGTCGTCGAGCGACACGTCGCCGCGGTCTATTGCGTCTAGCAGGTCCTGTGCCCACGGCACGAGCAGCCAAACAATCGTCACATGCTCACGGGATACCGTCTCGAGTATCCACTTGGGGCTGACGCCGCGGAGCAGTATCGCCGGGCTGCACGAGACAAGGCTCCCGAACCAGTGCATCTTCGCACCGGTATGGTAGAGCGGGGGCATGCAGAGGAAGCAGTCGTCCCGCGTCTGGGAGTGGTGCGCCTGCTCGCAGAGGGCGGCGTGGGTGAGGCTGCGGTGGCGGTGCAGTATCGCCTTGGGGAAACCGGTGGTGCCGCTCGAGAAGTATATGGCGGCGTCGTCGTCATCGGTGAGGGCAATGCCGGGGTTGCGGCTCGAGCAGTACGAAATAAACTGGAAGTAGTTCTGCGCGTAGCACGGACAGGTCGCGCCAACGTAGAACAGCTTTTTCACCTTCGGGATGTTGTCCTTGATGGTCTCAACGCGCTCGCGGAACTCGGGACCGAACACCAGAAGCGACGCGTCGCTGAGGTCGAGGCAGTAGCGGATCTCCTCGGCGGTGTAGCGGTAGTTGAGCGGGACGGCGAGAGCGCCGGCTTTAAGTACGCCGAAGTATATCGGAAGCCATTCAAGGCAGTTCATCAGAAGTATCGCGACCTTGTCGCCGCGCCCGATGCCGTTAGCGAGCAGGAGGTTCGCGAATCGGTTGGCACGGAGGTCGAAATCTATCCAGGTTATCTCGCGGCGGTAGGCTATCCGCTCGGCGGACGGCTCAACCAGGCTGAACTCACGCCAGCTCTCGCCGCGTTCGGCGTGTTCGGGGTTTACCTCGACGAGCGCAACGTCGTCGGGATGTTCGCGCGCATTGCGCTCAAGGAATTCTGTGATAGGCATTTGCGTTTCCTCCAGTTACAGTAAAAAATAAAGCTCCCGTCCCTTTCTCGGGACGAGAGCATTCTCTCGTGGTACCACCTGAGCTTCACGGCAAAACTGCCGCCTCAACAGGATACGGTCACAGCCGGAACTGTGCGATATCCCCGCCGCTGTAACGCGCGGCACGCGGCGCAGCCTACTTGTTCATGTTTTGCATTGCGTTCGGTGCGCGGCTCCGGAGATGTATTCGCCGCCATCACCCGCGCGCCTCTCATCACCCGGCAACTTTCTGTTCGGGGTCGCATTGGTGGCTACTTCTTCTCCATCATGACCTTTTACTCTGTGAAATTAAATGCATTATAGCGAATATGCACGCGGTTGTCAAGCGCAAATTTTAATAATTTTCGCGCTCAAACCGCGCGTACTTCGGGAAACTTCGATTGCATGAACCGCTCGATATCCTCGCGCGGGGCGTTCACCGAACCTTGTACCAGCCCGCCTCTGCCGCCGCCCCTGCCGCCGAGCGCCGCGTTCAACTCCTTTGCAAACCCTGCAAGGTCGCCACCGTGCTCCGCCGCAGCATAGCGCCAGCCGCCGCTCTCCGCCTCCGCGAACACCGCGCATAGCCCGCCGCACACCTCTGCGACCGCGTCCGCGAGCCTACGCGCTGCGTCCGGCGCGAGCCCCTGCTCGAATATTACGACGTCGCCCGCACCGCGCAGCGCGTCCGCCCGTATTGTGCAGAGCCTCCGTTCGAGTTCCGCCGCCTGAGCCTTTGCGGCGGCGAGTGCCTCGAGCGTCCGCGAGACCGCGGCGGAGGTCTCGAGCGGCTTTGCCGAGAGCAGCCGCGACACCGCCGTGTTCTCCGACGCTATCGCGCCGAGCCGCTCTATTGCCGCAAGTCCGCAGAGTATCTCGAGCCGCATCCCGGAACGGAACGGGACTGCGGACAGTATCTTCACAAGCCCGACCTGCCCCGCGCGCGCCACATGCGTCCCGCAGCAGGCGCAGCGGTCGGCGCCCGGGAACTCGACTATACGGAGCGCGCCCTCGATTTCCTTCTTCGAGCGGTACTCGAGCGTTTTCAGTTCCTCCGCGTCCGGGTACCGGCAGCGCACCTCGCGGTCGAGCGCGATGTATCGGTTCGCCGCGAGCTCAGCCTGTGCGAGCTGTTCGGGGGAGAGGGGGGCGGAGGTGTCCACCGTGACCGCGTCCGCGCCCATGTGGAACCCTGCGTTCTCCACGCCGAACATGCTGTGCAGGAACCCGCTCAGGATGTGCTCGCCCGAGTGCTGCTGCATGAACCGAAACCGCCGCTCGAAATCGATGCGACCCTCGACGCGGGAACCGGGGGAGAGCGGCGCGTCGGTCGTGTGCACTACCTCGCCCGCGCGCTCGTGCACGCCGGTGACCTGCACCCCGCCGAGACTTCCGAGGTCGAACGGCTGACCGCCGCCTTCGGGGTAGAACGCGGTGCGGTCGAGCAGAACCTCAAAACCGCCTTTTGCGGCGGTGCAGGCGCGCACCTCCGCCTCGAACTTTGCGGTAAACGGGTCGGAATAGTAGAGTTTCTCGGTCATAATGTCAATGTTCCTCATTTCAGCCGGTGCAGCGGATGCGGCTTAGGACTATACCCACCGCGCCCCGGCGTTTTCTCCCTGAAAGACGCAAAGCGAAGCGCGAGGCTCCGCTTTGCGCGTATGTTTTTGAACTTGTGCGCGTGTGTATACACGGGAATAAAGGATCGAAAGGCGTTACTCCTTAATGGTGACCGTCTCGCCCGGCTCTATCTTGTAGACGTCGCGGCGGTTGGCAAGCCAGAGCGTGATGCAGGTCGGGTTGTAGATACGGCTTGCGTCGGCGGAGTAGATGAGCTTGCGGAAGCTCTTGACATAGTCGCAGATCTCGATGTTGGTGGCAAACCAGGTGCTGTCCGCAAACTGAGCTGCGTAGCTCGCGAAGTCCTCGATGACGTTCCAGTTGTCGTACTGGTCGAACTCGTAGGCGTGACCCCAGAGGTAGAAGAGCTGGGCGCGGAAAGCCATGCGCTTGTCCCCCTCGAAGAAGTCGTGGGCGAGCTGCATGAGGTTCGGGTCGTTGTGGTGCGCGGTGCCGCTCCACTCATAGAAGTCGTTCGGTATCGCGAAGGTGCCGGTGGTGGGCACGATGCGCGCGTACTCATAGCCGGCGTACTTAAGCATCTGCTTTGCGTCCTCGCTGTAACTTCCGCCCGGATACGCAAACCCGCGCACCATACCGCCTATGAGGTCCTCGAGGCGCTTGCGGTCCTCAATTATCTCGTAGAGCGCGGCGCCCGAGCCGATGGCGGTGAGCGACGAGTGGTAGAGACCGTGTCCCGCGACCTCGTGCCCCGCGTAGAGAGCGGGCGCGTCGCCGGGGGCGAGCCTTGTGATGTCGACGGCGCCGCCGAACGCATTGGGTTCGAGCTTGCCGAGCACCGCCGAGCCGAGGTTGAAGGTGCCCTTGAGCCCGTTGCGGTTAAGGATTGAGACGAGACGCTTGTCCTGAAGCACGCCGTCGTCATAGCTGAAGGTGAGCGCCTTTGACAGACCGCCCGGGAAACGCATCTGATCCATTCTGGGTTCTTTCATACTGGTACCGCCTTTCGCAGCAATTGTGTTTTCTCCATTATACGACGGTGATGCGCCGGTGTAAAGGGGGGAAGGGGCGCGCCGGACGGAAAGCCGCAAAAAGTCGCGAAAGGTTTAACGAACGGCGGGACGCGGGAGCGGCGTCAGCGGGCGGCGCATTTTTCCGGAAAACGCACAAAGCGGAGCGCGAGGCTCCGCTTTGTGGCAGTATTAACCGAAAGGCGTTACTCCTTGATGGTGACCGTCTCGCCCGGCTCTATCTTGTAGACGTCGAAGCGGTTGGCAAGCCAGAGCGTGGTGCAGGTCGGGTTGTAGATGTGGCTTGCGTCGGCGGAGTAGATGAGCTTGCGGAAGCTCTTGACGTAGTCGCATATCTCGATGTTGGTGGCAAACCAGGTGCTCTCGCCGAACTGACCGGCGTAGTCGGCAAAGTCCTCTATCACGTTCCAGTTGTCGTGCTGGTCGAACTCGTAGGCGTGACCCCAGAGGTAGAAGAGCTGGGGATGGAAAGCCATGCGCTTGTCCCCCTCAAAGAAGTCGTGTGCGAGCTGCATGAGGTTCGGGTCGTTGTGGTGGGCGGTGCCGCTCCACTCGTAGAAGTCGTTCGGTATCGCGAAGGTGCCGGTGGTGGGCACGATGCGCGCGTACTCATAGCCGGCGTACTTAAGCATCTGCTTTACATCCTCGTCGAACACGCCGAACGGATACGCAAAGCCGCGCACCAAGCCTCCGGTGAGGTCCTCGAGACGCTTGCGGTCCTCGATAATCTCGTAGAGCGCGGCGCCCGAACCGATGCCGGTGAGCGACGAGTGGAAGAGACCGTGCCCCGCGACCTCGTGCCCCGCGTACAGCTCCGCCACCTCGCCGGGCGCTACCTTCGAGATGTCGACGGCGCCGCCGAACGCATTGCGCTCTATCTTGCCGAGCACCGCCGAGCCGAGGTTGAAGGTACCCTTGAGACCGTTGCGGTTGAGGATGGCGAGCAGGCGCTTGTCCTGCAGGACGCCGTCGTCGTAGCTGAAGGTGAGCGCCTTTGACAGACCGCCCGGGAAACGCATAAGGTCGATTCTGGGTTCTTTCATGCTGTTACCGCCTTTCGGTTATGTATTTTCCTATATTATACGCCGGAGTGCCGCCGGTGTAAAGAGTCATTCCTGCTCCGGAAGGAACATCAGGTTGAGGTCTACCGCCTTTTCGATTCCGGCGACGGTGCCGCTGTCGCTGTACTGCCATATGGCGAAGTCGTAGCGGAAGGTGGGCGCGTCGGCGTACTGGGCAAGCCAGAACGGGTAGTCGGTGAGCCGGTCGAGCGAGTAGTGGAGGTAAGCGATAGTGAGCGAGCCGTATATCATCGGCTGGTAACCCCCGAGCTGCACCGTCTCGCAGAACTGAATGGCGCAGTCGGTCAGGAGTTCGCCGTCAAGCGCGGCGGTGCGCGCCTCGCGGGACGGGATCTCCCAGTCGAACGCGATCGGAAGAGCAAGCTCGCGCCCGTCGAGCAGCTCGAGCAGGAACTGAGCCTCCTGCTCCGCCTCCTCCACCGTTATCGCCTGCGAGAAGAAGTACACCCCGACGTCCAGCCCTGCGCCGGTTGCCCCGGCGTAGTACTCCTCAAACTTCGGGTCGGCGTACAGACCGCCCTCGGTGTACCCGCGGCGCGCGATGCGCAGCATAACAAAGTGGACCCCGTCCGCCGCGACCGCGTCCCAGTCCACGTCGCCCTGCCACTCGGACAGGTCGATGCCCATGACCGCACCCTCACCCCCGGCGTATGTGACCCTGCCGTTCTCCGAGCGAAGAAAGAGCTCGCTTTCATATTCGCTTTTCGGAATGTCGAGCGTGCGCAGAAACTGACCCCCGAAATATATGTACGCGGGGTCGTTTTTCATGTTCTCGAACCGCTGCTCCTCGCTGAGCCGCTCACCGCGCAGCCTCCCACCGCCGCCCATGCAGCCGCCGAGAGAGAGTACCGCAATCGGGAGCAGGAGCAGGAGCGCGGTCAGCCGAATGATGATCGCATTTCTCCGCAAACCGTCACCTCACAAAGAGCTGCACCCAGTATACCACCCCGTCCTCGAGGTAGCACCCGACGCCGAGACGGTCAAAGTCGCCCGAAATATTCGCCGCGTGACCGGGGGAGGCGACCCAGGCGTCGAACACGTCCTGCGCCGAGATGAAGCCGCACGCGATGTTCTCGCCCGCCGACATGTACTCGACGCCGCAGTAGTCGAGCATCGTGAAGCAGGAACTGCCGTCCGGACGGGTGTGCGAATAGCTCTCCGCAAGCTCGCGCGCGCGAAGAGACGCCGCCTCGTCGAGCGCCTCGTCCCGACCGAGCGCCGAAAGCCCGTTTGCGGCGCGCAGGGCGTTCGTCAGCTCAAACACCTTCTGAGCCTCAGCCGCAGCGTCCACCTCAACCTCACCGGTGTAGAAAGTGAGCGAAAACCGCTCGCGGAAGAGCTGCTCGGCGGCACGGCTGAGCACCGCCGCCGCTTCCGCGCGGGTGATGAGGTCGTTCTCTCTGAACTCGCCGTTCTCACCACCGGTGAGCACCCCGGCGCGGTACAGCATATATACCGCCTCCTCGCCGTCCTCGCCGAGCCCGCCGATGGCGCCGTCCTCGACCAGGTTTATCTCGGGGTACTCGCTTTCGGGGAGCGCCGCTGCAATGAGCTTTGCAAAACCGAGGCGGGTTATCTGTTCGTTCGGGGCGTCCGGTTCACTTTCGAGGATGCCACAGGAGAGCGCATAGTCGAAGTACACCCGGTACCACGGGTCGGAACTCCGGAACTCGCTGCCCTGGAGGTACGCACGGCGCAGCTCACAGGCGAGCTTGACCGCCTCCGCCGTTGTGATATTCTCGGATGGCGCGAACCTGTCGTCACTCCGCCCGGATATCAGCCCCATGCTGAAACACGCCGAGACATATGTGTAGTACCACGCATCCTCCGCAACGTCGTCAAACCTGCCGTCGTACTCCACTGCGGCGGGGAGACTTATCGCAAAAGCGCAGGGAGCGGATGTGAGTGATAGCGCGAGCAGCAACGCAAGAATTTTCTTCATGGATATTACCTCGGAAATAAATTGTGATATGTGTCACAATAATAGCATCCG
>CALXFK010000057.1 GCA_944387575.1 uncultured Clostridia bacterium
TCCTCGTTCAGTCCGAGTCCGTCCACCGCTCCCGAGAGGTCGGCAAACGTCCCGTCTACCACAAATACATCCGCCGGAAGCCCGGGCAGGCTCACCACATCCGGCGCGCTGCCCGCCTCCACCGAGACGCGCAGCGTCTCGAAATAAACCTCGGGCGGGAACTCCTCCGCGCCCACGTCCAATATTTCAACCTTCGTCCCCGTGAGCTGCTCGTACTCAGCCGCAGCCCGCTGCATCGTATCGGTGAGGTATGGCATGAACACCAGTATGCTCTCTCCGGCGCCACTGTCCGCCGCCATGGAGGGAACTCCGCACAGCAGCATCGCCACAACAACACAAACCGCAAGTACACGAATCTTGAATATGCCCCTCCTCTTCATGGTGTTCTCCTTTCCAGCATTACCTATGCTTAACCGTCAGTGCCTCCTACATGCGAGCTTTCTTCACTTATATTGTACCAAGAACCCCTCTTCTACGCAATTGTTTTTCCGATATATCCCAGCGCTCACTGGATATATCAAAAACGCAATACCGGCGTTTTTTGTCACTGCTGCACCTCAATATCAACTTTTTCAGCATATGATTTGAGTTTCTCCGCGAGGTTGCGGTACGCGCGGCAGCGCAGCGTAAGCGGTTTACTGTAATTGGTAGATATCAGGCACTCCTTCTTGTTATCCATATATATGCGCTCAATCGAGTCCACGTATACAGCCCTCACTCTGAGCCCGGACACCATGACTATCGCCCTTTCGCAGAGCAGTAACTTCGTGAAAAGCGAGCTTATTACCGCAAGCAGCGTCACAAAAAGTCCAATGCTTATCAATATCCACATGAGCTGCTTTCGCACGACAAGCGGAACCGCCGACTCGCTTCCGTCAAGCCGGAACAGGAACGCGAACATCAGCGCGGTGAAAAGTGCCGCGATTATTGCGATTATTGTCGATTCCATCTGCCGCTCGTACACCGTGTCCATGACCTCGCCGTATCTCCGTCCGCGTCCGGTCTGCGCCACCGCTTTCCCGCGCTTCACAAAGGACACCACCGCCGCCGCTATCAGATAGACGCTCGCCCCCGCGCCCGCCACCAGAAGCACGTACAGCACCACTATCACCACATACATATACGGCTTTACCTTTTCCGGCGCGAATCTCTCGAGTGAACCGTCCACATCGCTCTTTATATTCCACGCTCTCTGCTCGAGCATATTGACGCTTTCGGGATTTCCATCCATATTCATAAAAATCGCCGGGTACGTCCGCGTTATTGAGAACAGATAGTCGTCGTAGAAGCTCACGTCTTTGGCGCGCTCGACTATCTCGAGCGTCCCGCCGGTGTAATACTCGCGGTTTGCCGCGTCGTCGAGCGCGACCCACTCATGCTCCGCAAGCCATTTCTGGAAGTCGCCAAGAAGGTACTCCACAAGCCCGAGCGCAGCCTCTGTGTTCCCATCAGCCGGAACCGAAACCGCGTCCAGAACCACCGCCGGGTTTTTCCCGGCAGACGGGAAGCTCACCACCTCGAGCGCGTCGCTATTCTCCATCGCCTCGAGCGCGCTTCTCAGCTCGCAGCGCGCAAAGAGCAGCTCGCCCGCCTCGACCGCTTCAATATTTGACTTCTCGTCCTCAAAGCCGCTCACCGGCAGCTCCTCCATCGCCAAGCTGAAATCGATATACTCGGACAGCATTATCGCAAATCCTTCCGCGTCAAAGTCGGACTTTTCGCGCTCATACGGGTCGAAGTAGGTGTACCCCTCGACGTTCAGCTCGCGCTCCACCTGGGACAGCGCCAACTCGGACAGTGACGCGGCGCCGTACACCGCGACCCCGTCGGGCAGCTTTTCGGCGGCGCTTCGGCACAGCTCCACGAACTCGGGCATGGTCATAGTCATGCCGTCCGCAAGCTCGAGCGACGCCTCGTCGAGAAGATTGCGGTTTGCGAGCAGCACCGGCACGCTAAAGGACACCGGCAGCGTATAAAGCCCGTCCTCCCGGCGGTATTTTGCGAGTATGTTCTCGTCAAACTCCCGCCCCTCCACGAGCCCGGACAGGTCGGCAAACACTCCCTCTTTTACAAACGCATCGGTCGGCAGCACCGGCATACACACGATGTCCGGCGGGTTCTCGTCGTCTATCCTCGCGCGAAGTTCATTGAGATACGCAGTCACCGCGAAGTCGCTCTGCCCGAACGCCATGAAGGTCGTCACCTCTGTCCGCGTTCCGGTGAGTCTCTCATATTCGGTCAGCGCGTTTATCATAGTGTCGGTCATATACGGCATGAACAGGCTAATGCTGTCCGCGCCCGCGGTCTGCGCGGGCGCGCTCTCAGCCGCAGCGCCAATGCCCCCGAGCAGCAGCGCCGCGAACAGGCACACAGCCAGTGTGCGGAATATCGTTCTCATCTTCATCCCCATTTTCATCGCGTTGCCCTCTCCAATCGCGCCGCCCGGTCGCTCAAAACCGGTCAGTCCTTATTTCCGATTTCCATTTTCTCCATGTAGCTGTTCAGCTTTCCGTTGAGGTCGCGGTAGCTTCCCGGCTTCAGCGTGACCGGCTTGCCGTCCACAGTGTCTATCATGCAGCCTTTCACGCTGCCGGTGTGTATTTCCCGGATATTCTCGACCATCACCGTCTTTACCGAGAACACCGATATTGCCACTATCGCTTTCTCGCAGAGCAGCACCTTCGTGAAGAACGCGCCCCCCGCCGCAAACAGCGCCGCAAACCCGAACGCGAGCGCGAGCACCCACACAAACTGCCTGCGCACCGGGAGCGGGAACATCGTGTAGTTCCGCTCGAGCCCGCCTATTATGCCGAACATCCACGCCGAGAGCAGCAGCGCTACTATCGCGGCAATCGTGTACTCCATCTGCCTTGAATACACCGTGTCCACTATCTCCCCATAGGCGCGATCCGCGCCGGTCTGCGCCACCGCTTTCCCTCGCCTGATGTTGTTCAGAACTGCGGATACGAGCAGGTACAGGCAGGCGGCGGCTGCGGCGGCTGTAATCACATAGAGCAGCACGAGCACCACATACATGAACGCGCTTATCCTCTCCGGCGCGAGCTTCACAAACCACGATTCCACATCGTCCTTTATATTGAGCGCCATATCCGACTGTGCATCCGGCGACGAGCTCATATTCGCAACCCGCATCGCCGACTGATACACCGACATGACAGAGTCCCCGTAAAAACTCAGGTCGGTCGCCCGATCTATAATCCCGACCATCTCGCCGCTATAATATTCCCGGTTCGCCGCGTCGTCCAGCGCGACCCGCTCATGCTCCGCAAGCCACGTCTGGAACCCGCCAAGAAGGTACTCAACAAACCCCATCGCAGCCGCCGTATTCCCCTCAGCCGGAACGGACACCGCGTCCAGGACTATAAGCGGATTTTTCCCTGCGGACGGGAAGCTCACAACCTCGAGCGCGTCGCTCGTCTCCGCCGCCTCGAGCGCACGCTTCAGCTCGCAGCGCGCGAACAGCAGCTCTCCCGCCTCGACCGCCTTGACATTCTGCGACTCACTTGCATCTCCGCTCACCGCCGCCGTGTCTATCACCTGCGCAAGAGCCGCGTACTGCTCGCTCATGCCTATGAAACCAGCGGTATCAAAATCGTCGTCGCTTCCCGCATACGGGTCGAAATATGTATACGCCTCAAGGTCGAACTCCTCCGCTATCTGCCCCGCCGACCACTGGTCCTGCTCCTCCGCACCGTACACCGCAACCCCTCCCGGGAGCTTGGAGGACGCCTGGGCACAGAGCTCCGCAAAGTCGGAGACGCTCATCTCTTCGGGAAGCTCGAGCCCCGCCTCTTCGAGAAGCGTACGGTTTACGAGCAGCACAGGCACTGTGAGCGTGACCGGCAGCGTATATATCCCGCCGTCCACGCTTGTGTACTTTGCGAGTATGTTCCCGTCAAACTCCCGCCCCGCCGTAAGCCCGGACAGGTCTGCAAACGCCCCACCGTCCAAAAACGCATCCGCCGGCAGACCGGGCATACACACTATATCCGGAGCATTTCCGTCCGCGATAAGCTCCCGCAGAAGCTCGTAGTAGTCCACAAGCGTGAAGCCTATCGTGTCCAGTTTCATCGTCTCGACCCGTACGCCGGTGAGCTTCTGGTACTCGCTCATCGCCTGGTAGAGCGTGTCGCTCACCTCCGGCGTGAACACCTGGATAGTCCCGCCCTCCCCGCCGCCTGCCGCGGCTGCCGAGACCCCGCCGAGCAGCAGCGCCGCAGTCAGGCATACCACAAGCGCACGCACCGCAAATTTCCCCATTCTTATTCGCGCTCTTTTCATTTAGTCCCCTCCTATTTGCCAATATTTAACCGTTTCTTACATAGATATTTTTAAACCCCAATTTATGGCTGCACAAATTGTATCATATGCATAATCATTTTGCAATAAATTTTAGTGAACTTTTCGTGGACTACGCTGCAGAGGATATTGCGGCTCCAATTGGAGAGCGGAGAAAAACAGGCTTTGCTGTCCGGTCTCCAAATTTGTCCGAACCCGGTTCGGTTTAAGCCCCTTTTACCGCGGCAACGCCGCGATTTACAAAAATAACTGTGTTTTTCCCTCAAAAGCATTATAATAGATGCATCAGATTACAGACGGAGGAAACCGTTATGAACATTGAGTGCAAGAATCTCATGGAAGATATCGTACTTCAAAATGTAGATTCGGTTATGGCGACAAGCCCATACTGCACCTGCGACGAATGTAAGACAGACGTGATCGCTTACGCCTTGAACCACCTCCAGCCGCACTATGTGGCGACCCGTCAGGGTCGGCTTATTGTCGAATTGCAGAGTTATGAAATGCAATTCCGCGCCGACGTGATGACCGCACTGAGCCAGGCGGTTGAGGTCGTAGGGAAAAACCCCCGCCACGGGAGGCAATTTATCCGCTGACGAGCGACAAGCGGCAAGGCGCTCCCGCCGCGTATTTTTTGTACTTCCATGTCCGTGGTTTTTCTGCATTTTGCCTTTTCGGCGCACAAAAACGCCCAGCCGCGAGGCTGGGCGTTTCGTATTGTTCAGGGTGTCCGGGGTTATCTGTTTGCGGCGTGCGCGCGGCGGCGCAGCACCACCACCGTCCCGGCTGTAATCAGCGCCACGCCCGCGGCGACCGGCGCAATCACAACCCACGGGGACTGCTCCGGCTCGGGCG
>CALXFK010000058.1 GCA_944387575.1 uncultured Clostridia bacterium
CAGGCTCGGGTGCGCACTGCACCATCGCTGCATACTCCCGCTCAAGCTGCCCCGTGTGCAGCCGCCGCTGCATCAGGCTGTGCATGTACCCGTTCTTCGCTATCAGCATCGCGCCGGTTGTCCCCGTGTCCAGCCTGGTCACCGGGTGGAACGAGCCCTCGCCCAGATATGCGAGCACCGCCGCCGCAACCGTCCCTGAATAGTCCCCGCCGAACGCCGGATGCGTCTTTGCACCCGCCGGTTTGTTTATCACTATCAGACCGCCGTCCTCATACAGCACCTCCGGCAGAAAGGACGCCTCCGCCCCTCCCGCCGAATCGCGTTCCTCGAGCGTCACCCTCACCGATGAGCCCGCATTCACGCGGTCGGTCATGCGCGCCGGCGCCCCGTCCACCAGCACCGAGCCCGGACGGTGCTTCAACCTGGCTATCAGCGTCTTTGAAAAGCCGTGCCCGTACCGCAGCACGCTGCCGAGCCGGCGCCCGTCCTCCGCCTCCGCTATTTTGAATTTCAGTTCGCGCTCCATTCCGGTTTCCCCCGCCTTTTTCACACAATTATACCGCCCCTCCCGCCAACTTTCAACTCCCGAGCCGCCTTCGACCTCATTTGTTAATTCTTCCGGTTGACAATTTGCCACCTTCACTGTAAAATGAGATATGGTATAGTAATCATTACTGTTATTTTTATTTTTTGTAATTTAACTGGAGCGAACTATGAGAAAGTTTTCACAGCAGCGCGCCGCAATAATCGAAGAGCTGTCGTCGGTGACCTCTCACCCGACCGCGTCCGAGATCTACAACATGGTGCGGCGACGCATTCCGAATATAAGCCTTGGCACCGTCTACCGCAACCTGTCGATGCTTGCCGACGACGGCGCGATACTGCGTATCACGACCGGAGAGGGCACCGAGCGGTTTGACGCGGACACCTCCGACCACTACCACTTCTGCTGCTCCTCCTGCGGTCGGGTAAGCGACCTTGCCCTCCCGTTCTGCGGCGAGCTTAACCGGTCGGTCGAGGAGATGACCGGCGCGCACGTACAGCGGCACAGCCTCATTTTCTATGGCGAGTGCGCCGACTGTGTCGCGCTCGGACGGAGCGGTACCGCTTGATGAGCGAAAGCACGTTTGAACGGATATACAGGGTTGTGCGCGCAATACCCGAGGGGAGGGTAGCGACCTATGGTCAGGTCGCGCTGCTCGCCGGAAACCCGCGCTGGTCGAGGGTGGTAGGGTACGCTCTGCACGTCAACCCCGACCCGCAGCACATCCCCTGCTTTCGAGTGGTCAACCGGTTTGGGGAACTCTCCGGTGCGTTTGCATTCGGTGGGATGGAAATGCAGCGGATACTGCTCGAGGCGGAGGGCGTGGAGTTTGAAGATGACCGCGTCCCGCTCGAGCGGTATCAGTGGGACGGGGCGGGAGCTCCGTCGTTCGACTGATTCAAATTTATAAATACGAAAATATTGCCGAAATCGCTGCGGTATGTTATAATAATATGGTTTGTTTATGCGCCGGGACCGGAAGCGCCGGCGGCACAACACTTTATTTGCGAGGAGAATCTGTATGGCAGGAACCATATCCAGGGGACTTCGCGCCCCCATCATCCGTCAGGGGGATGACATTGTCAAGATAGTTGCCGACTCGGTCATGACTGCGGCGAAGGAGGAGGGTTTCTCCCTTTCCGACCGGGATGTGGTCTGCGTGACCGAGGCTGTAGTCGCACGTGCCGACGGCAACTACGCGTCGGTCGACAATATCGCCTCCGACGTCCGCCGCAAGCTCGCGGGAGAAGATGGCACCGTTGGCGTCCTCTTCCCGATACTCAGCCGCAACCGCTTCGCCATCTGCCTGCGCGGTATCGCGCGGGGCGCGAAGAAGGTCGTGCTCATGCTGAGCTACCCGTCCGACGAGGTTGGAAACCACCTCTTCGACATGGACATGCTGGATGCGAGCGGCGTAAACCCGTATTCCGATGTGCTCACCCTTGAACAGTATCGCGCCCATTTTGGCAACGTCAAGCATCCGTTTACCGGGGTAGACTACGTCGAGTACTACGAGAGCATAATACGCGGCGAGGGAGCCGAGGTCGAGATACTATTCGCCAACCACGCCTCCGCTATCGTTCCATACACATCAAACGTCCTCTGCTGCGATATCCACACCCGTGAGCGCAGCCGTCGGATCGCTCTTGCTGCCGGTGCAAAGAAGGTCCTCACCCTCTGCGACATCCTCAACGAGAGCGTGGACGGCAGTGGTTACAACCCGCAGTTTGGTCTGCTCGGTTCGAATAAAGCCACCGAGGAGACGGTCAAGCTCTTCCCGAAAAACGCACAGGAGGTCGCCGAGAAGATAAGCGCCGAGCTCTGCTCGCGCACCGGTAAAAAGATCGAGGCGATGGTGTACGGCGACGGCGCGTTCAAGGACCCGGTCGGGAAGATATGGGAGCTTGCAGACCCGGTCGTCGGCGCGGGCTACACCTCCGGACTTGTCGGTCTGCCCAACGAGCTCAAACTTAAATTCCTCGCCGACAATGACTTCGCCGATCTCCAGGGCGAGGAACTTGCCAATGCCATACGTGAGCGTATCCGCGAAAAGGAGCAGGACCTCAAGGGACAGATGGCTTCGCAGGGCACCACCCCGCGCCGCCTGACCGACCTCATCGGTTCGCTCTGCGACCTCACGAGCGGCAGCGGCGACAAGGGCACCCCGATAGTGCTCGTCCAGAACTACTTCCAGAACTACGCAATGTAAAGCGCAGCTTTCCGGTCTGTAAAGTTTTTTGCATTACGCATTTTCCCCCGGAATTATCTTACCAAAACAGTTTGTAAAGTGTTTGATATTTACCGACAAATTCAGGGCGCCATGTGAGAGAAACACATGACGCCCTGATTAGTTTGAAAAGTGTCTATGGCGGCGAGCTTTACCGCGGTTTGGCAAAAAACGTGGACGGTGTGCGCGCTTTTCAAAATGCGCACACACCGCCCCATCCCGGTCCTCCATCCCAGCGGAGAACCACCCCTGCATGAATCCGCGCCTCGCGGCGCGCGAGCGGCTATGTCAGCTTTCCTTCAGTTCCGACAAGTTTCGCCGCAGTGCCTGTAAACTTTTACTCTTTACATCACTCGGTTCAGCCGATGACGTCGTAACCGGCGTCCTCGACCGCAGCGGCTACCGCAGCGGCGTCTCCGCCCTCATAGGTGAGAGTGCCGGCAGCGGCGTCCGCCTTTGCCGATGTAACGCCAGCCACCGCCAGAACCGCCTTCTCAACGCGGTGCTCGCAGTGCTCGCAGCTCATGCCGTCTACCTTTATAACATTTGCCATACGTTTACGTTTCCCTCCTTGAGTTCTTATATGTCATGTCTGCGGGACCCCGGTCCATTGGGCGGATCGGATCCCGTAACATTGTATATTATATCCGCAGCACGACTTCACTTCAAGCGAATTTTTGCGTGTTGACGCGCGGCTCCGGGAGCACTATAATTGCGGCAGTGCAATAAATCCATACAGGAGGATGCTCCAATGAAAATTTACGATGACCTCACCCAGCTCATCGGCTCCACGCCGCTGCTGCGTCTTGACCGGTTCTGCGCGAACGCGGGCGTTCCGGCGTTTATCGCAAAGCTCGAATACTTCAACCCGCTCGGCTCGGCGAAGGATCGCCCGGCGCTCGCCATGATCAAGGATGCGGAGCACCGCGGACTCATACAAAAGGGCTCGCTCATAATCGAGCCAACGAGCGGGAACACCGGCGTCGGGCTTGCGTTCGTAGCTGCGGTGCGCGGTTACCGTCTCGCACTCTGTATGCCGGAGAGCATGAGTCTCGAGCGACGCAGGCTGCTCACCGCGCTAGGAGCTGAACTGATACTCACCCCCGCCGCCGGCGGTATGAGCGCCGCCATCGAAGCAGCCGAAAAGCTCCACCGTGAGACGCCCGGCTCGTTTATCCCGGGTCAGTTCTCCAACCCCGCAAACCCCGAGGCGCACCGCGTCTCCACCGCCCGCGAAATTCTCGAGGACACCGACGGAAAGGTGGACATCCTTGTCGCGACTGTCGGCACCGGCGGTACGCTCACCGGCACCGCCGAGGGACTGCGCGAGAAACTTCCGAACCTCCGCGTGGTCGCAGTCGAGCCCGCCGCCTCCCCGCTCATCAGCGAGGGACGCTTCGGCAGTCACGGAATACAGGGAATAGGCGCAAACTTCATCCCTGATGTACTCAAGCGTGACCTAATTGACGAGGTCGTCACCGTCAGCGACGAGGATGCATTCGCAGCTACCCGTGATCTTGCACACACAGAGGGTCTGCTCGTCGGAATTTCGAGCGGAGCTGCCGCCGCCGCCGCCGCCCGCGTCGCCGCCCGACCCGAGAACGCCGGTAAGCAGATAGTCGCCATGTTCCCGGACACCGGCGAGCGCTACCTCTCGACCGGTGTATACGACGGCTGAACCCTCCCAAGATTCATTATTAAAACATTATAACCCTACCGCACCGGTTCTCACTGCACGTGGACCGGTGCGTTTTCTCGTTATGTGTCCTGCATCCTCCCCCTCACCCACGTCACGTCTGGGCAATGCAGTTTTTCACGGTTATGTAAACAAAATTTCCCGCCAGATCTCCCCAGTACCAATTTGCGGCGTTGTTTTATTTTTCCATTTTCCCCACTTCCACTCCGCCGCAAACTATCCGCAGCTGTGGAAAACCCTGTGGAAACTGTGCAAAACTAATCGTAGTAAAACCCGACGATTTATTATGTCACCTTTCGACCTACCCCGCACTTGCGGAAATCACCCATACAAAATGGCAAAAACAGCTCAACTTCGCCCTTTTGCGCAACCGGGTGTAAAGCACAGCTTCACGGTCGAGTTTTCAAAATCGCCCGTACCGCGCATAATTCGACAGTTTTCCCGGAGTTATTACCAGGGGTTATTTTCGCTTTACATCGACCCGCGCAGTTATGTCACTCACAGTTCGAGTGTAAGCACTGTCTTTCCATCGAGGTACTTCACCAGCACACACTTCCCGTCATAGACGGCATAGCTTCCCCGCAGTCCGTCTCTCGGTTGGGACAACGACCCCGGATTGACAAGAAACGCCCCGTTTTTCAGTCTCTTTGCCTCTTTTACGTGGCTGTGACCGCAGACAAGGATATCTCCCTTCTCGAGCGGCGGCAGACGGCGTTCATTATATATGTGTCCGTGGGTGAGTACGAGCCTGCGCTCTCCCGCGTCAAATGAATAGTACCCCTCGTGCAGCGGGAACCCGAGTCGTTCGGCATCCTCCGGGCGGTCACAGT
This sequence comes from uncultured Clostridia bacterium, assembly GCA_944387575.1. Classification (GTDB taxonomy): domain Bacteria; phylum Bacillota; class Clostridia; order Oscillospirales; family JAAYOS01; genus CALXFK01. Next base: position 5,298 of record CALXFK010000058.1, read on the forward strand.
TTCCCGCAACACAGCAGATGTCCTCCCCAAGCTCACCCAGCAGCGCACACACGCGAGGCGCTCCACTGCCTGCACCCGGTGCCCCGTGCAGGATGTCTCCGGCGAGCAGCAGTTTTTCGCCTCCCTCGAGCCGGTACCGCTCGATGAGACTCTCACAAAAACTCGCCGAACCGTGGATGTCAGATGCGATGACTATCTTCATTTTCTGCCTCCATTCCGCTCTGTCCAAATATGTACATGCCAATTCCCGCAGCTATTGTCAGATTAAGTGAATCGACCGCCGGGCTCTGCTCTATAAGGATGCTTGTCCCATATCCCGCATATTCATCCGGTAACCCGGTCGCCTCATTTCCGAACACGAGCGAATACCTACAACCAAGCCCCTCTACCGACCTGCCAAGAGGACGCGCTCCGGTAAGCATAAAAGTGTACACCGTATGGTCCGGAAACTCGCTCCTGTACTCATCAAAACTAGCGTACCGATGTGTGCGCACCCTGAATACTGCACCCATAGACGCACGTACCGTCCTCGGTGCAAACCTGTCCGCACACGGCTCAATAAGCGCAATGTCCTCAAACCCGAATGCAGCGGCAGTGCGCATTATATTCCCCAGGTTTCCCATATCGCCCGGATTGACCAGCACAACATGCGGACGCTCTCCGCAAAGGGCATCCTCATACTTACCGAAAACACCCACAACATACACGTTCTCCTTCGGGCTCACACGAGCTATCGCGCGATCCCCCTCGTACACCTGCACCCCAAGCTCCGCACAGAGCTCGCGAATGCCGCTCGTGTCCTCGAAGGTGCTATGTATATACACACCGTGCACCGCATCGGGTCGCGCGCGCAGCAGCTCAACAGTCGGGAACGCCCCGAGCGCATACGAGTAAGAAAAGTCCTTCTTGTACGGCTTCATGGCTTCCATGCCGTCACCTCCAGCTTTTAGCGTGCTTTTAATGTATCTTCTCCGCTGAGGTCATTATAGCATCCACAAACACACCTTTACAATGGCAGCTTTGAAACCAAACTTATACAACACACATTTTTAAATATTTTTGTCACTGTATTTTAAAAATACACTATTTGCCTCTTATTTGCAAAATAAATGTTCTTTTGTTTTTGTGTACACTGTCCACATATTTTGTGTACTTCTTTTAATTTTGTCGCATGTTTTACAAAATACGTTGACGCAGACTTTTTAATAATATTATAATATAGTCGTAAAAGTTCAAGACAACAAAAACCACGATTGGAAAGAGGAAGGAGGACCCCATGCTTAAGAAATTGTTAGCATTGCTTCTGTGTCTGTTGATGATAACCGGCACGATTGCCGGGTGCTCGGACGGCGGCGGGGAAAGCTCATCGCCAACCAGTACGCCGGTTGACGGTGCGGCGACCCCCGAGAGCAGCGAAAACCCGACCCCGGAGGTCACCGACGACCCGTATGCGGTTTATCCGCTCTGTGACCCGGGTGAGATAGTGCTGGAGTTCTACTATCCGCTCTTCACTATCGTTCTGTCCTACATGGAGGACATGAATGAAAACCCGATAATCCAGGAGATGGAGAAGTTTAGCGGGGTCCACATCGAATGGCAGCATCCCAACCAGACCACCGAGGCTGAGACGTACAACCTGCTCTTCGTTTCCAACGACCTGCCGGACATCGTCAAGGAGCTCATGACCACCTACCCCGGCGGACTGGATTCCGCGATAGCGGACGGTTACTACCTCGACATAAATCCCTACGCCGACTTCTACCCGAACTACTATGACATTCTCCACTCCAGCGAGGACTTCCTCCGCAATGCGACCACCGACGAGGGTCACATCCGCGGCTTCGGATACCTCTACGACATGAGCGGACGAATGGTCAGCGGCGGACTTGGCTTCCGTAAGGACATCTTCGACAACCTCGGCATCGGAAATCCCGATCTCATCTCCGAATGGGAGACCGCATTCGCAACCCTGAAGGACGCAGGATATTCTAACTTTGTCCAGCTCACCGCTTACGGCGTCGACCCGTACTGGTCCCCCGCTTACAGCACGAACAGCACCTTCATGAACCAGGCTGGTACCGTCGTATACGGACCGGCGACCGACGGCTACAAGGAGTACCTCAAGCAGATGCAGGACTGGTACTCGAAGGGGTACATCTATCAGGACATCACCTATGACGGCGGCGACTCGACCGACATGTTCTATCCGTACATAGTTGGCGACGCACTCGTCGGCGTGCAGCTCGATGGAAGCTGGGGAAGCACCCTCTATAACCAGTCGAGCGTCGACGACCCCAACTTCTACCTCGCTGCCGCACACTATCCGCGGCTCACCGAGGACCAGGTGATTCACAACTGGTCGAAACCCACTTACTTCATGCACTCGACCTACATCACGACCGAGTGCGAGTACATCGAGGTAGCCTGCCGCTGGCTCGACTACTGGTACACCGAGCAGGGTCTCATGTACTGTCAGTACGGCGTTGAGGGCGTGTCCTATTACCTCGATGAGGACGGTCACCCGTGGCTCACCGATGACATGGTCAACAATCCCGACGGCATCGGCGTCATATGGATGCTCTTCATGAAGACCTTCATGGGTGGTCTCGGCGTAGAGTCGACCGCTCCGCGTATGGACCTGATGCCCACTGTCGTCGCCGAGCTCGATTACCTCGCAACCAGCAACATCGGTCAGGGCGATGACGACTGGAACATGCCGACTTCAGTCTTTATGACGAGCGACGAGGGCTCCAGGTACTCGATGATCTACGCAGACATAGAGACCTACGTAAGTGAGTATACCTCCACTTCGATACTCGGTCAGAACAACATCGACGCTACATGGGACAACTACATTGCCACCATGGAGCGCATGGGTCTTGAAGAGGCTATATCAATCTACCAGACCGCGCTCGACCGCTATTACGCTCGTGAACTCGGCTGATCTCCGGCTCGGTTTGGTCTGATCGAACACCAATACGGCACATCTATGCGATGTCATGTTTTCCCTTTTCTTCCCGCGGACTTTACAGTCCGCGGGATTTTTTAATATTTTTTAATTATGCTGCTTTGATTTTTTCTGCGCATACTTTAGATAATCTTTAGCAACTAAACATCTTTTTGCAACTACATAGTTTTTGTAAGTTTAAAACAACTGAGCAAAAAAATTTATTTTTAATTTTGTAACATTATTTTAAAATCAATTGACAACTATTTGGCACAGCATTATAATACATTTGTAAAATATCTTAGATATTTACAAGTTCGACAGAAAATAAACACACGGAAAGAGGAAGGAGGATCCCATGCTTAAGAAGTTGCTAGCATTGCTCATGTGTCTGTTGATGATCATGGGCACGATCGCCGGATGCTCGGATGGCGGCGGTGAGACAGCGTCCCCCACCAGCACACCCGAAGCAAGCGACCCGACACCCAGCGATGATGATCCCGCAGCGCCGGAGCTTCCGGACGACCCGTACGCGGTCTATCCGCTCTGTGACCCCGGTGAGATAGAGCTGGAATTCTACTATCCGCTCTTCACCATCATTCTCTCCTACATGGAGGACATGAACTCCAACCCGATAATTCAGGAGATGGAGAAGTTGAGCGGAGTCCATATAAACTGGATCCACCCCAACCAGACCACCGAAGCTGAGACCTACAACCTGCTGTTCGTCGGAGATGACCTGCCGGACATGGTCAAAGAGCTCATGACCACATATCCCGGCGGACTTGATGCGGCTATTGCGGACGGATATTATATCGACATCAACCCCTACGCCGAGTTCTATCCGAACTATTATCACACCCTCCACTCCAACGAGGACTATCTCCGCAACGCCACCACCGACGAGGGACACACCCGCGGATTTGGTTACCTGTACGACGCAAATGCGCGCGTCATATATGGTCTCGGCTTCCGCAAGGACATTTTTGACAACCTCGGCATTGAAACTCCCGAACTCGTGTCTGACTGGGATGCTGCGTTCAGCACCCTGAAGGACGCGGGATATTCGAACTTCATGCAGCTCGTATCTTACGGTGTCGACCAGAACTGGACTCCTGCCTACGACACTTTCAACGCATTCATGAATCAGGCTGGAACAGTCGTATACGGACCGGCAACCGAGGGCTACAAAGAGTACCTCAAGCAGATGCAGGAATGGTACGCCAAGGGGTACATCTATCAGGATATCACCTATGACGGAGGCGATTCCACCGACCTATACTACCCCTACATTGCTGGTGAAACCCTCGTTGGCGCACAAAATGACAGCACATGGGGAAGCACGTTCTACAACCAGTCCAGCGTAAGTGACCCGAACTTCTACCTCGCTGCCGCGCACTATCCGCGTCAGACCGAAGATCAGGTGACGCACAACTGGTCAAAAACCAGCTTCTTCATGCACTCCACCTACATCACCACCGAGTGCCAGAACATAGAAGTCGCATGCCGCTGGCTCGACTACTGGTACACTGAGCAGGGTCTAATGTACTGCCAGTACGGCGTTGAGGGAATCTCCTACTACCGCGACGAGGACGGACATCCGTGGCTCACTGACAACATCGTCAACAACCCGGACGGCATCGGCGTCATATGGATGCTCTTCATGAATACCTTCATGGGCGGCATCGGAATCGAGTCGACCGCTCCGCGCTTCGACCTGATGCCCACCGTCATCGAGGAGACCGACTACCTCACCGATGGCAACTACGGCGAGGGCGACGACGACTGGAACATGCCTTCCTCGGTCTTTAAGACGAGCGAAGAGGGTGCGAGATACTCGATGATCTACGCGGACATCGAGACCTACGTAAGCGAGTACACGACCGCGTGCATACTCGGTCAGAAGGACGTCGACGCGACCTGGGACAACTACATCTCCACTATGGAGCGTATGGGTCTCAGCGAGGCGACCGCGATCAATCAGGCCTCACTCGACCGCTACTTCGCACGTGAACTCAACTGATAACAGAAACCATCGGGGCAATACAACCGAATAGTTTTACATACCCCGCGAGCCCAGGGCTCGCGGGGTAATTTTATGCATCGTGTTCTTCCGGGAAAGACACTTCACCGCTGCAAACCTGACAATCGCGGCACGCTTTCCCCGCCGCTTTTTAGCGATAGTTCTCTCTTGCTTTTTGCGGCGAAGTTGCTAAAATGAGTACCGCACTACCGACACACCCTATTTTAAAAAGGAGAATACGAAATAGTAACGAGCCAGTCAGCGTACATGTGCGAAGGTCCGCTGCTCAAAAAGATAATTGTATATACAATACCGGTCATTCTCACCGGTCTGCTTCAGCTCCTTTTTAATGCAGCAGACCTCGTGGTGGTCGGCAGGTTCTGCGGCAGCATTTCGGTCGCCGCAGTCGGCGCTACCGGCGCCATAACGAACCTTATTGTCAATCTGTTTATCGGTCTTTCAGTCGGTGCAGGTGTCTCGGTCGCGCAAGCGCTTGGTGCGCGCAAGGCGGACATTGTCCACGACACCGTTCACACCGCGATGCCGATGGCGTTTGTCTGCGGGATAGCACTCACGGTGATAGGTCTGTTCTCGTCGAGGGGACTTCTCGATATGATGGGGACTCCAAGCGACGTCATTGGGCTCTCCTCCACGTATATGAGCATTTTCTTCTGCGGCATGCCGTTCAGCATGCTCTACAACTACGGTTCAGCCATTCTCCGCGCGGCAGGTGACACCCGCAGCCCGCTCATATATTTGACGCTTGCCGGCATAATAAACGTTGTGCTGAATGTTTTCTTTGTAGTGGCGTTTGAAATGGACGTTGCGGGCGTCTCTCTTGCCACCGTCATCTCACAGGCAGTCAGCGCGCTGCTGATAGTCCGCGCACTGATGAACCGTCAGGACGCCTGCCGGCTCTACCTGAATGAACTGCGCATAAAGCGCGCACCGCTGCTCAAGATGATACGTATAGGGCTTCCGGCAGGGATACAGGGTTCGCTGTTCTCGATATCCAACGTCATAATCCAGTCCTCGGTAAACTCGTTTGGGTCGGTCGTCATGAGCGGCAACGCCGCCGCCGGCAACATAGAGGGTTTCGTCTACGTGACCATGAACTCGTTCCACCAAACCGCTCTGAACTTCACCGGTCAGAACGCGGGCGCCGGGAAATATGACCGCGTCTCACGTATTTCGCTCATATGTCTCGTTTCGGTGACGGTAACCGGCATTGTTTTCGGCGCTCTCGCCTACATCTTCGGCACGCCGCTCCTCTCCATCTATATCACCGACTCCACCGAAGCCATCGGATACGGACTTACGCGCATGCTCTTCCTCTGCGTGCCGTATTTCCTCTGCGGGCTCATGGACGTGACCACCGGCGTGATGCGCGGCATGGGGTCGTCGCTTGCACCGATGCTCATAACCGTTCTCGGTGTCTGCGGGATGCGGATAATCTGGATATACACGATATTCCAGATCCCGCAGTACCACACACTTGAGAGCATATATATATCCTACCCTATCTCCTGGCTTCTCACATTTGCAGCACAGCTCATTGCGTACTCGGCACTCACCCGCTCGGTAAAACGGCATGCGGCGGAACGCGCGCAGCGTGCGGGTGCATAGAAAAACGGCGGACCCGTATGTGGTCCGCCGTTTTCGTTTTGCCCTACGCGCCGAAGTATGCGCCATATATCGCCTGCACGTCTATCTGCTCATACACATCAGTATACTCGACATCGAGCGTATCCGCCCACTCGAGTATCCGCTCGTCAAACAGTTGCATTGCGTACTCGTCATACAGTTCCTCATGATACTCCTCGTAGTAGTCCCCGTCGAGCGGCAACCGCTTGATAAACACGAGCATGTCCTCTATCTGGAATATATCGCTTATACCGTCATACTCAAGTCCGGCAACCGTATCCGAATACTCCGGAGGCATCATCTCATCGGTAAATGTGATGGTCTCGGTGGTCATCCATTCGTCCTCGCTGTACTCCTGCATCAGCTCATAGAAATCCTCACCCGCAAGTGCCTTTTCTCGAGCCTCCTCCAGCCGCTCCATTGCAGCCTGTTGGTCCGCGAAGCTCAGAACCTCGCCCTCGTCGTCAAACAGTGCCACCATTATGTGCTGCGCAGTCATATAAGTATCCGAATAGTACTGTTCAACATCCTGCTCGGCGGGGGCGTATTCTCCGCCGTCTCCGTAGTCCGCCTCGTACATCTTGTAATAAAGCTGGGGTAGATATATCAGGTAGCGGTACGTGTCCTCGGTCAGCGCCTGTGACGCGAGCGCTGCGTCGAACACCTCTCTACCTCCGACGTCCTCTATCTGGGTCTCTATGTCCTGTTCTATCTGGTCGAGTTCCTCCTCACTCAGATCAACCCCGAGAAGCTGCGCCCCGCGTTCGATGGCGCGGAACCTTATCACACTTTCCGCCGCCTCCGCAAGGAAGAAGTCGTTTGCAGTCTGCCCCTCTATCTCCTCGTCCCAGTCGATGCTCTCGCCGACGTAGTACTCATAGGCGCTTATCAGCGAGACGAGCTGGTAGTAAAACTCATCCTGCGGTACCGCCTCTCCGTCGATAAACATCACGTCGCCCTCTGGCGTCGGCAGCACGAGCGGGTCGGGCAGGACTGTCGGCTCGGCGGATCCACCATCCCCGTCCGACATACCGGTTCCCTCTGACGATCCAGGCACCGCAGGCGACTCGGACGGCTCAAACGGCTGCGCCTCCGCACATGCGGCGAGACTGAGCATAAGAGCACCCACAACAATTACCAACAATATTCGTTTTAAATTCAATTGCATTTCCTCCACACCTGGCGGCGCACCTCACGGCGCCACTCTTCCCCGCCGCACAAAAAACCGGACAGCGGGACAACATAACCACATATCGGGATATATTATCCGCCCCCCGGCTTGCAAAGTCAACATGCAATTTGTAAATTTATCTGCGCGCTTTTGCCCGTATCAGGCAGGACACAAGCGAAACGATGACCGGCAGCACGAATAGTATTCCGGTCCAGAGCTGCAATCCATCCTCCCTCATCTCAAGCACGCTCTGATTCGGATAAAACAACGCAATCATCGCCATTACCGCTGCTCCGAACAGAAAAGCAGGGATCCTTCCTCCAAATCCAAGTGTCTCCCCCGCGCCGCGCAGCGACATGAGCAAGAACGTCGATGCACGCATAAAGCTCATCAGCACTATCGGCAGCGTGAGCAGCGCCTCAAGTCTGACCTCAAGAGAACTCAAACCTATTACTCGGAGTGCATGGTAGGTCGGAAAATTGAACTCGTCCAGCATATCCGAGCCGAGAAGTGCGGTATTCCACATATATATCAACGTCATAGTGACGGTCGACGCGGCGATCGCAAGCATCGCACTTCTCACCCGTGAGCGGTCCACCTTCACCCGAAACAGCAGCACCGCGCAGCCGATCCCTCCGCAGAACGACGAGAGAAAGAACTCCAGCACCGAGCGTGTGGCTACCGTCGGTGCAACGGCTTGCGGGATAAGTTCACTAAGTTTCAAATCGGGGACCGCAAGCAGCAGCGCAAATGCAATGACGAGCAGCGTTGGCGGCATCATCAGCTCCGCCCAGTGGGTAAGCGTGCTCTCGCCCCCCGCGGCTGCGGCTGCACAAAGCAGCGTAAGTGCGCCGCCAATTATATACGCCGACGTCCCGTCGAGCAGCGTCGATGAGATGAACTCGCCTGTCAATGCCACCTCATGCGCACAGAGCCGCAGTGCAAGCACAGACATTGCAAGCGAGACCGCCCCGCCCACCACCTTTCCGAGCCCCGCACGGATACTCCCGAAAAAGGTGTCGCTCGGTCTGAGCGCCGCAAGCCTGCCCAAAAGCAGGAAGAACACCGCACCCACAGCACCTCCCGCAATGCAGCAGAGCCACTCGCCTCCTCCGCCAACGTGACCTATCCTACCGGACGCAGCACCGCCGACGGCGGCAAGCGTCAGAGCAGCGGCATACCCCCGCTGCGACGTCTCCTTTTGCGCCAAAATCCTCTCTCCTTACCCCGCCGAGATCAACCCTATATTCACGATCTTCAGCGAAACTTCTACCTCCAGCGGCTCTTCACCGTTTATCCGCGCAAATTTTTCGAGCAGCGCACCGAGCTGAGCCTCAAGCAACTGTGACGCCTCCTGCTCCATTCTCTCGACGGCGACCTCACCGTAGGTGACTGCATCCACACCGCCGTCCGTTCCCGCATCCTCTTCGCTTTCATATACGTCCATCAGCGCAACGCGGCAATTTCCGCTGAGCGTAATACTACCGTTCAGCTCGTCCACCTTCGCGCTCTCGACTATCAGCGTCCAGTCCTCGCCCTCGATCACATACCCATCTCTTCCGCACTCTCCCTCCGAAAGCCGCAGAAGCTGCATATCGTCTTCGGTGAGCTCGCCCGCCACACGGACCGGGCTTCCTAATACCACCGCCGCACCCTCGACCTTCATGCGCGGTTCAACCGAAGCAGAGCTCTTTTGCTCTTCTCCGCCCGAGCTTCCCGAGTCGCCCGATCCGCCGTTCATTCCACCCATATTCTGATCCTGACCCTGGCTTTGACCCTGCTGCTCACTTGCGCCGCTCGAATCGGACGATCCGCCGCTTCCCTTTCGGTAATCAGCCGACTCGGTGACCCCGATAATGGGAAGCAACGCATATTCGCCTCCGTCGAGTCTGTCTTTGACACGCACCGCCGCCGACCGTTTCTCGGCGTCCGCATAGCTTCCCGCAATTAGAAGGTCGTGTATCGCATCTCCCGCCGACGTGGCACTCTCATTTGCCGCAAACAGTTCGGCTGCGGTCTCTTCGCTGGACAGCGCGAGAGCAACGGTGAGTCGAGCTTCATTGTCGCGTAGTGCCCAGTCGAGCACAGGATAGAGGTACTGCTCGATTGCGTCGCCGCTGAATACGATAGCCTCAGCGTGACCCCAATACAGTTCTCCGCCCGCTATCCGTCGCAGTTCCTGCTCGCATCCTGCCATCGACTCCGCGCGGGCAGTGTACGTTGACGTACCGTCAGACGACCCCGCCGCCGCACCCTCCGCGCGCAGCATTTCGGCGGTAAGGACCATCTCTCCCGGTTTCTCGCAGTCCACCGCCGCCGCGACCACGATCAGCATCTCCTCGAGCTCCCGGTAGTCGCTGCACCCCGATAGCAGACTGAGCACAGTTATCACAGCGGCAATAAACGCCGCCCGCTTTCCACTCACTTTTCCCCTCCTCGTATGCCGAAGAGCGGACCGCGCGACATACTTCGCCAGTTCGCGCGGATCAGCCCGTCCCGCAGTTCGCGGAAGCTGTACGGCATGATATAGCTCGCATACGGGACGCCGAAACTCTCCATCGTGGACACATGCAGCGCTATCGCGCTTACACCGAGCGAGTAGCCGTAAAGTCCGAGGGCGCCGGAAAGTCCGAGCAGCAACGCCGTACACAGCATGACCGGTCCACGCAGATTGGGCAGCATCATATTAGTGACCGCCCACACTGCCACCACGATTATGACCGGCGCACTCACGAGCTTTGCGTCCACCGCCGCCTGTCCGAGTATAAGACCTCCGACTATGCTGAGCGGCGAACCTATCGCCGGTGGTGCGCGCACCCCAGCTTCCTGCAATATGCAGAGCGCCACCAGCATAAACGCTAGCTCCGCGACCGTCGGTATCAGTATCCCGTTTCGCGCCTGCGCTATCGTGACAAGCATGGTTGCGGGAAGCATATCCGGATGAAAGTTCAGCACCGCCGTATAAAGCGCCGGTGCACTTATCGCGATTATAAAACCGAGATACCGCAGCAGTCGGGTAAAGGTGGAAAACCAGTACCCGCTGTAATAGTCGTTCTGACTCTGGAAATACTCCATAAACAGGTGGGGCAGCGTTACGACCGTAGGGCTGCCGTCCACGATGAGTGCTATCCGACCCTCGAGCAGTTTTGACACTACAACGTCCGGGCGCTCGGTGCTGCCGACGGTGCGGAACGGAGAGCGCGGTGTGTCGCATATCATCTCCGCGATGTAGTTGGAGTCGAGTATACCGTTCAGGTGTACGGTGGCAAGCCTGCGTTCGACCTCCTCCAGCAGTCCCTCGTCGGTAACTCCGCGCAGGTAACAGACCACAACATTCGTCCGCGTCACCGTTCCAAGCTTACGGAAGCTGAATTTCAGGTCGGGGGTACGCAGTTTGCGTCGTATCAGCGAGAGGTTCGTCATAAACGCCTCGGTGAACGCCTCCTGCGGTCCGGCTGCACCCTTTTCATTTTCGCTGCTCGTGAGCCCGCGGCGCACGAAACCCTTTGTAGAGAGCACGAGTGCCGAGCTGTAACCGTCCATTATCAACAGCGTGTCGCCGTAGAGCAGCGAATCTATCATGTCGCTCACCTTGGTGACATGTTTGACGTCGTTTACCGCGAGCACCTTGTCCGCGATACCGTCTATATCCGACGGGCAGCACCCCTGGCGCTGTGCCTCCTCCAACGGCAGTACGACGCTCTGGTTGACGTTCAGGTTGTCTATCATCCCATCGACGAGCAGCAGCAGGAATTCGCGTTTCTCCCCGAAACGCCTGAATATCATGCTGTTGTCCCCGTCGAACAACTCACGAAGCATCTTCTCGTTGCGCTCCACGCTGCGGAAGAGCCTCGCATCCCCCATCCTGTCCTCAAGCTCGTACGGTCCACCCTCGATGAGCCGCTCTTTACGTCTGCCGAAAATCATACCGTCCTCCCCCGCCGTGTGCCGTGTATTTTTCTCCATCTATTATGCACAGCGCCCCACGGCGGTATGCAGTGCGCAAGTATGGAAAAGCGCCCCGCGAACAGAGTTCGCAGGACGCACGTGGTAAACGGTAAATATTCTATTTTTTAGTCTGGAGCCGCGCACCCGGCGCGCGGACCGATCCGCCTTCCGCCTCGCTGCAGATCGAGAGCATCGCACCAAACACCCAGACGATGCCCGCGGCGTAGTAACCGAGCATTCCTGTGTCTCGCGCGGAAATGCCGTCGAGCGCAGACGCAGTCATCGCGCCGCCCGCCTCCGCCGAGAGCAGCACGAAAGCCGCCGCAGCGAGGAAGAACGCCATGCGCGGGGAACGCGCCGGCGGTTCAACCGCTAGCGCCGCCGTGCGGTACATCGCAAGTATCAGTGCCGCGACCCCGAGCACTTCATACGCATATGTCTCGACCGAAGGCTCACTTGCTATATCGCGGTAGAGCAACACAAGCATAAAGCAGAACATAAACACCGGCACTGCCGCAAAAACCCCGTGCAGCTTTGAATTTTCACGGTTTCGGTAACGCATCACCGCCAATATACACGCCGCACCCGCAAAAACTGCAAACAGGATGAGCACCACCCTCGACGCGACAACATTCTCTCCGCCAAAGTAGTCCATCGCTGCTGCAAGCGCGAGCAGCACACCTCCAGCGGCCATTATCGACCCTCCAAGCGTCCCGCAGAACCGCTCCTCATACCCAGCGCAGGACGGGCGACTGAATGCGGAGAGCACCGCTAAGACCGCGAGCGCCCCAACCGTCGCAATACGCATCAGCACCACAGATGGGTCGGACGCGACCGCAAGCCCCGTCGAATACTCAAATCCGTTGCAAAGCTCGTTTCCACGCAGCACCGCGAGCAACAGCGCAAGCAGCACCGGCACTCCGATAAATATCACTTTGGTTTTTCTTCTCAACATAATGCACTTCCACATTAAAAAAATCAGGCGCACGGCTCCGTTTTTTGCCTTTCATGCAGCTATTTTACCACACCCAAGCACACTTCACAAGTACGCTTCCAGAAACTTGACCGCAAGTTTCCCCACGTTTCGGAGAAAATGTCTGACAGGGACGGTTTCCTACCGCAGCCCGATCAACAAACAAACAATCAGTTATCAGGAGAGACAGAAGATGTGCAATTGCATTAAAGGTTTTGTGGCGGGTATGGCCATCGCCGCCGCGGTGTTCATGATGCTTCCGAACGGCACCGAGCGCAAGCTCCGCCGCTCCGCCCCGGCGCGTGCAATGCGCCGCTACGGCGAGCGCGCCTACGACATGTTCTCCGACATGCTTCCCTGACCACCCGCACAAAATGCGCCCGCCCGGCTCACAAAACCGGACGGGCGCGCACTCTTATCTGCTGAATCCGACCGCGTCGGTCACAATGCGGACTATCAGCTCCACACTCTTTTCCATCTGGTCTATCGAGACAAATTCAAATCTCGAGTGCGCATTGTAATCGCCCGTGCCGAGATTCGGGCAGGGCAGACCCATGTACGACAGCCGCGCACCGTCTGTCCCGCCGCGTATCGGGTGGACGCGAGGCTCTATCCCGAGCGCGCGCATAGCCGCCTCCGCCCGTTCAACTACATACATATGCGGTTCGAGAGCTTCGCGCATATTGCGGTATGCGTCGCGCAGCGTGAGCCTGACAATATCACCGTACCTGCGGCGTATCTCGTTCGCCGCAAACTCGAATCCACGCTTTTTCTGCTCGAGCTTCTCCGCGTCATGGTCGCGGATTATATACTCGAGCCGCGCCTCTTCACAGCTCCCGCCCATCGATACGAGGTGATGGAACCCCTCGTACCCGTCGGTCTTTTCCGGGATCTCGTCCGCCGGCAGCAGCCCATCAAACTCGCAGGCTATTCTCCCCGCGTTTATCATGCGCCCCTTCGCCGTGCCCGGATGTATCGAAACGCCGCGCAGTTCCACCAAAGCCGACGCCGCGTTGAAGTTCTCGTACTCGAGCTCGCCGAGCGCACCGCCGTCCATCGTATATGCGTAATCCGCGCCGAAACCCGCCACGTCGAACAGGTCGGCTCCCCTGCCTATCTCCTCGTCCGGCGTGAACGCTACGAGCACCCGCCCGTGCGGGGTACCGCTGCTTATCAGCCGCTCGAGCGCGTCCATTATCTCTGCTGCCCCCGCCTTGTCGTCCCCGCCGAGCAGAGTCCGCCCGTCGGTCACTATCAGGCGCTCGCCCCGCATATCCTCGAGGTATGGGTAATCGGAGACGCGCATGACCTCGCCGCCATCGAGCGGTATATCCCCACCCGTGTACTCGACCACCCGCGCACGAACCGGCTGATCCGGCGCCGCATCCGACGTGTCCAGGTGCGCGATAAATCCCACCGCCGGCACACCGCCGCACCCCTCGGTCGCCGGGAGCTCGGCGTAGAGGTAGCAGTTCTCGTCGAGACGCACACCGCAAAGCCCGAGCTCGTGAAGCTCACTCTCCAGCGCCCTCGCAAGCGCAAACTGTTTTTCGGTGGATGGAGTGCTCTCCGAACCCCCGTCCGACATGGTCGGAAATGTAACATACTTCAAAAATCTGTCAGCCACCGACATTTTGCAATTCCTCCAGAAAATTTGCATCAATTATACTCCGCCGCTGAGTCGGCGTCAACGTTACACCCCACACTGTCCCGCGCCCAGATTTAAATAATATAAAAATAGTATTGCATAGCATTGCAACATGGTATAAAATATAGTATGTACATAATTGCATTTTGTGCACACTTTACTAAACGGTGGAGGTAAAAACATGGCAGTCATAAAGATGAATTTCCTGTCCAAAGCACTGAACATGCAGACAAACGTGACTATCTGCCTGCCCTCGTACAGTTTTGCCGACAAGGTCGCCGGAAACGACGACGTATATGTCCCCGGCATGAAGTACCAGGTGCTCTGGCTCCTGCACGGCGGCACCGGCGATGACAGTGATTATGTAAACTTCACAAACATAGTCCGCTACGCCGATATGCACAAGCTTGCGGTTGTCATGCCGCCCGATTTCAATGCGAGCTACACCGACGACCCGAATGGCGCGAAGTATTTCACGTTTGTGGCGGATGAGCTTCCCACAATGTGCCGCGCGTTTTTCCCGTTCTCCGACAAGCGGGAGGACAACTTTGTGGGCGGTCTGTCGATGGGTTCGCTCGGCACCTTCAAGCTCGCGGTCGCCTATCCCGAGCGGTATGCCGCAGCGCTCTGCATGTCCGGCTGCGGGCGCGGACCGAACAATCCGAAGGCGGGCATAGAGCACTCCCCCGTCCCGGCGTTCGCCGAGGACACCGGCGGAATCAACGACCCGTGGACCTATGTCGTCGAGCAGGTCAAGGCGGGCAAGCAGATGCCGAAATTCTTCCTCACATGCGGTACCGCCGACGTGGCGGCATACCCCGACTATACCACAAGCGTTGAGCACCTGCGCAAGCTCGGTC
The DNA here is from genome assembly GCA_944387575.1 of uncultured Clostridia bacterium. Taxonomy (GTDB): domain Bacteria; phylum Bacillota; class Clostridia; order Oscillospirales; family JAAYOS01; genus CALXFK01. Next base: position 20,512 of record CALXFK010000058.1, read on the forward strand.
TAGACGTGTACAATGAGGAGGTGCCGGGCTACAAGCACGAGTGGGATTTCTGGGATCTCACCATGCGCAAGGCGATAGCAGAATGGCTGCCTATACGTCACTCGGTCATATATCCCAAAAATTAACTGAAAACCTCGCCAAACAAGGAGAATAACATGACTTTTACATGCACATCAACAAGCCCGATAGTTGAAACCGCTGCGGGCAAAATTCGCGGTTTCTGCCTCAACGGTACATATACATTCCAGGGAATCCGCTATGCGACCGCGAAGCGGTTCCACGACCCGGTGTCGGTCGAGCCGTGGGAGGGCGTCAAGGACGCGCTCGCATACGGGTATATCGCACCGCTCATGAGCGAGGGCATCCCGCACGACGAGAAGCTCATCCCGCACCGCTTCTGGCCGGAGAGCGAGGACTGCCTCTACCTCAACGTCTGGTCCCGCCAGCTTGACAGCTCCGCGCGCAAGCCGGTCATGGTCTGGATACACGGCGGCGGATTCAGCTCCGGCTCTTCGATAGAGCAGCTTGCCTACGAGGGAGGTTCGCTTGCGGAGTACGGTGACGTCGTTGTCGTCTCGGTCAACCACCGTCTGAACATACTCGGTTACCTCGACCTCTCGGCTTACGGTGCAGAGTATGAGAACTCTGGCTGCGCCGGTATAGCAGACCTTGTCGAGGCTCTCAAGTGGGTCAAGACCAACATCGCAGCGTTCGGCGGCGACCCGGATAACGTCACCGTATTCGGTCAGTCGGGCGGCGGCGGAAAGATACAGGTGCTGCTGCAGACCCCCGCTGCCGAGGGTCTCTTCCACAAGGCTATCCTCCAGAGCGGCGTGATTGATTTCGGTCCGAACCCCACTCCCGACGGACACCGCAAGATGGTCGCCGCGATAATCGACAAGCTCGGGATCTCGGCGGACAACATCTCCGCCCTCGAGACCGTCCCGTTCAAGCAGCTTGTCGACGCATATAACGAGGTCGCCCCCGCGCTGAGGAGCGAGGGTATCGACGTCGGCTGGTCTCCGATGCCGGGCAAGTACTACCTCGGCGACGCGCGCAACGTCGGCTTCTGCGACTTTGCCAAGAGCATCCCCTGCATAGTCGGCTCGATGATAGGTGAGTTTGCGGTCGTCTCGCTCCCGCCCAAGAAGGACGAAATGGATGAACAGGCTCGCCGCGACGCGGTCGCAGCCATGTACGGCGACAGTGCCGACGAGATAATCGCCGAGTACAAAAAGGCGTACCCCGGTCGCAATATCGTCGACCTACTCGTTCTGGACACCCGCTTCCGCCGTCCGAACATCGACTTCCTCGACAAGCGGCTCGCCGCCACCGACACTCCGGCGTACTGCTACCTGTTCGCGCTCGACTTCCCGATAGACGACGGCAGACCGGCGTGGCACGGCGCAGAGATCCCGTTCGCGTTCCACAACACCGACATTATCCCGATCTGTGGTATCCCGGGCGTCGCCGAGCGGCTCGAAAAGCAGGTCTGCACCGCGTGGACCAACTTCGCGCGCACCGGCGATCCGAACTGCGCGGAGCTTCCCGAGTGGTCGGTATACGGCGCGGACAGGGCGACGATGGTGTTCGACCGCGAGTGCGAAGTTCGCCGCAATTTCGACAGCCGCCTTGTAGAGCTCGTAGCAAAGGCGTCCCCTGCACGTCCCAGCTTTCCAGTTTAAATAAAAAATAAAATTCAGGAGATATTCCGGATGGAAGCAGTAAAAGAAGTATATGATTTTCTGAAAAAGTGTGGGGCGTTTTATCTCGCCACCGTCGAGGGTGACCAGCCGCGTGTCCGCCCGTTCGGCGCTATATGCATGTTTGAGGGCAAGATATACACCCAGACCGGCAAGATAAAGAACGTCTCCAAACAGCTCGTCGCAAACCCGAAAGCCGAGATCTGCGCATTCGACGGCGGCACATGGGTACGCATCACCTGCAAGCTCATCGAGGACACCCGCCTCGAGGCGCAGGAGGCTATGCTCGACGCCAATCCGGCGCTCCGCGACATGTACTCCCCTGGCGACGGGAACACTCAGGTGCTCTGCTTTACCGACGCCGAGGCGACATTCTCATCCTTCACCTCAGAGCCGCGCACCGTTAAGTTCTAAGTTCTGAGCAGTCCGCGATCTCAACAGTTTTCGTCTGAATGACAAACAACACAAAACCTGGGGCGCTGCATCAGCAGTTCCCCAGGTTTTAACTTTATACTTACTTTGTTCGCCCTGTCAGCGAATGAAGTTCGTGCGCGTTCCGCTCTCATAAAGCGGGCGCTTGATTCCCGCCTTATCCGCCGTCTCAATACACATGAGTATCCACGCCATCCCGCGCGCGAGGTTCCGCATGGTCTGCATACCCTCCGCATCCTGCCGGACATCGTCCGGCTTGCTGCCGTGGACCATGTTCCAGTATGTCGAACCGACAACAAGCATTGCGTTCATCGTAAAGTACTTGCTGAGCTGGTCGAGCGCCGCAGTAGTCCCACCACGCCGCGCGCTTACAACCGCTGCGGCGGGTTTCCCGCGCATCTCACTGCCAATGCAATAGAACATCCTGTCTAGAAGCGAGGTCACCGCCCCGCCAGCCGCTGCATAGTGGACAGGCGACCCGACTATCAATCCGTCGCATTCGCGCGCCTTCTCTATGGCGACATTGACCACGTCGTCGATTACGCAACGACCCTTCCCCGCGCAGCCTCCACACGCGAGGCACCCGCTTACCGGACTTGTTCCGACATGGAGTATCTCGCTTTCCACGCCGAGCAGGTGCAGCGTATCGGCTATTTCGCTCAGGGCTGTGAATGTACAGCCCCCGCTGTGAGGGCTTCCGTTTATCAGTAAAACCTTCATCTGCGACTACTCCTTTCATGTACCGTATATTCTAACATAGCCGCAGCCTGTCTGTCAAATATGTCCTTCGGACCGTGACGAGAGCACCACTGATACCACGGGTATTGTAAAGGTGCGGAAAATTTGATAAAATATTTTAAACGTCCGCTCACCCCCGCATGACGCGGCATATAATGCCACAGACGGTTTTTCTGACTTCTATTTGCGGGACAGGGGGGACATGATGCTTTCCAATCTTCTGACGGCAGCACTGATAGCCGCCGCACTCATTATGGCGGGACTCGCGTTTGCATGTGCACTGCTGCTGCCGCTTCGGGCGCGAGGCGTGGAAGCCGAGCTCGTAGTGCGCGTGGAGCGCGGGGCGAAAGGTCTTGAACATCTGCTGCGCGGCGCCGCACTTATCGCCGGCGTGGCGGGAGTTCGGGTCAGGATCGAGTGCAGCGACAGTGAGACCACAGAATTTCTCCGCCGTATCGTCGCGGGGTGGGAATCTGTAATGTATATATGTGAGGGAGACCCGGATGGATGACATGAATTCTGAGAAGTCGAGGGAGAACACGGTAAGCGGGGTCGTGTCCGGTGTCGTATACCACAACGACCAGAACGGGTACGCGGTCATCCGCGTAGACAGCGACGACTACGAGGACGAAGTCACAGTAGTCGGCAGCGCTCCGTTCATCGGCGTCGGCGAGGGGATTAGCGCGAGCGGCGTCTGGATGCGCCACCCCTCTTACGGCGAACAGCTCCGCGCCGAGACTATCGAGCGATCCATGCCCGACGACGAGGACACCATCCTCGCCTACCTCTCGAGCGGAACGGTCAAGGGTATCGGTCCGGTCACAGCAAAGAAGATAGTCGACGAGTTTGGTGAGAGCACGTTTGACGTCATAGAACATTTCCCGGAGAAGCTCGCGGCGCTCCCGGGCATCACGCGCGGAAAGGCGGAGAAGATAAGCTCCGAATTTACCGCGCAGCTCGGTCTGCGCCGCCTCATGGAGCAGCTCCTGCGTTTCTCGATACATCCCGCGGTAGCGCTCCGGCTGTACAAGTGGTACGGCAGCCTCGCGGGCGACTTTGTGCGCGAGAACCCGTACATACTCACCGACGAGGCGCTCGGGGTGCAGTTTTCCACCGCCGACGGAATGGCGATAGAGCTCGGGTTCTCGTCCGACTCCCCCTCCCGGGTCGAGGCTGGAGTCATGTACGAGCTCGAGCACAACTCGCGCGGCGGCGGACATGTTTTCATACCGGCGGACAAGCTCATCGCGGCGACCCTCGGTCTGCTCGGCATAGACGATCACTCGCTGGTCAGTTCCGCCCTCGAGCGGCTCTGCGAGAAGGGCAGCGTGGTGCGCGAGCGGGTCGCAGGACTGGACGCGATATACCTGCGCCGCCTGTACGAGGCGGAGCGCACCGTCGCGGAGCGGCTCTGCGAGATGGCATCCTATCCGCCAACCCCTCCCCGCGGTCTCGACCGGATGATAGACGAGATAGAGAGCTCGTTTGGCACGGTGTACGCACCGCTCCAGCGCGAGGCGATACGCACCGCCGCCTCCTGCCAGGTCATGATCCTGACCGGCGGACCGGGCACCGGTAAGACGACGTCGGTGCGAGGAATGCTCGGGGTATTCGACCGGCTCGGGCTGAACGCGGTGCTCTGCTCACCCACCGGCAGAGCGGCAAAGCGGCTCACCGAGATCTCCGGACGGGAGGCACTGACCGTCCATCGTCTTCTCGAGGTAAATTTTTCGGATGGCGAGCCGGGGTTCAGCTTCGTCCACAATGCGGATAATCCTTTGAAAGCCGACGTCGTCGTGCTCGACGAGACATCGATGGTGGACATCTCGCTCTTCGCCTCCCTTCTCTGCGCGCTCAAGCCGGATGCCCGGCTCGTTATGGTCGGCGACCCCGACCAGCTCCCGTCGGTCGGACCGGGAAACGTGCTGCGAGGAACGCTCTCCTCCGGCGTCATTCCCGCAGTCAGGCTGGACGAGATATTCAGGCAGGCGGTCTCTTCCAACATCGTCACCTGCGCCCACGCCGTCAACCGTGGCGAGCTTCCGGAGCTCCGCCACCGCACCGGTGACCTCTACTTCACCTCCAAGCCCGACCCGGAGACAGCGGCGCGCACCGTAGTCGACCTGTGTGTGCGCCGCCTTCCGCAGAACATGGGTTTTGACCCGTCGCGGATACAGGTGCTGAGCCCGACCCGCCGCGGTCCCGCCGGCACAAAGGCGCTCAACGCGATGCTCCAGAGCGCGCTCAATCCCCCTGCCAAGGACAAGCCGGAACGGAAGAGCGGGGACTACATCTTCCGCACCGGAGACAGGGTCATGCACATACGCAACAACTATGACCTGCGCTGGGTCGACTCGACCGGCGCTGAGGGCTGCGGTGTGTTCAACGGCGACGTCGGCGTGATACAGGACATCGACCTCCGCGAAGAGATACTGCACGTCCGCTACGACGACAAACTCGCCACATACCCTTTCGAGCTGCTCGACGAGCTCGAGCCTGCCTATGCCATAACGGTCCACAAAGCCCAGGGCAGCGAGTATCCGGCAGTGCTGCTCGTCACATGCGACGCGGCGCCCCAGCTTCTCTCCCGCGCCGTTCTGTACACCGCCATCACGCGGGCGCAGGAGCTGCTCGTCATCGTCGGTTCGGAGGGCGTCGTGGCACACATGACCGCAAATAACCGCCGTTCGCGGCGCTACTGCGGCTTGAAATACCGGCTGCTCGGCGAGGTGTGAACCAGCCTCGCCGGTCGGCTCCAAGAGAGGGTGATATCGGGTGAGAAAGCTGCTCGACTTGCTGTTCCCGCCGCGCTGCGTGTTCTGCGGAAAAATCGTCCCGCCGGACGAGCCGCGCCAGACCTGTCGCGACTGTATCAACACTGTACCGCGCACCTTTGGTCCAGTCCGCGGCGACGACCCGGTGCTCGCCGCCGCGCCGTTCATGTATGCGGGCGGAGTTCGCCGTGCGGTACACCGCTTGAAATTTCGGGGCAAGACCAGCTACGCAAAACCGCTCGCGCTCTACATGGCGACCGAGGCTATCCGCTCGTTTCCAAACCTTCCGGATGTGGTCGTCTGGGCGCCGGTGAGCGCCGGACGTCTGCGCCAGAGGGGCTACGACCAGTCCCGCCTGCTCGCCGAGGAGACCGCGGCACTGCTCGGGCTTCCACTCGCCGACGCGCTTGAAAAGACGCGGGAAACCCCTCCGCAGTCCACCCTTACGGACAAGACCGAGCGCAGGCGGAACGCCCGCGGTGCATACGTCTGCCGTGACCCGGAAGCGGTGCGCGGAAAGTCGGTGCTCCTAATAGACGACGTGCGCACCTCCGGCGCGACGCTCCACGAGTGCGCCGTCGCTCTCACCGCAGCGGGCGCCGAAACGGTATATGGGCTCACACTTGCCGCCGCCGGAAAATAGGCAACCCCGCGCGCACACTTGCACCCACGCACACGCACGCACACACTCACACACACACGCACACGCACTCACACCCGCCTGAACGCCGGGCGGCGGCTGCCGCTTTGCGCTTGGGTATTCCCGGCAGTCCGCGTCCCCGTCCGTGTCTGCGCGCCGCCGTGCATTTAAACCGCAAAACAGGGGAGCCGACGGCTCCCCTGTTTTACCAACTATGTGTTACTGACTATTTCTTTGCGTTGCTCCCCGGAGAGGGCATCGGCTTGAGCCGCTTGACATTTGCGACTATCTCGCGGTCAAAGTC